>NZ_LQPV01000025.1:0-118481 GCF_002101935.1 Mycobacterium sp. IEC1808 | reverse complement strand
TCTTGCTGCTCGTAGTTGTTCGCGTCGCGGATCAGCCCGTCGCGCACACCGTGCAGCATGTTCACGATGTTGCGGAAGGCCTGATTCATCTGACCCATGGTGTCGTAGGACGTCGCCTGCGCCTGGCCACTCCAGCCGGCACCGGCGATGTTCATCGACGACGCCCACATCTTGCGAGCCTCGTCCTCAACGGTCTGCGCGTGGACCTCAAAGCGGCCCGCCATCGCCCGCATCTCATGCGGGTCAGTCATAAAGCGTGTTGCCATGTTGCCTTTTCTCCTTTTCTCGAGTTTTCGACTGTCGAAGTTTGTGACCGACGCGGAAGTAGCCGCGTCATGGATAGGTCAGGGCCTACCCGTTATTCGCTCGTCTAACTGGGAAATGCCCTCCTTTCCTTTTCCCGTTAGACGACGACCTGCTTAGGCATGACGATCGGCTTGACGCCGTACCGCGGGGCGGCGCCGTAGGCGGCACCCTTGGCCGCGCCCGCCATTCCGGGCATGCCGGGCATGGCCGCGACGGGTTCCTCGGTCGCGGCGGTCCAGCCCGAGCCCTCGAGCGGCGCGGTCGACGAGGCCAACGTCGCCGGGGCGGCCGAAGACCAGCCGGCCGGGACCGAGAGGCCCCCGACCGCCGACGCTTCGCCGAGAGCGGCCGACGCCCCGCCCCCCGTCACGCTGTTCACCAGGGCCCCTTCGCCGATCGCCGCACCACCGGCCAGCGGCACGACATCGCTCGCGGTCGCCGCCGGCGCGGCGGCGGCGAGGGTGTGGCCCAGCGACACCCCGGTCGGGATGGCGTTCATCGTGAACCACGCCCCGGTGTTGACGGCGCCGTTAAGGGCGTTGAGGACGGCCGGCGTGCCCAGGAGGCCGTCCAGGTTGGTCGCCAGGTTCCCAAGGCCGGCCGCTTGCACTGCGTTCCACAGGTTGGTCCCGATGGCCTCGCCGGGCGTGAAGATTTGGCTGAGGATCGAACCCAGTCCGTTCGCGGCCGGTGCCGCGGCAGCGTTCGCGAACGCCGCCGAAACCGCGCCGCCCTGGGTGGCGGCCGCGGCCGGACTGGCCGTGGGTGCCGCCGGCGTCAGCGGCTGCAAGGCCGCGGCCGCCGCCGAGGCGGCCTGGTAGGTGTACATCGTGATGGCGTCTTGAACCCACATCTCCGCGTACAGGGCCTCGGTGGCCATGATCGCCGGTGTGTTGATGCCCAGGAAGTTCGTCGCGACGAGCGCCGCCAGCTGAGCCCGGTTGGCGGCGATCACCGGCGGTGGCACCGTCGCGGTGAAGGCCGCCTCGTAGGCGGCCGCCGACGCCGAAGCGAGAGCGCCCGCCTGCTCGGCCGCGGCGGCGGTGGTGGTCAGCCAGCTGATGTAAGGCTCGGCGGCCGCCGCGGCCGCCGCCGACCCGGCGCCCGTCCACTGTGAGCCGGTCAACGTTCCGATGATCGACTCCCACGACGTCGCCGTGGTGCTCAACTCGGCGGCCAGGTTGCTCCACGCCGTCGCCGCCGCCGTCAGGGGGCCCGCACCGGCACCCGTGTACATGAGTCCGGAGTTGATCTCGGGGGGCAATGCTGCAAAATCCAAAACCATTTGTGTATCCGTTCTTCCGAATTTTTTGGGGGGTAGGCGACCGGGTCGCGCTTAGACGGCCTTGATCTTGGGCATGACGATCGGCTTGACGCCGTAGCGCGGCGCACCGAAGCCGGCGCTGTTGCGCGCGGCCGCGCCCAGGCCGGGCATACCGGGCACGATGGTTCCCGTGCCGGCCTGCGGCGCGGCGGCGGTCCAGCCCACGGTCTGCACCGCGGTCGCGGGGCTTGTGGCCGAGACGAAGCTGCCGGCCCAACTCGGCGGGGTCGACAACTTGCCCACCATGGTCGCGCTGCCCATGCCCGCTACCGGCATCCCGGCCATGCCCGCGCCACCAACAGGGGTGACGCTGGAAGCCGTGGCAGCGTCCGCGGCGCCGGCGGCCGCGGCGGCGTCACCCGTGTCGCTGGCGGCCGCGGGCAGCAGGCCACCACCGGCCATCCCGAGCAGGTCGGAACCGGCGGAGGCCCAGTTGCCAAACCCGATGTTGCCGAAGTTGGCGAGGTTGCCCGACAGGCTGAACGGCCCCGCCGTCGACGTCAGGCTTGTGAGTGGTCCGCCGAGCAGCGTGCTGATCTGGCTGGAGAGGGCGTCGACGGGGGTTGCCGCCGCCACGTTGGCGGCTTCGGTCGAGCTGTAGGTGCCGGAACTCAAGCCCAGTGTGCTCACGAACTGTTGCTGAATTGCCTGAGCCTCGGTGGCGAGCTGCTGATAAAGGGTGCCGTACGCCGAAAAGATTCCCGCCTGCAAGGTTGATACCTGGTCGGCGGCCGCAGGAGCAATCGCGGTTGTCGGTGCCGCGGCGCCCGCATTCTGTGCCGTCAGTGAGTTGCCGATGCCCTCCAGCTGCTGGGCGGCGGCGAGCAACTCTTCGGGGATTGCTGTCAGAAATGACATCTGGTGCTCCTCGTGTTCGGAAAAATGCCGATCTCCCTTCCGGGGGATCGACCTGTGCGTTGGCGTAACGGCCCCTGTGCGTCGGCGTAAGGTTAACCAGGCACAACTCCACAGTCCCGACGGAAAAGGCTAGGGTGACGGGCGTTTACGGCTTCTTAACGCCGGCGCGAGCAGTTTTAACAAGGTCCTGTCGGGCGACATAGCGCTGTCATCTGAGAACCCCGCGCGAGGCATCAATTGGGGTGCGGCGCGCGCATCCTAGGCCACGAGCGGCCGGCACGCACCCGTGGAATTTTGCCGATTTTTCGGTGATCGCGACGCCCCGGAACGGTGCTTCGCACGCTAGATTCGCCGCCGGGCCCCCATAGCCCAATTGGCAGAGGCAGCGGACTTAAAATCCGCCCAGTGTCGGTTCGAGTCCGACTGGGGGCACCAGACCGGTCCGGTGGGCAGTCGTGAGCCGTCGGAGGCGAATTCGAAGCGGGGTAAGCAAGGGGCTGGTGTGCAAGCTAAGACGGCTGCCGCTCACGCTCGTTCGGCGGTCGAGCCGGTCCGTGATGATCCGATGGGACGGCTGGCGCTGTTGCGTCAGATGTACAAAGTCCCAGATGCCGTCGACCGCGGGTACCTTCCCTACCGGCGGGCGGCGTCGGCATTCATGCGATGGCAACTTCGGCGGGGCCTGTTGAACCCCCCAACGGACCCGTCCCCCGGGAGCCCGTGGTGGCGGGCGATGAACGAAGGACTCCTGCGCGACACCGCCGAAGCCCGGGCGCTCGCCTTCGGCTACGCGGGCCCGCCCTCTGGCCCCGGCGTGGCCGCGCATCTCGAGTTCATCCGGCGACCGACCGCGCGCAGTTGGTATCGAGCCCACAACACCAGCATCGTCGCGGGCTACCTGGCCAACCTGCCACTTGCGGCGGCCGAACGCCGTGTCGAACGGTTCTTTCTCAATGTCGTTCTGCTGCGCGTGCTGTTCGCCCACGCGCTGGTGTCGGCCCCCCGGTTGGCGCTGGGTTGGCTTGCGCCGCTGGGCCGGCCGCTGGGTGATCCGCGCGTCGGAATGACCGGCATCTTCCTGTCGCTGAGTCGGGTACTGCCCGACCGCTATCCGCTAGGCGAC
This sequence comes from Mycobacterium sp. IEC1808, assembly GCF_002101935.1. Lineage (NCBI taxonomy): Bacteria > Bacillati > Actinomycetota > Actinomycetes > Mycobacteriales > Mycobacteriaceae > Mycobacterium > Mycobacterium sp. IEC1808. The sequence continues at coordinate 114,870 of NZ_LQPV01000025.1, read as the reverse complement.
GACGTGGAGAACTACGGCGCGGCCGAGCTTGGATTCGGCCATCTGTTGGACATCGGCGTCATCCAGCCGAGACTCGACACGCTCTACCGGTGGTCCGCGGACGAGCTGCAGCTTCCCGCGCTTCGCGAGTTGCTCGACGGCCTGACTCCTCGATACGCCTGGGATCCCGCCGATGACGCGATGTGGAAGATCGCTCCGTCGCCGTTGGCGCTCGCGGCCCGAAGGCTGATTCGAGGCTGCGCGACTCCTAATGCGGTGGTCGGCAGGTCACTGTTGCGCCCTGATTCGATGAATGCTTATATAGAAGGATGTCGAATCAGGCCGAGGCTGGGTATTGCCCTTCGCTGAGCGTGGCCGCCCTGGGTGAGCCGCAGGCTGCGGAGTTGGCGGCGATGTTCAAGGCGTTGGGCGACCCGGTGCGCCTGCGACTGCTGAGCCTGATCGCCAGCCACCCCGGCGGCGAGGCATGCGTGTGCGAGATCTCGGCGACCTTCGACGTCTCCCAGCCGACCATTTCCCATCACCTCAAGCTGCTGCGCTCGGCCGGGCTGCTGGACTGCGAGCGGCGGGGCACCTGGGTGTACTACTGGGTGATTCCCTCGGCGTTACGCCGGCTGTCTTCGGCCCTGCATGTTGACGACCAGGCCTTGACGGCCACCACCCCGGGGTGCGGACCTTGACCGCAAACCCGACGACCGCGTCCGCCCCGGACGCGGTGGCGACCCGGCTTTCGACCCTGGACCGATTCCTGCCGGTGTGGATCGGTGTTGCGATGGCCGCGGGGCTACTGCTGGGCCGACTCATTCCCGGCCTCGGCTCGGCGCTCAGTGCCGTTGAAGTCCAAGGCATTTCACTGCCCATCGCAATGGGCCTACTCGTGATGATGTACCCGGTGCTGGCCAAAGTCCGCTACGACCGGCTCGACGAGGTCACCACGGACCGCAAGCTGATGGTGTCCTCGCTGGCGCTCAACTGGCTGATCGGTCCGGCATTGATGTTCACGCTGGCGTGGCTGCTCCTTGCGGATCTGCCCGCCTACCGCACGGGGCTGATCATCGTGGGGTTGGCCCGCTGCATCGCCATGGTCATCATCTGGAACGACCTGGCGTGCGGGGACCGCGAAGCCGCGGCAGTGCTGGTGGCCCTGAACTCGTTGTTTCAGGTGGTGATGTTCGCCGCGCTGGGCTGGTTCTACCTGTCGGTGTTGCCGGGCTGGCTGGGCCTGCCGCAAACCGGCATCGCCGTGTCCCCATGGCAGATCGCGAAGTCCGTGCTCATCTTCCTGGGCATTCCGCTGCTGGCCGGATACCTGTCGCGCCGACTGGGTGAACGGGCCAAGGGTCGCCACTGGTACGAGACGACGTTCCTGCCGCGGGTGGGTCCGTGGGCACTGTATGGCTTGCTGTTCACCATCGTCATCCTGTTCGCCTTGCAGGGCCACCAAATCGCCTCCCGGCCATGGGATGTCGCCCGCATCGCCGTGCCGCTGCTGGCCTACTTCGCGATCATGTGGGCCGGCGGGTATGCCCTCGGCTTCCTGCTGCGCTTGGGCTACGCGCGCACCGCGACGCTGGCGTTCACCGCCGCCGGCAACAATTTTGAACTGGCCATCGCGGTGGCGATCGCCACCTATGGCGCGGCCTCGGGTCAAGCCCTGGCCGGGGTGGTCGGACCGCTGATCGAAGTGCCCGTGTTGGTTGGGCTCGTCTATGTTTCCTTGGCGATGCGCTCCCGGCTGTTCCGGTCGGAGCCGCAGGCAAAGGCCGGGGCCGATGGCCGATAAGCCCAGTGTGTTGTTCGTCTGCGTCCACAACGCCGGACGCTCGCAGATGGCCGCCGCATTGCTGAGCCGCATCGCCGGCGATCGCATCGAAGTTCGCTCCGCCGGAACAGAACCCGCCGACCAGATCAACCCGATCGTCGTCGCCGCGATGGCCGAAATCGGCGTCGACGTCACCGCCGCCACGCCAAAAGTCCTGACCGCCCAGTCGGTACAGACCAGCGACGTCGTGATCACCATGGGCTGCGGCGACACCTGCCCCTACTTTCCCGGGGTGTCCTACCGCGAGTGGAAACTTGCCGACCCCGCCGGCCAACCCCTGGCCGCCGTCAGGGCGATCCGCGACGACATCGCCGGGCGCGTCGAGTCACTGATCGCAGAGCTCCTGCCCAACGCCACGACAACGTAATCGCACCGAAGGAAGGAACCATCATGTCTCGCGTGCAGCTGGCCCTCAACGTCGACGACCTCGATGAGGCAATCGCGTTCTACTCCAAGCTGTTCGACACCGGACCGGCCAAGGTCAAACCCGGCTACGCCAACTTCGCGATCGCCGAGCCCCCGCTGAAACTGGTGTTGCTGGAAAATCCCGGCCACGGCGGCACTCTCAACCACCTCGGCGTCGAAGTGGAGACGACTGAGAAGGTGCACCAAGAAATCGCGCGACTCGCGAGCGGCGGGATGCTTCCCGAAGCGGAAATCGGCACCACGTGCTGCTACGCCACGCAGGACAAGGCCTGGGTCACCGGGCCCGCCGGCGAGGGGTGGGAGGTCTACACCGTCCTGTCGGATGCGGAAACGTTCGGCACGGGGGCCGACCTGCCGGCCGCCGAGGAAACAGGCGGCTGCTCTTGCAGCGGCGACAACGCCGCTGACGCGCCCCCCGACGTGGCTGCCACCAGCACCGCCTGCTGCTGAGAAGCAATCACCCAGTGAGGTGAGCGATGCTGCGACCGACCGGTGACATAGCGGCCATAGCCAACGATCTGGAGCGCGCGCGAGCCGATTTTCATCGCGTGCTACTGGTCGTCGGGACCGAAGAGTGGTCCAGGCGAACCTCCGGGACACGGTGGACCAACGAGCAACTTCTGTTCCACATGGTGTTCGGCTACATGGTTGTGCAGCGGCTGCTTGTACTCGTCGCGATACTTGGCCGATCACCGCGACCGCTCAGCCGTGGGTTCGCCCGGATGCTCGACGCAGCGACACCGCTGTTTCATCGGATCAATTACTTCGGAACGTGCCTCGCGGCGCGCGTTTACAACCGCACACGTATGGAAGCGAAGATGGATCGCGTCATCGACGCGCTGCAACGCACACTGGCCGCACGGGACGAGACCGCGCTTCGCCGAGCCATGTATTTCCCGACGCGCTGGGACCCGTACTTTCACGAGTCGATGACGTTGGCCGACGTGTACCGCTACCCCGGCCGGCACTATGACCATCACCGCCGACAACTCGCCATCAACGGGCTGACTCCGACTACAAATTGAGTCCGCGAGTCCGAACCATCGCACCCACCAGCTCGGACGTTATAGCAGAGAACGTATGACCAGCCACTGGCGCTGTGCCCCTTATACCTGTAATACCTTGACCGACTTGTAGCGGTGGTCATACATTCTTGATATAAACGTCGTTATCCGGCGCCCGTTTGGGCTCTAGCGGAGGTTGAGACATCGATGAACGCCCATAGCACCGCCCCCAGCGTCTTCGAAGCCGGCCTCCCAACGTTCGACTACGGCCTCACCGCCACCCCGCACGACATCGTCGAGGATGTCCGAGAGGCGCAAGCGCGCGCACCGATCGCCATCGGGCCCCTCGGCCCGGAAATCCTGTCCTACGAAATGGCCCGGGACATGCTGCGTGACAACAGGTTTCGAATGCCATCCGGAATCACGCTGGCAGCGCAGGGCGTCACCTCAGGTCCGTTGTACGACAAGTTGGCGAACAGCCTGCTTGGCCTCGACGGCCCGCCACATACGCGCCTGCGCAAACTGGTTTCGAGAGCCTTCACTCCCCGCGCGACAGCAGGTCTTCAAGACACGATCCACGAGGTGGTGAATGGCCTGATCGATCGGGTAGCAGACGCCGGACGGTGCGACGTTGTCAGCGACATCGCGCGGCCTTACCCCACCCCCATCATGTGCGCGCTGATCGGTGCGCCTCGCGAGGACTGGCGCCTGTTCTCAGAGTGGACCGACGAAATCTTCAAGGCCTTCAATTTTCAGCCCGCCGCCACCTTCGATGAAGGCGCGATCATGCGGGCGTGGGGCGAGCTGGACGCCTACGTCGACGACATGGTCGCCGCCCGCCGGAACAGTCTGACCGATGACCTGCTTTCCGAGCTCATCCGCGCCGAGAGCGACGGAGATCGGCTGAGTCTCGACGAACTCCGCATGCTGGTGGCCGGTTTCTTGATGGCGGGAACGGATACGACGCGACACCAACTGGCCGCGTCGGTGCAGGTGCTCTGCGAGCATCCGGACCAGTGGGCGAAGCTGCGCGACCATCCCGAGCTTGCGATGCAGGCGGTCGAGGAAAGCATGCGCCACTCACCGGCGGTGTGTATCGCGCCGCGCACCGCCACCGAGGATGCCGAATTCGGTGGTTACCTGTTCCCGGCCGGGACTTTCGTAGTCGTGAACACCTTTGCGGCCAATCGTGATCCAGCGATTTATGCCGATGCAGATCGGTTCGACATCGCGCGCAACGACCTGCCGGCGATTCTGACTTTCGGTGGTGGCGCGCACTACTGTCTGGGCGCCAACCTCGCGCGGCGGGAGCTGGCGGAAGCACTCACCATCCTCACCCGACGTCTGTCTGCACCCCATCGCGTCGGTCCGGCGCCGTGGAAATCCCTGCTCGGTATGACCGGCCCCACAACACTCGAGATCGAGTTCGTGGCCGAAATGCTTGTGGCAGCGGATGCGTAGTCGCGGCTGGGCGGGATCGACGCCCGCCTCGGACGAGGAGGCAATCGCCCGCATTCTGAATGCCGTGGACGAAGTCGTCGCCGAACACGGACCAGCGATAAGCCTGGCCGACGTCGCCCGGAAACTCGGGGTCACCCGCCAGACGGTGTACCGCTACTTCCCCAACGCCGACGCGCTGCTCATCGCCAGCGCGATGCGTGCGGTCGACGGGTTCATCGACCAGGCTGTACAACGCGCCAGCGGACAGAAAGACCCGGTCATCGCGGTCGTCGAATGCGTGTCGTTCGGAATCGAGAATCTCGTCGGCGATCCACAACTGGAAAGCCTGCTGACGCGGCGACAGGAGGACGACGCCGTCATCTCGCTGACCGCGGACACCGCGATTGCATTCTGCCTGTCGGTTTTCCACCGCCTCGATGTGGATTGGACGCTTCACGGCTTCGACGCCAACGCGCTCGGTGAGCTTGCCGAAATGACGCTGCGCACTGCGCAGTCCCTCCTGACCGATCCCGGGCAGGAGCAGCGCGACGGAATCGCACTACGCCGGTTCGTTACCCGATGGCTCGGCCCGGCAATCCTCTATCCGCGGATGACGTCGCTGTCGCAATAAGGGTGTCCGGGTCACGTGCCGGGGACGGTCAGATCCCCGTGCAAAGGGTGGGGGCGTCGCACACGTTCCCCGGGCAATAGGTCGAGTGTGCGGCGTTGACCATGGTTCCGACGTCCAACAAGGTCACGCCCCTCGCGTTCAAGTGGGCGTGAACGTCGTCGGCGATCTGTTGGGGCGTCCAACCCCACGTGAGGTCGTAGCAGATCAGGTGCGCCTCACCGATCAGCGCCTCTTCCGTCTGCGGCGGCCACGACAGGCCGACGGCGCGCAGCTGCGCAAGGTACGCCTCATCTTGGGGGGTGGTGGCACCGGCGGTCGCGGCGCTGCCGAGCAGCGCGGCGCCGGCCATCGTGGGGACGGCCAACGCGGCCAGCCAGCGAGGTGAGGGCATTCGATTCCCTTTCTTTGGTGTGGCGCCGTGTGGCGGCAGCAAAATCCGAACAGAACAATAGCGAAATGCGCAGTAAGTTGGTCGGGTTCGTTACAGGCCACCGCACCGCGAAGGAGTCAGCGCCGAAGTGCCCGAGGACCCGCGCGTCGACGGCGTCTCGCGCCAATACGATCGGTGGGAGTATCCGCCGCCCGTAATGGATCTGGAGGCGTGGACCAAGAACCACTGGGATTGGTTCGATCCCTTCTGGGCCCATCGCGTCCTGTGGCCAAACCAGGAGTACAAGCCAGACCTTGACATTCTGATTGCGGGTTGCGGAACGTATCAGGCGGCGGTCTTCGCGTTCATGAATCGGGCGGCCACGGTGGTGGCGATCGATGTCAGCCGGGCGGCGCTGGATCACGAGCGCTACCTGAAAGACAAACACGGGTTGCAAAATCTCGAGCTGCACCAGCTTCCGATCGAAGAGGTGTCGTCGCTCAATCGCGACTTTGATCTGATTGTCTCCAGCGGTGTTCTGCACCACATGGCCGATCCCCTGGCGGGCCTAACGGCGCTGGGCGAATGCCTGCGCAGGGACGGCGCTCTGGGCGTCATGCTCTACGCGAAATACGGTCGGGTCGGAGTCGAGATACTGGAATCGCTTTTCCGCGACCTCGGACTGACGCAGGACGAGGCGTCGGTCCAGCTGGTCAAAGACGCACTCGCACTGCTGCCGCCGGACCACCCCGTCCGGACCTATCTGAACGGGGCGCTCGATTTGAGTTCCGACGGCGCCCTCGTTGACACGTTTTTGCACAGTCGCCAACGCAGCTACACCGTTGCGGAATGCCTGGACCTCGTCAGCTCGGCCGGGCTTGCGTTTCAGGGATGGTTTCACAAAATGCCGTACTACCCGCACGACGTGTTTGCGCCCGGGAACGCTTTCACATCCGTGCTGAATCGATTGCCCGACATCGAACTCTGGTCCGCGGTGGAACGCCTGCAAACGGCCAATGCCACCCATTTCTTCATCGCCTGCCGACCCGAGCGCCCGAAGGAGGACTACACGATCGACTTCTCGGCGCCGGGCTCGCTCGACTACGTTCCCCTGACGCGGGCGGCGTGCCTGCTGTCCGGCGACGAGATCCACCTGCCGGGCGGCAAGCTGAAGCTCGAGCCGGCCCAGCTGGCCTTCGTCCGCCACGTCGACGGGCGCCGCACGATTCGGGAGATCGTCGAGCAGGTGGCACAGGGCGGCGTCGCCCCGGAACGCCGGGCCGAGCTCGAGGAATTCGCGCGCGTGCTGTTCCGGTCGCTGTGGCGCATCGACTTCCTGGCGATGGCGCTGGACACGCATTCGACCGGTTAGCCTTGCCGCCGACGGCACCGGAAAGAGCCGCTCATAAACTGGCCCCTCGTGGGCATGCTGTCTGGTTTCGCGCCGTGGATCGTCTACTGGGTGCTGGTCGGGAACGTCCCGTTCGCCGCCGCCGCTCTGGTCGCGCTGGCGATCGCGGCCGCGGCGTTCGCGGCCGGCGCCCCCGGCGGCAAAATATTCCAAATTGGCACTCTCGCAACGTTTTTAGGTCTGACAATCCTGGCCCTCGCGCTCGGTGATTCGTTTGGTCAGCGGTGGCTGCTGCCGCTGAGCAACGCCGGGATCCTCGCGGTCGCGCTCGTCGGCGCGCTGGCCGGCCGGCCGTTCGTGCGGGAGTCCGCCGCCGCCGAACACCCCGCCGACGTGGTCAAGACGGAGCTGTTCGCCCGGCTGGTGCGGGTGCTGTCCTGGGTCTGGATCGCCGCGTTCGCCGGCATGACGGTGTCGTCGGTGATCCCGCCGATCGTCGACCGCAACGCCGGCCTGCAGGACCCGGCCCCGTTGTCCTACGTCGGCTACTGGATCATCCCGTTCTCGCTGCTGGGCCTGGCGGCGCTGGCGTCGCGGGTGCTGCCGGAGCGAATGCTGGCCGGCATCGACGACGTCGCCCGGGAGACGTCGTTCGTCGCTTACGACGAGGCCACCATCGACGAGCTGTACTACCTGGCGCAGGAGCACGCCAACCGCGAGGTCGGCCCCGGCAAGGAGGCCTACAACGTCAAGGTCGGGGGGATGGGGACCCCGCTGACCGGCGACGAGTCGCGAAAGTCATGGCCTTCTACCTACAAAGTGCGCGATAAGCGGCGCTAGACGCGTAAAAATCGGCTTCATGGCATCCACTCGCCTGACGTCGTCGCGTGCGTTGCTGGCGGCGCTGGTGTTCCTGACGGTGGCGGCCTGCGCGTCGGATCCCCCGCCCCCGCTGTCGGTGCCGCCCCTCAAAGAGCTGACCACCAGGCCCGGGACGGCCCTGACCATCTCGCCGGGCCAGCTGCTGACGGCCACCAGCGGCGTCACACCGGTCGCGTTCGGCAAGCCCGCGCACGGCACCATCGCCTACGGCGCGTACGGCGCGATGACCTACACCCCGGACGCCGGCTTCACCGGCACCGATCAGGTTCCGGTCACCGTCAGCCACGCCGTGCGGCTTTATGCCGAGGACGAGACGCCGCTGCTCATCGTCGGCGAGGTCGCCGTGCAGGCCAACGCGCACGGGTCCGCGATCGCCCCGGTGCCCGGCAGCGCCGACGAAATCTACGGCCTGTCCGATCGCGGCCCGAACGTCGACGGGCGCACCGCCGGCGAAAAGGTCCTTCCCATACCGACTTTCCATCCGCAGATCGCCAAGCTCAAGCTCCGCGACGGCATCGCGTCGCTCGAGCAGATCATCACGCTGACCGGAAAGGACGGCGTGCCGCTGGTTGGAGTCGTCGACCCGCAGGCGTCCACCGGCGAGTCGCTCGTCGACCTCAACGGCAATCGGCTGCCACCGTCGGATCACGGCCTGGACAGCGAAGGCCTGGTCGCCATGCCCGACGGCACCTTCTGGGTCTCCGACGAATACGGTCCGTTCGTCGTCCACTTCGACGCCAACGGCAAAGAGCTGGAACGCCTTTCGCCGTATGACGGCACGTTGCCCGGCGAGCTGTCGCTGCGCGGCCCGAACCAAGGGATGGAGGGGCTGACCATCACGCCCGATGGCGGCACGCTGGTGGGCATCATGCAGTCGGCCCTCAACCCGCCGGGCCTGGCCGGCTCGGCCAGATCCGTTCCGGTCACCCGCATCGTGACCATCAACCTGGCCAACCGCGCCGACGTGCACGAGTACCTCTATCCGCTGGCCGATCCGCAGCACACGAAGGTCGCGGTGTCGGAGATCACCGCCGTCAGCGCCACCACGTTCCTGGTCGACGAACGTGACGACCGGCCGCAGCCCGACGGCGACAAGAAGATCTACGCGGCCGACATCACTGGTGCCACCGACGTCGGACCGCGCTCGACGGTGCCGGGGGCGACCTATCGGGCCGACGGCGGCGGCCTGCTGATCGACGGCGTCCCGATCGAGACGTTCGTCGGGGTGAGCACCGACGCGGCGGCCACCGACAAACTCAGGGCCGCCGGAATCACCCTTCCGACCAAGACGCTCAAGCTCGACCTGGGGGGACTGGTGCGTTCGCTGTCCCCGAAGGGTGACTTCTTCGGGCACGACCACGTCGAGGGACTCATCAGCCGCGACGGCGGTAACACGCTGATCATCGCCAACGACAGCGACTTTGGGATCGAAGGGCTGGTCGGCGGGCCGGCCGCCACCCCGCCGTTTCAGCTCAAGCCCAAGATGCTGCCCAACGGCACGCAGGACAGCGGCGAGATCCTGGTGGTCGACACCACGAGGCTGCCGGCCGCGACCGAGTCGGTGACGGTGCCGATCAAGGTCGGTTGAAGTGACCGCTCAAGCGGTGGCAGTATGCGGAGGCATGGCACTCCGGGGGACACCCGATGACTGGTGCTGACTTCCCGACGCACGACACTGCGGTGGACGATCACGGCTGCTGCGACACAGCCTTGCCAGCGCAGTCCGGGCCGCGTTTGCCTGACGCGCGGTGGCACCGGGCGGCTCGTTGGGCCCGGTGGCTGTCCTGGCTGAGCCTGGCCTGGATGCTTACCGAGGGTGCGGTCGGGCTCTGGCAAGGCGTGATCGCCGGCTCGATCGCGCTGACCGGGTGGGCGCTGGGCAGTGCCGTCGAGGGCCTGGCCAGCGTGATCGTGATCTGGCGATTCACCGGCTCGCGAACCCTGTCCGACACCGCCGAGCGGCGTGCCCAGCGTGGGGTTGCGGTGTCGTTCTGGTTGCTGGCCCCCTACATCGCGGCCGAATCCATCCATCACCTGCTCGGCGGACAACGCACGGAACCGACCGTCATCGGAATCGTGCTCACGGCGATCGCGCTCGTAGCCATGCCGTTGCTCGGCCGCGCCAAACACAAACTGGGCGCGCAGTTGGGCTCGAACGCCACCGCCGGCGAGGGCACGCAAAACTACCTTTGTGCTGCCCAGGCCGCCGCGGTTCTGGCCGGCCTCACGATCACCGCAACCTTGCCCGGCGGCTGGTGGATCGATCCGGTTATCGGACTGGGCATTTCGGCCGCCGCAGTGTGGGAAGGCATCCAGTCCTGGCGCGGCGACGACTGCTGCGCCCGATAGCCGCGCACCCGGCCCTATGACGCGTTGGTCGCGGCTATGGCCGTTTGCCCGGCCCCATCATGCCGCCCGGCCCCATCATGCCGCCTGGTCCCATCATGCCTTGCATCATTGCGGGCATTCCGTCGCGCACGAACCCGGTGACTTCGCGGGCATGGGCGCGGATGGAGTCGGTGATCGCGGGATCGTCGGAGGTTTCCTCGGCGATGACACCTGTTGGTGTGAGGGTCAATTGGCGCCGGTACGAGCCGGCGTTGCGGAATAGCGTTGGCAGGCTTTGGCTCATGCACATGACTTCGGAGCCCTGGTCAAGGTGGGAATACATGCTTGACACGTGCGCGTGGAGTTGAGCGGCCAGATCGGGAGCGCCCGACTGGGTCGTGGTGCGCACGCCGCCGGGAATCTCCTCGACCGTGCGGGTGATCTCGGTGTGCCGGTTGAACATGTCCATATAGAGGCTCATGTCCGCCGGACTCGCTCCCATCATGCCGCCATCGGTCAGGCGGATGCGCAGCGCGGGCAGGCCGAGGGTACCGCGAAGCGCGTAACCGGCACCCAAGACCGCGCCCGCACCGAGTGTGGCGAGCGCGGCCCGCCGAGTGAATTTAGCCATGTGACGACCTCCCGCTCAGCGCATCATGTCCCTGCGTGAATCTGGTTGGCGCCCAACCCCATAGTTGCGCTATTACCTTCTACGGCAATCAAATCCGTCGCCTTTGATATCGCTTTCTGCCCTTGCTGCCGGTTTCCGTGCGGTCTGGGGTCGCGGCCGAAGCGGCGTAGCCGCAACGAGTTGGTCACCACGCTGACCGACGAGAACCCCATCGCGGCGCCGGCGATGACGGGATTGAGCAGGCCCAGCGCGGCGAGGGGGATCGCGGCGGTGTTGTAGCCGAACGCCCAGCCGAGGTTCTGGTAGATGGTGCGCAGGGTATGCCTCGAGAGTTCGATAGCCTGCACGACCCCGTCGAGCCGACCGGACATCAGCGTGATGTCAGCTGCCTCGATGGCCACGTCGGTACCGGTGCCGATCGCGATGCCGAGATCGGCCTGCACCAGCGCCGGCGCGTCGTTGACACCGTCGCCAACCATGGCGACCATGCGGCCGTCGTCCTGCAGCTTTCGAATCGCCGCCACCTTGTCTTCGGGTAACACCTCGGCGAGCACCTGGTCGATCCCGACCTGCTGGGCGATCGCGGCGGCCGTGCGGGCGTTGTCGCCGGTGATCATCGCGACCTGCACCCCCATGGCGTGCAGCGCCGCCACGACGTCGGCCGCGTCGTCTTTGACCGTGTCGGCGACCGCGAGTACTCCGATGACCTGGCCGTCGCGGCCGACGAATACCGCTGTGCGGCCAAGCTCTTCGAGCTCCGTGGCCGCCGCGCCAAGCTGGTCGGGCAGGTCCAGACCATGTTCCTCGATGAGCTTGCGCCGTCCGACGACTACGGGATGGCCGTCGATGTCGGCCCGCACTCCGTGCCCGGCGAGATTGACGAACGACGTGGCGTCCGGTATCTGCAACTCTCGCTCGCGGGCACCGGCGACGATCGCGGCACCGATGGGGTGTTCGGAGCCCGACTCGACCGCGGCGGCGAGCCGCAGCACCGTATTCGGCTGCCGCCGGATGCCGGGAATCACATCGGTGAGCCGCATTTGGGCGCGGGTGAGGGTGCCGGTCTTGTCGAACACCACGGTGTCGATCTTCTTGGATGCCTCCAGCACCTCGCCGCCTTTGACCAGGATCCCCAGGTCCGCGCCGCGGCCGGTGCCGACCGTGATCGCCGTGGGGGTGGCCAGGCCCAGCGCACACGGGCACGCGATGATCAGCACCGCGATCGCGGCGGTCATGCCGGCGACCGGGTTGGCAGCGAGCAGCGTCCACCCGGCGAACGTCGCGACGGCAACCCCGACGACGGCGGGCACGAACACCGCCGAGACCCGGTCGGCCAGGCGCTGCACGGGGGCTTTGCCGCCCTGCGCCTGCTCGACCAGCCGAACGATTTGGGCCAGCGCGGTGTCGGCGCCTACGGCGGTGGCGCGCAAGGTCAGCACGCCGTCGATGTTGACCGTCGCGCCCGCGACGTGGTCACCCAGCGATTTCTCGACCGGGACCGACTCGCCGGTCAGCATCGACTCATCGACGGCGGCGCGTCCGTCGACAACCTGGCCGTCCACCGGGATCTTCTCGCCAGGCCGCACCCGCACCAGGTCTCCGACTTGCACCTGTTCAACCGGGACGAGCAGCTCCTGGCCGTCCACCAGTAGGCAGGCTTCCTTGGCGCCCAGCTCCAGCAGCTTGCTGATCGCCTCGGACGCCTTGCCCGTGGCCCTGACCTCGAAATAGCGACCTAGCACCACGAAGGCGATGATCAGCGCGGCGGTGTCGAAAAACAGTGGTCCACCGGCGATTAACTCATAGGTGGAGTAGAAAAACGCGGTCAGCGTGCCCAGTGTGATCAGCGTGTCCATGTTGGCGGTCAACGCCCGCGCCTGTTGCACCGCGCCCTTGAGGAAGGGCCACCCGGCCACGAATTGCACGGGTGCCGTCGCGCCGAACGCGAGCCACCCCGCCCACGGATAGGCGCCAAAAAACATTGTCAGGCCCGACGCCAGTAGCCCCAACGGCATGGCCAACCACAGGCGCCGCAGCCAGGTCCGGCGCTGGCGCCGATTGTCCTCGCGCGGCGCCACCTGCCCGCAGGCGCTCTGCCCCGAGTGGCAGCCGCCGCCGGCCTTGGCCGGCTCGTCGGCGGCCGGCGCGCGACCGAGCAGGCGCCGGATCGTGTCACGGAATCTCTGCGGCGCGCCCGTGCCGCGGACGCCGGCCGAGTGCGGCGCCCGCTCGGGGACCGATTCGGCGGGAACCTGTTGGGCTTCGGTGATTGCCGTCAAAACAGCTGCGGTGTCGTGGGTTTCGGGCGAATACAAGACCACGACCGACTCCGTGCGCGGGTAGGCATACACCGCGCGCACGCCGGCCACCTGGGCCACCCGGTCCTCGATCGCGACAGCCCGAACCGCGTCGAATCGAAACCCGCTGGCCTGCACGCGCATCCGTCCGGACGCGTCGGAAACGACTTTCAGCGCGACATCGCCCTCGGGGACCGTGTCAGTGATCATCTGAGTTGCCTGAGGCCGAAGCCACGGGAGCAACGTCGTCGCCGATGCGCTCTTTGGCCTCGGCCACCACGTCGGCAGCGGTAAGCCGGGCCCGCTCAGCGCTCTCGCCGGCCTTGCGCTCGGCCTCGCGGGCAACGCGCATGCCCCACGCGGTGAGGGTGACGGTCGCCGCGCGCAGCGGGACTTTGGCCGCCCCCTTGCGCACGACCTCATACGCCGCAACGCCCACCGCTCCGGTCACCACGGTGGGCACCGCCTTGGCCATAAATCCGTGCAACGCCAACATCTTCAACGCTCCCTCTCGTTTTTGTTTGCCCGCTACTGCCGGGCGTGTCGTAGCCGATCGCTCGCAAAATCTGGCGGTCGTTACCCTCGGCTGCCTGCCGCCGCCGGTTCTTTGTCGGCGGGTTCGCCGACCGCCGCGCCGGCCAGCGCGGCCTGCGGGCCGGTCAGCGCCGGAGTGAACTTGACGGCGTCGATCAATTCCTCAATTGCGGCTTGGCCACGGCCATCGAGCACCGCCGATGAAAAACACGTCTCCAGGTGGTTGTGCAACATCACCCGGTTCGCCCGCTCCAGCGAGGACTGCACCGCCGAGATCTGCTTCATCACGTCCACGCAATACGCGTCGGACTCCAGCATCCGAATGATCCCGTCGAGGTGGCCCCGAACCGTCTTGAGCCGGTTGAGCGCCGCATGCTTTTTGGCCGTTAATTCGTCGTCCATAACTACCCCAGAACTCTTGCCAACACCGGTCGCGGCCCAGCATACCCCACCCCACCCGGGATGGGGTAGCTTGAGGGCGGATTCGCATTGTCAGCCTCGATCGAAGGGAGTGGCGTACGTGGAAAACGGCCAGGGACGTGGGTGGTCGCGGACGGAGATCTGGTTGCCGGCTTTACTGCTGGGCTTGGCCGGCCTGGGCTGGTGGTGGTCCATGGTCAGTGCCGCGGGCATGCGCGGTGACCCGATGCCGATGGACGGCGAATCCACGACGCCGCTGGCCGCATTCCTCGTCGCCTGGGTGGCGATGATGGCGGCGATGATGCTTCCCGCGGTGTTGCCCGTTGTCGGCCGCTATGTCCGGACCGCCGCCGGCAGCGCCGTTGCGGCGGTCCTCTTCGTCGTGGGCTACCTCGCTGTGTGGAGCGCGGTGGGGATCCCGGCGTTCGTGGTATCGAACCGCCTGAACCCGATCATGCACAGCTGCCCGTGGGGGGGTCGTGCCGCGGGCGCGGTCGCGGTGGTCGCCGGGCTGCACCAGCTCACGCGGTTCAAGACGGTATGCCTGCATCACTGCCGTCGCCCGATGCTCTCGTCCGGAGGCTCTCGCGAACACGCCAACGGTCGTGCGGCGGCCATTCTTGCCGGGGGGCGCTACGGCATCTACTGTCTCGGTTCCTGTTGGATGCTGATGGTGCTGCTGATCGCCTTCGGCACAATGCAACTCGGCTGGATGCTGGCGCTGTCGGTTGTCATCTGGCTGGAAAAGGTCGCGCCGTTCGGCGATCAGCTAGGCCGCCTGACGGCGGCGACGCTGATCGTGCTTGGTGTCGCGCTGCTCGTGCACCCCATGTTCGTCGCCCGCCTCATCTCCTGAGGGAGACGTCGGCTAACACCACGATCGAATCGGTGACGGTGCCGATCAAGGTCGGCTGAGGCCGGGCTAGCCGCCCGCCAGCCGCGCGGCGACGAATTGCGCCGCCTGCGTGGCCAAGCCGGACTCCACGTAGACGCGGTGCGCCGACGCGTCATTGCCCGGCGAGCACACCGGGTCCGCGCCGTTGCACAGGTCGATCGCCTTGGAGCCGAACAGCGGGCTCAGCGCGGTGAGCGGGCCCCCGACGCGGTTGGACGGGTTTCCGAAGACGGCGACGGCGGCGACATGGTCGGCGACGTCGGCCGGCAGGGGGTCCCCGTACCCGAATGTGGCCTGCCCGGGCACGGTGATCAGGTCGACAACTGCCGCGCCCTGCGAGTAGCCGCCCAGCACCAGCTTGGCTTGCGGGCACGACGCGACGGTGCTCTGAACGAAACGCCTGGCGTCGTTGGCGCCGTCGACCGCGCGGAAGAAGTCATAGGAGGCGGGGTAGTCGACGGCATACAGCGCCACGGACTTGCCGTTGACCAGGGGGCGCAGCGATTCGACGAATGCCTGGCCGACGCGTCCCGGGCCCGGCGGTTCGTTGGTGCCGCGGGCGAACACCACCTGGATGTCGGGGCACGATTCCGCCCGCCCCGTGTGAGCGCCGCCCGGGTCGGCGGTCGACACCGCGGGCGCCATCAGCATCGCGGAGATCAACACCGCGCCAACGCCTAGCAAAGCCTTGGCCGCACTCAGTCTCATAACTCGCCTTCCGGAGTTGATGGTTCGCTCTGTCAAAGCATCCGCGACCCGGCGCCCCTCGTCGTCAGCGCTAACCTGCAAACGCAATGGGTGCAGGCCGGAATTCCCGGCGTTGCGCCCGTCACATCCCGTCCCGCGCATTGGGGGTGAGCAGGGCCGTCGCGACCACCGTGAGCGTCCCGGCACGGTCGTCCGTCACGTAGAGCAGCTCCCCATCGGCGCTGAGACTCACCGCCGCCGGGTGGGCGCAGACCGTGACCGTTGCCACGACGGAGTTGTTCGAGGTGTCCAGGGCCCACACGCTGCCGTCGGCGAAATCGGCCGCGTACAACCGTTGGCCGTCGGGGCTGATGCAGAGCCGCCGCGGCAGCTTACCCGCCATGACGTTGTTCGTGGCCGACGTTGTGGTGTCGATCACCGTCACCGAGTGCGCGTTGGCGGTATAGGCGAATTCGGTGTCGGGCCGGGCCACGACCTCCATCGGGGCGTCGTCGAGGGTTATCGAGATGGCGCATCGGGTGCCCGGATCGACCACGGAGACCGAGTTGATGTGGAAGTGGGTCACGTACAGGATGCCGTCGGCGTCCACCGTGATGGACTCCGGCGCCTCGTCAACCGCGATGACGTCGACGGCCTGATAGCTGGCGGTGTCGAGCACCGCGATGGTGCCGCCACGGGCCTCCTCGCCGTAGGGGCTGGACGCGACATACAAGCGGCGACCGTTGGGGCTCACGGCCATCCCGGTGATGAACCCGTCGATTGCGGCGAAAGCCACGGCGACGCCGTCGGCGCGGATGGCCGACACCCAGGCGCTGCCGCCGTCACGACGTGCGTGGCTATGGGCCAGGTAGACGTAGTTGCCGTCCGGGCTGACGACCGCCGCCGTACTGCGCGGCTTGGCAACGATTTTCGAGGTCATGCCGACGGGATCGATGATCGACAGCGCGCCGTCGTATGAGGTGACGTAGATCCGGCTGCCGTCCGAACTCATCATCATTCGCTTCGGTTCGTCCGCACCGATCGGAACCGTGGCGATGACGCGGTGCTGGCGGTCGACCGCCTTTACCGAATCGACGGTCATCACATAGACGAGCTCACCGCTGGGGCTCGTCACGATGTCGCGCGGGAAGGTGCCGAGCCACACCTCGGCGACGACGACCCCATCGACACCCGGCCGGGCACGGGTCCGCCGGTTACGCTCCGCGGTGTCGACCGTCCAGGTGCAAAGGCAGGTCGGGCATTGCAGGAACACCCGCGACGCCGCGTTTTTCAGGAGATACTGCCAGTGGGTGGCGCAGTTGCGCCCGCTTTGGCAGTCGGCGCAGCCGGCGCCGTGGTCGCAGTTCGGGCACGCCAACCATGCACGCCGGCTCGGGTCGGCGTCGGGGTCGATGTGTGGCTGACTCATCTTTCCTCGCAACGGAATCGACGGACGACGGGGTGACGGTCAGGAGGCGTTCCGCAGGACGCGTTCGGCGCCGGTGGCAGGGCCGTCCGCGCACAGGGCGGCGGTGATGTGCCGGATGACCCGACGGCTGCCGAGCATGCCGAGATGGCCGACGCCGCTGACCGTGACGTGTTCGGCTTGGGGGTGCGGCGGCGCGGACCGCAGGCCCGGCACGACGATGTCGAGGTCCGCCGTCACCGACAGCCAGCGCACCCCGTCGGGCAGTGGGGTGGCGGCGAGGCGGGCCAGCACGGGTGACCCCGCCCGCAGCGCGCGGACCATATCGACGACCGGGAGCATGTCGGCCCATGGCGAACCACCGAAGGGAGAGCCCAGCGTGATCACCGTTTCGACCCGTCCCTTCAACCGGGGGTCGCAAATCGCTTGTGCGACAACCACTCCGCCCAGGCTGTGGCCAACCAGATGCACCTTGTCCGCGCCGCTGCGCGACAACATCTGCTCCACGTGGGCGACCAGCTTGTCGGCGAGCTGCTCCACGGTGTTTCCGACCGGGGGGTAGGACATGGTGTCGACGCTCAGGCCCTTTGCGCCCAGGGCCTCGGCGACCGCGGACCAGCTGGACTTGGCGCCCCCGAACCCGTGGACGAGCAACACCGGAGGCGCGCCCGCGGCGCATGACCGCGCCCGCGGCGACACGGTTTCGGCGGATCCGTCGTCACCGCGGATCAGGCGCACCGGCGCGGTCGCGGGCACCGACAGCATCAGCGCGGCCTCGCGAGCGTGTACCGCCGCGGCGCGTGCCACGGCCCGAAGGGTGGTGCCGGCCCCGCCGAACCTGCTCGGCCGCCTCATCGTCGGCTGCGTTTGCACCATGTCGCACCTCCTTCGTCTCGCGTATCACGTTGACGATGGCGGTCGGCGGCTCGCGCGTCTTCATTGCCAGCCGCAGTCTGCGATGCGGGCCCGCAGGGGCGGGGCCTTACTGGTTAGCCGGAACCCGAAACAGATCGGGCTGCGCCGCAATGACTTTGGCTATGGCGACTGCGACAGCTCCGGTTGTCTACTTTCGCGCCCAGCGAGCCGGGGTCCCGCCAGCGGGAAGGCCACGCGGCGGCTAGCGGCAATGCGGATCGATCGGCCGCCGCGTCAGACTCGGCACAGCGTCGCGGCCCCGCCGCGCGAGTGAAGGGATGAAGGACGTGTCGATCACCGCGTCGAGGCCGGCGGCCGCCGGAACCGGCCAGCCGGTGGGCGCCGTTAGGCCCGCGATCGTGCCGGCCGCGGCCTTCATCGTCGTCGAAATCCTGCTGGCCGCGGAGACCATCTCGGTCATCCTGTTTCGGGAGGCGGACCCCCGCACCCCGGCCGCCATTCCGCTGGCCATCTTGCTGAGCGTGGCCCTGCTCGCCAATCTGGGCCTGGTGTGCGGCGCGGCCGCCGCCGTCGCCGCCGGCATGATCCGGCGATCCGATCGCTGCCTCGGCGGCTCGTTTGCTTCGGAGCTTGGCGCGGGGACGGCCATGCCCGCTAGCCAGTAGGCGAAGATCCCCACTGGTGGGGCCCCGGGATGGGTGCCAGCAACGGCGACATCGGGGTGCGGCGGCGCAAGGCTTGAGACATCAACGAAGTGTTGACGCCCTTGCAATCCAGGGAGGTGACGTCATGACAGTGTTCTATGGCGTTCTGGCCGCGATACCGATGATGTGGGGCTACGCCGGTTACGTGATGGTGTCTCATCCCGGCACGGCGGAGGCCGATGGGGCCCGGCAGGCCGCGGAATGTGCCGCTACAGCTTCCTGAGGCCGCGCAAGACCTTGGCAAATGACGGCATCGCGGCCAACCCGCCGCGGAGGCTGCGCTGCAGCGAGCTGACGTCTGCCACGACGACGTAGCGCGCCCCTCGATCGCGCCACTGCGCGGCCTGATCGATCACTTCGTCGGGAGTCCCGCTCAGGAAGACCTCACGCATGACGGGCGGTGGCACCTCGCGCGCGTGGGACAGCGCCGTCTCCGCGTCGAAGGCGTGCGGCACGAGATCCTGAGAACCCGAAAACCCCTGTCCCAGCGGGTGGCTGGCGCCGTGGCGGACAAACACCTCGTCGGAGGCCGTCAGCGACAACGCCTTCAGCACCGGTGAACCCAGCGCGTCGTCGACGGCGGCGCGGCTGGGACCGGTCACGACCAAGAACTCCACCGCGGGAAGGATGGCCATCGGGTCCCGTCCGGCGTCGGAGGCCGCGGCCCGCACGATCTCGAGGCGCTGCCCGTAGTCCTGCGGGCGGTGCGGAAAAGCGGGGAACCAGGCGTCGCCGTATCGCCCGGTGGCCCGCAGCATCCGCGGGCCATGAGCGGCGATCCAGATCTCCGGCCATTTCCCGCGATACGGCGGGAGGTCGAAGACCGCGTCGCGCAACGGAAAGAACGGCGAATCCCGTTTCACCAGTTCGCCATTCGAGTTCCACAACGCTCGGATGGTGGCCAGTGCCTCCTCGAAACGTGCGACGGGTTTCGACCAATCCACCCCGTACGGCTCGTTGCCTTCCCGCTCGCCGGTGCCGATGCCCAGAATCGCGCGCCCGCGGGTGAGCAGGTGCAGCGTCGCGGCGGCCTGGGCGGTGACCGCGGGATTGCGGCGCCCGGTGTCGGTGACGCTCACCCCAAGGCGTAAGCGGCCCAGCCGGTTTCGCGCGGCCAGGTGCCCGAGCATGGTCCACGGCTCCATCGACGCGTCCGCCCGCGGGACGAGCCGTGCCGCACCGCAGTACTTCGGCGCCCAGATCGATCGCGGGAACAACGCGTTCAGGTGGTCGGGCACCCAGAAGGAGTCGACCCTGTTGGCGACCGCGGCCAGGTAGTTGGCGCGGGTAAGCGAATCCGCCGCCGGTCGCGACACGAGGGCTGTGTCCATCACTCCGACACGCATTTTGGGCATTGCACTTGGACCTTCCTTGGGAGCCAGCGGATCAGTAGGCGCGCGGTAGCTTCAGCGCCTGGGCCGAGACGTAGTTGAGCACCATCTCCTGGGAGAAGGGCGCGTTGCGCAGCAGCCGCGCCTCCCGCCACAGCCGCTCCACGTGGTATTCCTTCGCGTACGCGTAGCCGCCGAGGGTGGACATGGCGCGGTCGCAGGCGTCGAAGCCGGCCTCGGCGCCCAGATACTTGGCGGCGGCGGCCTCGACTCCGCAGTCTCGGTGGTCGTCGTAGAGCGTCGCCGCGTGCATCGCGGTCAATCGCGCGGCCTCCAGCCGGATCCAGGAATCCGCCAGGGGGTGCGCCACCGCTTGGTTCTGCCCGATGGGCCGGTCGAAGACCACCCGCTCTTTGGCGTACTTCGTGGCAAGCTCCAGCGCCGCCTGACCGACGCCCACGCCCTCCAGCCCCACGACGATCCGCTCGGAGTTGAGCCCGTCGACCAGATACCGAAAGCCGCGGCCCACCTCGCCGACCACCTCGTCGTCGCGGACCTCGAGGTTCTCGATGAAGAGCTCGTTGGAGTCGATCGCCGAGCGGCCCAGCTTCTCGATCTCACGGACGGTGATCCGCTCGCGGTCGAGATCGGTGAAGAACAGCGTCATCCCGTCCAGCGGCTTCTCGTCGTTGCGGGGGGCGGTCCGGGCCAGCAGCAGGATCTTGTCGGCGTTTTGCGCGTTGCTGATCCACACCTTCTGGCCGTTGACGATCCATCCGCGGTGGACCTTTTCCGCGCGGGTGCGGATGCGCGAGGTGTCGACACCGGCGGTCGGCTCGGTGACGCCGAAGGCCATCAGGAGCTCTCCGCGGGCGAGCTTCGGCAGAAATGCCCGCTTCATCTCTTCCGAGCCGTGCCGGATGATGGGCGCCGGCGGGAAAAGGTAGAAGTGCACCGCGGAGGCCCCACTGGCCCCGGCGCCCGACGCCGCGATCTCCTGCATCATCACGCCCGACTCCGCGATCCCGAGGCCCAGACCGCCGTACTCCTCGGGGATGAGGGCGCCCAGCCAGCCGCCCTCGGCGAAAGCCCTGACGAACTCCCACGGGTATTCGCCCAGCCGGTCTTTGCGGCGCCAGTAGTCGTAGTCGAAGGACCGGGCCACCGCCCTGGTGGCCTTGCGGACGACGTCGATAGTGCTTTCGTCGGACCGGCTCACGAATGCTCCTGACCAATAATGGATTTCGGCACTTTGGCGCTGCGCGCTCTCAGCCACTCGCCGAGGGCCTTGGCCTGCGCGTCGAGCCGCAGGGTGGACGTGGCGCCGGTGCCCAGCAGTCCCTGGACGAGGAAGTTGACGGCGCCGAGTTTGGGCAATTCGTACCGTGAGATCGCCAGCCCCTGGGTCTCGGGAAGGAGGCGTCGCAGCTCATCCACGGTGAGGGACGATTCCAGCCACTCCCACGCGCGTGGATCGCGCACCCACACACCAAGATTGGCGTCCCCGCCCTTGTCGCCGGAGCGGGCGTGCACGATCTCGCCGAGCGTGGCGACGACGAGTTCGTCACCGGACGGCGATTCCGCGGATCGCGCCGGCGCGTGCTGCGGCGCCCGCGGCGCGGTGCCATGCGGGTTGCCCGGTGCGATTACCTCGGTTGTTCCGTCGAAATGATGGACGAGGTGGTTCAGCGCATCCTGGTCGAGCAGCGCGGGCCAGTAGACGCCGAACGCGGATCCGGGTTGCGGCGGACCAAGGGAGTACAGCCCGGGGTAGCTGGACAGGGCCAGTTCCACCATCCAGGACGAGAAGCCGCGTCCCGCGGCCTCTTTGGTGCCCTGCACGGCGACCCGCAGCAGCTCGGTCCCGGCGTTCTGGCGCTCGGGGTCCGGCGCGGCCTGCCCGATGCGGTCGACGGCCACCGCGTCGAGCCCGCCGACGGCCTGGGCGTAGTCGCGCACGGAGCGTTCGACGAGATCGGCTTTCGCATCGAGGTCGATGCCCGTGAGCGCGAAGACGACGCTGTTCTGCCAGCCGCCGATTCCAGTGATGGCGACCTTGGTCGTCGCCGGCGGCGCCGAGCCCCGCACGCCGGCGATTCGCACCCGGTCATTACCGAGGTCGGTCAGTTCGGCGGTGTCCAGGTGCGCGACCACGTCGGGATTCAGGTAGGCGGGATCGCCGATCTCATAGAGCAACTGGGCGGTGACGGTGTCTTTCGTGACGGCGCCGCCGGTGCCCGGGTCCTTGGTGATGACCGACGAGCCGTCGGCGTCGACCTCGGCGATCGGGAATCCCGGCTGCCGCAGGTCGGCGATCAAACGGAACCCCGAGAAGTTGCCGCCGGTCGCCTGCGCGCCGCACTCGATGACGTGCCCCGCGGCGACCGCGCCGGCCAGCGCGTCGTAGTCGTCCTGGCCCCAGCCCCACCACCAGGCGGCGGCGCCCACGACCAGTGACGCGTCGGCGACCCGCCCGGTGATGACGATGTGCGCTCCGTGCTCCAGTGCCCGCGCGATGCCGAACGCGCCCAGGTAGGCGTTGGCCGTCAGCGGCTCATGCGGCCACGACGACAGCGGCGCGCCGCTCGTCAGGTGTTGCAGCGCATGGCCGTCGGCGAGCAGCGCGTCGAGACGGCCGGAGACGTCGTCGCCCCCGACGTGGGAGACACACAGGTCGTATCCGCGGCGGGCGACCAGGTCGCGGGTGGCCGCGACCAGCCCGCCGGGGTTGAGCCCGCCCGCGTTGACGACGAGCCGGATGTCGTTGGCGACGAGGTGCTCGAGCGCCGCGTCCAGTTGCGTCAGGAAGGTGCCCGCATAGCCCTTTGTGCTGTCCTTGGCGCGTGCCTTGCCGAGGATCAGCATGGTGACCTCGGCCAGGTAGTCGCCGGTGATGACGTCGACGCCGCCGGCCCGGGCCATGTCGGCCATCGCCGAGGCCCGGTCGCCGTAGAACCCGGAGCAGTTGCCGATTCGGACCGGATGCTGCTCTTGCGTCGCGCTCATTTCTTCCCTCCCGCAACGGATCTGGTAACCCGGACCGTCCCTTCGAAGCCCGCCGTGCCCGACGGGTGCTGCTCGGTGACCTCGAGGGTCATCGCGTCCCCTTCCGTTGCGGTCACCCGCGCGGTGTAGGCCAGGTCGGCCGGCGCGTACACCGGCTTGCGCAGGCGGTAGGTGAACTTCGCGACCCGCCAGTCGGGGCCGAGGCCTTCGGTGACACACCGCAGGGCCAGCGCCGCCCGCAGGTGGGAGTGCAAGGCGATGCCTTGGTGGTCCTCCTCGCGGGCGTAGGGCTCGTCGAAGTGGATGCGGTGTGGGTTCCAGGTCACCGCGCTGTAGCGGAACAACTGCAGCGGGGTGGCGGTGTGCTTGAGCGGTTCGAGTACGTCCGCGACTTCGTAGGCGACCGACATCACGACTCCAAGGGGTTGCGCAGCGCCACCGTCCGACGGTTGCGGTTGAGCACCGTGCCGTCGGCGGCGCTGAAGGTGTTCAAGGTGGTGACGAAAATGCATGGGCCCGAACGGGTTTGCTTCGGGACGACCGACTCGAGTGTCGTCTCGAGGACCAGCTCCGTGCCGGCGGTGACGGGGTTGACCAACTCCATCTGCTCACCGGCGCCCATCACCCGGAGCCCGAGCTCGGCCTCCCCGAGGGGCATGTCGCCGTCCTGCGGCGTCCCGTCCGGCAACAGCCGGGCCTCGGGAGTGCCGATGCCCCACTCCACGATCGCGGCGAGCATGTTGGGCGGCGCGACGACGTCGGGATAGCCGGCCGACCGGGCGGCCTCGGCCTCGTAGTGGCTGGGGTCCGCCGCCCCGATCGTCATCGCGTAGCGCCCGATCGCCACCGCGTCCAGCGTGCCGATGGCGCGCCGGGACAGGGTTTCTCCCACTCGTGGCGCCGTCTGGGCGTAGTACGTCGCCAACGGGGTGCCTGACTCAAGCGGAGCGGACACGGCTGGTCCCCTCTGCCAGTTCGGCGACGACGTCCTCGGTCGACTCGCCGAGCAGCGGTGCGGCGCGCAACGGTCCGACCGGTGAATCGCTCAGCCGCAGAGGGCATCCCGGGACCGGCACGCGACCCCGGTTCGGGTGGTCGACGTAGGTGATCATGCCGCGTTCAATCAGGTGCTCGTCGGTGTCGACCTCGCGGACCGACTTGACCGGTGCGCAGGGCACCCCGGCGGCCTGTAGGTCGCGGACGAGTTCGGCGCGAGTCCGCGCCTTGGTGACTGAAGACACCTCGTCGTCGACCGCGTCGATGTTGGTGACCCGGTCCTTCTCGGTGCGGAACCGCGCGTCGTCGACCAGCTCTGGGCGACCCAATGCCGTTGCCACGCCGTGCCAGTGCCGCTCGGAGATGCAGATGATCGCCAGCCATCCGTCGCTCGCGGGATAGATGTTGTACGGCGCGACGGCCATTCCCGAGTGGCGGTTGCCGGTGCGCTCGGGCAGCCGGCGCTCGGGATCGTTGTGCAGGCCGCCGAGGCTGGACGCCAGCATCGGGTAGATGGTGTCGTGCATCGAGACCTCGACGATCTGCCCGCGTCCGGTCCGCTCGCGCTGGAATAGCGCCGCCGCGACGGCGCCGAACAGATGGACGCCACCGGAGAAGTCCACGAACGCCGCGCCCGCCTTGGTCGGTGGCCCGTCAGGGTCACCGGTGGCGGACGCGCTGCCGGACATCGCCTGGACGGTGATGTCCATGGCGGACATGTGCGCGTACGGACCGGTGGACCCATAACCCTTGCCCGAGGCGACGATCAGCCGGGGGTTGTGGCGCATCAGTAACTCCGGGGCCAGGGCGAGCCGCTCCATCGTGCCCGGCGCGTAGTTCTCGATCAGCACATCGGCGGTCTCCACCAGATCGAGCAGCGCCTGGCGGCCCGCCGGGGACTTCAGGTCCAGGACCACGCTGCGCTTGTTCGAGTTGAGCATCACGAACTCGTGTGACTCGGCGCGCTGGTGGGAACGGAAGCGCAGTGCCTCACCGCCGGGCGGCTCGATCTTGATGACCTCGGCACCCAGTTGGGCGAGGAGGAGCCCGCAATACGGGCCGTTGTAGACGTGGCCGAGTTCGAGGACCCGGACGCCGTCAAACGCCGGTGACATGAGCGAATTGCCTTTCTTCTGATCAGGACCCGACGACGCCGGCCTCGCCGCCGTGGATGTAGCCGACCGGTCCGACACCCTGTGCCTCCGCAACGGTTTCCGTCACATGTTGGATCGACGTCGCGTCGTTGATGTGCGCCAACGTGCCGTCGTCGTTGAAGCCGATCTGCGCGCCCTCCATCCATAGCAGGACGACCGTGTCCTCGGTGTTGTCCTCGGGGCAGTAGAAGGTGTGCACCGAGCCACCCGGCTCGTACAGGTAGGAGCCGGCAACCTGCGGCTGGTCCGGGTACTCGGCGTACTCCCAGCGGCCCGAGAAC
Organism: Mycobacterium sp. IEC1808; assembly: GCF_002101935.1. Taxonomy (NCBI): domain Bacteria; kingdom Bacillati; phylum Actinomycetota; class Actinomycetes; order Mycobacteriales; family Mycobacteriaceae; genus Mycobacterium; species Mycobacterium sp. IEC1808. The sequence continues at coordinate 89,378 of NZ_LQPV01000025.1, read as the reverse complement.
GTGTACACCTCGGCCGTGCCGGTGTGGTAGTGCACGGGCAGTTTGCAGCCCGGCGCCATGACCGCCATCAGGACCACCTGACCCTTCTCCGGGTCGAGGCGCAGGGGCTGGATGTGGATGCCGGGGCCCATGGCGTCCTTGAGCAGGGGGATCTGGTCGACGTTGACGGTGAGAAGCTCGTTCTGGGGCATGGCGACGAGGGGAAGGGGGACGCCGTTGGCGGTCCGAATCATTCCGGGACGGGTCGGTGCGGTCATCGTGGGGCCTTTCTCATGAGTACGTATTTACGTACAACAAACCGGATATGCGTATAAAGTACTGTGACTGCCGTCGCAATGCAAGTCCCCCGGGAAAAGTTTTGGGCGGTCTGCGAGCGGGTGCAGTCTGGGAGCCAGACATCCGTGTGCACAGGCAGGAAGACGATGTCCTGATCTCGATTCGCGGCACGGGCTTGCTACCGTCAGCCGCATGCCTGCCCGCCCGCATCGCACGGTCGACCGCGTGGTCCAGATCCTCGAGGCCGTCTCCCTGAGCCCGCGCGGCTTGACGCTGGCTGAGCTGGCGACCGCTCTGGAGGCCGCGAAGAGCTCCGTGCAAGAGCTGACGAACGGGCTGCTCGCGTGCGGTTACCTCGTCGAGCGGGAACGCCGGTTCCACCTCGGGCCGGGGCCGTTCATTCTCGCCGCTCGCGCGAACAAGCTGGCCGCGCTCGCGCTCGATCACCAATTCGTCGCCGAGCTGGGCGAAACGCTCGGCTGTACCGTCCTCGTCGGGGTACGGGTCGGAGACGCCATCATTTTCACCGACCTGGTGGGGGAGGAATCACCGAGTCTGAGGTTCGTCGCACGAATCCATGCCCGCCGTCCGCTGTACACCAGCGCCGCCGGAAAGACGCTGCTCGCCAACGTCTCTGACGATGAGATGTACCGGCTGCTCGACCTCGCCGCGCCGGAACAGGCGGGTGAAGTGCAGCAATTTCTCGCCGAACTCCCCGACATCCGCGCTCGCCGCCTGGCCTTCAATCGCGGAGGCACCCTCGCGGACGCCTACGCGGTGGCCACGCCGCTGCTCGCCCCGGACGGCAGTCTGATCGCGGCGGTCAGCGCGGCCGTCGACGCCTCACAAGCGGACCGCCTCGACGAACTCGGCGAACAGCTCAAAAATGCCGTCACCACGCTCGGCCCGAAGTACGGCCTCAAAGCTTCCTGAAAGCGCGCCGGCCGGCTGTCTTCCAGCTGGCCGGAATCCGGTCAGTCGCACTGCCGGTAATCAAGGATTGGTGCTGGCACGCTTGCCACACGCGATCTAGCACGTTGCACCACAACTTCTTTGGCCCCGCGACGGCTGATTTGAGGATTGGTGCTAACCAGAAAAGACGAGTCGTGTTGGCGGGGACGCTTTTTGAGGTCGCTCCGACAAGACTTCTGGGCATGACCGTCTCAGCACAAGATTCCGAAATTCTCGAGATCATCACGCAGGAGATCATCGACTTCGTCAAGAAGGAAGCCGATGAAGCCGCTCCGACGGCGGAGTCGAACCTCGCCGACATCGGCCTCGATTCCCTCAAGTTCATGTCGATCGTCTTCAAGATCGAGGCGCACTACGACATCGAATTGCAAGAGGAAGACGCCGACGATCTCAGCACAGTCGGCGACTTGGCCAACTTGGTCGTCGGTCGCATGGGAGAGCTGCCGTGAAGGGGGCGCCGGCGATCCGTCCCAAGCACGCCTCGCTGATCGAAATGCTCGATGCGGCGGCCCACTCCGACCTCGGACTGGTTTTCGTGGACAAGAAAGAGCAAGACCACGACGTGCCTTTCGCCCGGATCCGCGAGCAGGCGCTGGCGGTGGCGGGTGACCTGATCCGCCGCGGAATTCGTAAGGGCGACCGCGTCGCGCTGGTGCTGCCGACCTCGCCGGAATTCGTGCAATGCTTCTTCGGCGTGCTGTGCGCCGGCGCGATTCCCGTCCCGCTCTATCCACCCCTGCGGTTGGGCAAGCTCGACGAGTACCACCGTAGGACGACTGCCATGCTCAGCGCGGTGGACGCCGCCATGGTCGTCACCGACGAGCGCATCCGGCGTTTCCTCGGTGTGTCGGTCGCCAACGCGGCCCCGCCGCTGGGATGCGTCACGGCGGCCAGTCTGACGGGCCCGGCAGCGGGGGCCGTCGAAGTCCGTTCTGACGACGTCGCGGTCATCCAGTTCTCGTCGGGCACCACGAACGACCCCAAACCGGTGGCGCTGACCCACGCGAACCTGCTGTCCAACCTGGCGAGCCTCGAGCAGTACATCACCACGGACGGCGCCCCGTATCCGGTTGGCGTCACCTGGCTGCCCCTCTATCACGACATGGGCCTCATCGGAAACCTGCTGAGCGCGTTCTACGTTCCGGGGAAGCTGGTCCTGTTGCCACCCGAGCTGTTCGTCGCGGTGCCCGGGGCCTGGCTGCGAGCCGTGTCGCGGCACCGGGGCACCATCACCGCCGCGCCGAGTTTCGCTTTCGGGCTGTGCCTCAAGCGCATCCGCGATGACGAGCTCGACGGCGTGGACCTGTCCTCGTGGAACATCTGCCTCAACGGCGCCGAGGCGGTCAGCGCCGAAGCGCAGCGGCGGTTCAGCGAGCGCTTCGGGCGCTGGGGATTCCGGGCGTCCTCGTTCACGCCGTGCTACGGCATGGCGGAGGCATCCCTGGCCGTCACCTTCAAGCCGGCGGCTACCTCCTTCAAGACACTCGGCGTGGATGGCGACAGGCTGGCGGCCGAAGGCGTCGTCGAACCGGGCGGCAAAGAGATTGTCAGCGTGGGGCGTCCGCTGGCGGGCATGGCGGTCGAGATCCGCGATGACCACGGGAAGGCGCTGCCGCCGGGCCGGGCCGGCCACATCTTCGTCGCGGGCCCCAGCATCATGGCCGGCTACTTCGGTCGCCCCGACCTCACCGACCAGGCTCTGCACGACGGCTGGCTGCACACGGGCGACCGAGGCTTCGTCCACGAGGGCGAGCTCTACGTGTGCGGACGCCAAAAGGACATCGTCATCGTGCGCGGCGCCAATCACGCCCCCGAGGAGTTCGAGGCCGCGTTGGACGGGCTGCCGGGCGTGCGCACCGGATGCGCGGTCGCGGTGGGATTCGTGCCGCCGGGCGAGGAAGACGAGGCGCTCGCGCTGCTCGTCGAGACGGCTCCCGACGCCGGGCCCGGCCTGGCCCACGACGTCGCGGTGCGCGTGCAGCAACACACGGGCATCCTGCCGGCGCACGTGGAGCTGCTCGAGCCCGGCACGTTGCCGCGCACGAGCAGCGGCAAGCTTCGCCGACGCGAGGCGCTCACGCAATGGCAGACGGGTCGGTTGTCCGCACCCAAAAAGGTCACCGCGCCACGGTTGTTGGTGCAGGCGGCCAATGGGGAAGTCCTCCACGCTCGTGCAGCGCTGGCACGACGCAAGAAGAACCGATTCGTCGGGTAGAGCGAGTAAGGAAGTCAGCCAATGTATCTTGCAGATCCCTTCGACGTGCTGGCGCCGTCGCACGTGACGAAAGGCGCCGTGCGCCAACGTCCTACCCTGCTGGGCATCGCATCGGCCCACCCGCCGTTCGAGGTGACTCAGGAAGAGACCACCCAGTTCTTCGAGCGGGTGTCCTCGGTGCGTTTCGTGAAGCGAATTGTCGAATCGACCAAGGTCCAGAAGCGCCACATTATGTGGCACCCCGACATTCTCGCGGAGGCCGCCGGTCTGCTCACGGGCGACCGGATGGCGGCCCACAGCGAGGCCGTCATCGATGTCGCAGGCCGTTCCCTCAAGGAAGCCATCGGCGACTTCGACACGCAGCGAATCGGCAGTTTCGTGATGGCCTGCTCGACCGGGTACGTCAACCCCGGGCCCGACCTCATGCTCGCGAAAGAGCTTGGTCTGCGGTCGGATCTGCGTCGCACCTTCATCGGCCATATGGGTTGCTACGCGGCGCTCAACGTCATCAAGGTCGCGATGGACAGCGTCGCCGCCCGGCCCGGCGAGCTGGTGATCTGCAACAACACCGAGTTGAGCTCGGCGCACATCCGGGAAAGTTTGATGCCCGGGGAGGACCCGGTGGAAGCGCTCATCACGCAGGCGCTGTTCGGTGACGCCAGCGTGTCGATGCTGATGGGCTCGGCCCCCGACGGCGCCGGGGTGCAGTTCCTGCGCACCCACACCGAGCAGTTATACGACCAGCACACCATGATGAGCCTGAACATCGGCAACCGGTCGTTCTGGATGACGCTGGCCGCCGGCGTGCCCGCGGTCCTCGAGGAGAACATCGAGGGCTTCCTCGCCAAACTCCTGACGCCGCTTGGCCTTTCGAAGGACGACGTCACCCATTGGGGTATTCATCCGGGTGGCCCGAAGATCGTCCGCAAGCTGGGTAAGCAACTCGGCTTGCAGCCGGAGCAGCTGCGCGCCAGCTGGGATGTCCTGGCCAACGCCGGCAACTGTGCCTCGGCCACGGTGCTGCTCGTGCTGGAGAACATCCTGCGCGTCGACAAGCCGCGCCGAGGCGAGCACGGAGTGCTCCTGGCGTTCGGCCCCGGCCTGACCATTGAAGGTGCGGTGCTTCGATTTTGAACGCCTTGGAGCGGCTCGCCCGACTGGCAATCCGCGCGCCGCGACGGATCATTGCGCTGTCGCTGTTCGCCATGGTGGCGACGGCGGTGGTCGGCCTTCCGGTGATTCACAGCCTGTCCGCCGGCGGCTTTCGGGATCCGAGCGCGGAATCGTCCCGGGCGACGGACATGCTGGCCACCCGATTCCACCGGGGTGACACCGAGCTGTTGATCACCGTCTCCTCGGACGACGGCATTCAGAGCGGCGCCGCCGAACGGGTCGGCACGGACATCGTGCGCCAGCTGCACGATTCGCCATACGTGGCGCGGGTGGCCTCGCCCTGGGCGGCGCCGTCGGCGGCGTCGACCGGACTGGTCAGCAAAGACGGCAAGGTCGGTCTGATCGTCGCCAGCATCACCGGCGGGACCAACGCGGCCGGACAGCACGCCGAGACGCTCAGCGACCAGGTCGTACGCAGCCGCGACGGCGTGACGGTGCGCGCCGGCGGGCAGGCCATGGTCGATGCGCAGATCACCAGCCAGACCCGGGACGACCTGAAAGTCATGGAGACCATCGCGGTTCCGGTGAGCTTCCTGGTGTTGGTGTGGGTGTTCGGCGGATTCCTGGCCGCAACGATCCCTCTGGCCGTCGGCGGTATTGCGATCTTCGGGTCGATGGCCGTGCTGCGCGGGCTCGCTTGCGTCACCGATGTCTCGATCTTCGCGCTCAACCTGCTGCTCGCGATGGGCCTGGCGTTGGCGATCGACTACACATTGCTGCTCCTGAGCCGATTCCGGGACGAGATCGCCAGCGGCACAGAGCGAAACGCGGCAATTGTTCGCACGATGACCAGCGCCGGCCGCAGCGTGCTCTTCTCCGCGATGACCGTGTCGTTGTCCATGTCGGCCCTGATGTTCTTCCCGATGCCGTTCCTGAAGTCGTTCGCCTACGCCGCGATCGCGGTGGTGGCTCTGGCGGTCGGCGCGGCGATCATCGTGACACCCGCCGCCATTGTGCTGCTGGGAAAGCGAGTGGATTCGCGCGCGGGCGCCGCCCGCCCCGTCGAGCAGACGTTCTTCTACCGGGTGGCCCACTTCGTGATGCGCCGGGCGGTTCCGATCGGGCTTGGCCTCACCGTCGTGCTGGTCGCGCTGGGGATGCCGTTGTTCGGGATGAAGGTTGGCATTCCGGACGATCGTGTGCTGCCAACCTCCAGCACGGCGCGCCAGGTTGGCGACCAGCTGCGCACGAAGTTCAGCGCCGACGTGGCGTCGAGCCTGAGCGTGGTGGTCCCCGATGCCCGCGGGCTGACTCCGAATGCGTTGGCGGACTACGCCTCTCAGCTGTCGATGGTGCCCGACGTGCCGTCGGTTTCGGCGCCGGGTGGGACGTTCGTCGCCGGGGTCCGCGTCGGGCCGCCCGTCGCCGAAGCGGGGGTCGCCGACGGCAGCGCGTTCCTGACGGTGGCCAGCAGCGCCCCGCTTTTCTCGGATGCTTCCAACACCCAGCTGGACCGGCTGCACGCGGTCGCGGGTCCCGGCGGCGCGCAGGTGCTGATCACCGGGACCGCCCAAGTCAACCGCGACACCGCCAACGCGATCACCTCACGGCTCTCGCTCGTCCTGGCGGCCATCGCGCTGATCACGTTGGTGGTGATGTTCCGGCTCACCGGCAGTGTGGTATTGCCCCTGAAGACGTTGCTGCTGAGCGGCCTGTCGTTGACCGCCTCCTTCGGGGCGCTCGTCTGGATCTTCCAGGACGGCCACCTCGGCGGGCTAGGCACCACCGCTACCGGCACGCTCGTGCTCACCATGCCGGTCGTGTTGTTCTGCATCGCTTTCGGCCTGTCGATGGACTACGAGGTCTTCCTGGTGTCGAGGATCTACGAGTACTGGCTGGCGTCGGACCGGACTGCCGCCGGCAACGACCACAGCGTGGCGCTCGGCCTGGCCAGAACCGGGCGTGTGATCACCGCCGCCGCGTTGATCATGTCGATCTCGTTCGCCGCGCTGATCGCAGCGCAGGTGTCGTTCATGCGGATGTTCGGTGTCGGGCTGACGCTGGCGGTACTGTCCGACGCGACCCTGGTCCGCATGTTGCTCGTCCCGGCGTTCATGCGCGTGATGGGGCGGGCCAACTGGTGGGCGCCACAATGGGTTACGCGGTTGCGCCATCGGCATGAGACCGGCGTTGCCGTCCCGCATCCCGAGCGTCCAGCGGTCGGCGGTCAACCGGCGTACGCATTGGAAGCCCAGTAAGGGGCTGTTCGCGTCGCGCCTGAAGCGGCCTGAGCGCAGACGTCCGTTTGGCGTCAACACACGCCCTTTGTTCAGGTCGACGCACGCAAGTAAACGGCAGACGATTGCAGCTGGCGAGTATGCGGCACTGAGGTTGCCCGACAGTCATTGATAGGCGCCAGCGCCGATGACTTACCGGGCAGTGACATCCACCCTTGAGGGTGTGGACAGTGAAGCGCGTACGGCGAAGTGGCGGGAAATGCTCGACCTGACAAGGCAATTCGACCGGCGAAGCATGTCGGCCGAGATCCGTTGTGACCGTCATTCGCATGCCCCAGGGGATTCGACGACATGCTCTGACCGAAGCGCTGCGGACTATGCGACCGCCGCCCGGCCCGAGGTGGCGCGATGAGAACCGGCCGCCAGAATGGCCCCGAGGCAGCGATTCTCGACCAGTTGAGGTTCGACCTTCCGTGCGACCTGTTCGCCGCGCTGAAGCTGGCCCGACCGATCATGCTGTGGCGCTGCAAGAGACCCGCCCGCTGGGCGACCCGCAACGACTGCTGCGGCGCGGTCATGCTCTCGTGCCGCAAGCATCGCGACGTCGTTGGGACGTGCGAGCGCTGCAAACTGGCTGTCTCGGTGCTGCGCTGGTCGCGAATCTGACCGCGCCGCTTCCCGATCGGGTCGCGGCGGCGCGGCGAGGCCGCTAGAGCCGGCCCATGCCGGAGGCCAACAATGAGAGACCTAAGACGGCGACGACCACGGCGGGGATGGCAGGACGACGCGCGCTCATCCAGCTGTTCAGTCGCTGCACGACGGCAAGCGTCTGCATCGGCGCGGTGAGATAGGTGACGAGCGGAACCTCGACGACCGCAAACGCGACCACGGTGAAGAAGACCGCCGCGCCCAGCTGCTCAGCCGCCGCGGGCTCGGACGCCAGGATGGCCAGGATCGCCGCCATGTACTCAACCGGCGGGGTTGCCAGAGCAACCCCCGCGACGAACGCCACCAACGATGATCCGGATTCGAGCCGGCCCCGAATCGACAGCCGAGAGGCGGGCGGTGGTTCGTCCGGTTCCAACAGCAGCACCGAGGACTGGCCAGCGGTCGCCGGCACGGGTGGGCGCTGTTGTGCTCCCGAACGCGCCAGCCGCAGGGCGGCGAAAGATACTGCGAGCAAGCCGATTCCCACCTGGACGTAGGCCGCTGTCGGGGAGTTCGTGGTCGAAATCACCGTTTGCATGGCGGAGAGCGTGACGTCGCGCAGGAAGAGCACCACGGCGAGCGCCGCGCCGATGCCCATCACCATGCCTCCGAGCCAGAAGACAAAGAGATTCAGCATGGGCTTCGGTCGGGAGATCAGCAGCGCCGTGATACCGATCCGCACCGGGTCGACAGCCGCGACGAGCGACAAAAGAATGACCGCGCTACACATCGGCGCCTACGCCAGGTCGAAATGAGCCGTGCGAAACGCGAACATGTCGCAACGAAGCATCAGTAGGGTTGCTGCCGACATGGCTACAGTGTCGCTGACGAAGCGATTCCCGTCGGTACAGCTGGCCGCCATTTGCCCTTCCTGTCAGCACTATTCAGCAAAGCCGGAGACCATGCGAGCGAATAGCTGTTGGCACCCAATGCATATGGTGGCCTGCCCTACTGACACGCGACGTTTGGTCGGAAACAATATGAGACGCCCGATGAACATCACGCGCCCAGAAGATGGGAAACACAAATGGCAAGAATCTTGGCCTACACGTCGCCGGCGCTCGGCCATCTGTTCCCGTTCAGCGCGCTGCTGCTCGAACTTTCGGCCCGCGGCCACGAGGTGCACCTGCGCACCCTGTCCACCGGAGTGGAGATGGCGCGGGAGCTCGGTTTCATCGCCGACATCATCGATCCCCGGATCGAGGCGACGGTCAACGACGACTGGAAGGCGTCCAGCCCGCGAGGTGCCCTCAAGCGGGCCGTCGACGTGTTCTGCCGCCGGGCCGCTTACGAAGTCGCCGACTTCGCTGACACGGTGGCCCGCACGCGTCCCGATGCCCTGATCGTCGACGTCAACTGCTGGGGCGCCCTGTCGGTCGCCGACGCGGGCGACACCCCGTGGGCATGCTTCTCGCCGTACACGCCGCCGCTGCAGTCGCGCGGGGTCCCGCCCTTCGGGTTGGGTCTGGCTCCGTTGGCCGGCCCGGTGGGCCGGGCCCGCGACGCCGCGCTGCGGCCGATCGTGATGGGCATGATGGAGCGGGCAGTTCTGCCGGCGGGCAACAAGATTCGCGCGAGCGCCGGCGCACCGCCGGTCACGTCGGCGGACGGGTTCTTCCGGCGGGCTCCGCTGATGCTGGTGGCCAGCGGCAAGCCGTTCGAGTACCCGCAAACCGAGTGGGGCGACGCCGTGCAGATGATCGGCCCGTGCATGTTCGAACCGGCCATGCACGAGGTGCCCGAGTGGCTCGAGGCGATCGACCGGCCGATCGTCCTGGTGACTACCTCGTCACAACAACAGGCTGACGAGAGACTTGTCAGGACCGCGATCACCGCCCTGGCCGACTTGCCGGTGCATGTGGTGGCGACGCTGCCCGCCGGCCTGCCCGGGGACATTCCCCCCACCCGCAACGCGACGGTGGTTCAGTTCGTGCCGCACGGCCCGGTGCTGGACCGCGCGGTGTGCGCGATCACGCACGGCGGCATGGGGGGCACCCAGAAGGCCCTTGCTCGCGGCGTCCCGGTGTGTGTGGTGCCGTTCGGACGCGACCAGTTCGAGGTCGCACGGCGGGTCGAGGTGGCGCGGTGCGGTACCCGCCTGCCGGCGAAAAAGCTCACCGCGAAACGGCTTTCGGCCAAGGTGCAGCAGGCGATGACCATGTCGGCCGGCGCCCGCCTGGTGGCGGGCGGTTTCCGGGCAACCGGCGGTGTGGCCCGCGGTGCCGACCTGATCGAGCAGCGAGTGCTCGGCGCCGCGGTGAGCGTTCGCTCGTGACGCGCGGCAGTCACTAACCAACTGGCTGTCGCGCGAGCACAGCGTCACGGCGATTTCGGCGAATCCCTGCCGTGTCTTCGGGTCAACTGGTGACCATTGAGGGCCGAATGTCCCTAGCGCACCTCGGGTCTGCTGCCTTGACTGTCCCTACCGCCCATCCGCGGGCCGTAAGGGAGAAAAGGAGCAATAGCCATGACCGTGAACGTGATTGCTGTGACTTTCGACGAGCCGAGCAAGGCGTATCAAGCCCTGAGCACCCTCAAGGGGCTGGACCGCGAGGGCCGCGTAGGACTCGAGAGCGCGGCGGTCGTCGAGCGCAGCGAGGACGGGCAACTCCGCGTCCCGGAGGACACGGACAACGTCTCCGGTGAGGGTTTCCTGGCAGGCGGGCTGATCGGCATGCTGATCGGCGTCCTCGGCGGCCCGCTCGGGATGCTTCTCGGCCTGGGCGCTGGCGGCCTCGTCGGGGGAATCTACGAGATGGATCAGGCGGACGTGCAAGACGAGACGCTGGCCGAGGTCGGCCGGCACGTACCGCCCGGCCACAACGCACTCCTGGCCGAGGTGGACGAATACGCCGAGGAGGTCGTCGACGGCGCGATGACCGCGCAGGGCGGAACCGTGCTGCGTCGGTCCGCCGACGACGTCCTGGCCGAGATCGAGGCTGCCGAGGAGGCCGCCGAGGAGGCGCGGAGGCAGGCCCGCAAGAAGGCGCGCGAACGCAAGAAGGCGGAACTGCACGGCAAGTACCAGGAGCGCAAGAACCAACTGCGGGAGAAGCTGCACATCAGCTGATCGCCCGGCCGACCAAGTTTTCTTAAATCCGCGAAAGCCGGCCGGTAGTGCGCCTCAGCAACTTGCACTACCGGCCGGCTGGCTCTCGCCGCAACCCGCCGTTCAGAACCGCGGGTCCGGGCGGGAATTGACGCGGGCCACCTTCGATCCCCAGGAGATCAGCTCGGGGCTGGCGTCGTCATTCGGTATCTCGCACTCGATCAGCACCGGGCCACCCGTGTGGGCGCGGGCCTTCTCGATCGCCTCGGCCAATTCCGCTGCGGTGATGGCCTTCAGCCCCAGCCCGCCGCCGTCCTCGGCGTTGAAGACGTCGACCAGCCCGGCGTAGTCCCAGTTCTTGTAGTAGTTGTAGGGACCGTCGTGGATCGCCGACTCAATCACGTACCCGCGGTTGTTGACCAGGAAGATCAGGATCTCCTGGCGGTGGCGGATCATGTTCGAAACCTCTTGGGCCGTTAGCTGAAACGACCCGTCGCCGATGACCGAGACCAGCCGGCGGTCGTCCTCCAGGCCCATCGCGTAGCCGAAGCTGGCGGGCACCGACCAGCCGATCGAACCCCACTGCATCTCGATCTCGAACCGCGCGCCACCCGGCAGCCGCGTGTACATGCCGTTGAGCCAGGAGTCGCCGGTCTCCACCAAGAGGGTGGTGTTGGAGTCCAGCTCGTCCTCGATCTGGCGCCACATCTCCACCCGGCTGAGCGGTGCCGACGGGTCGTCGGCCGCCGGCCGGGGTGTCACCGATGCCGTCCCGCGCAGGCGCTTGTACTGCGTCAGGGTGGCGTCGTTGGCCTGCACTTTCTTCGCGAGGTCGCTCAAGAACTCGGCCAGCGCGACTCCGGTGAACTCGGCGTCGGGGAACCGCACCACGCGGGGCTCGGCGTTGATCATCCGCTTCCGCGGCGGCAACGCGCTGTAGCCGACCGTGGTGTAGTCGTTGAACACCGGACCGGCGGCCACGATCAGGTCGGACCAGTCGACGATGGCCTGGCACTGCGGGCTGCTCACCTCGCCCCAATAGATCCCCGCGTATTGCGGGTGGTCCTCGGGGAAGAAGCCCTTGGCGTTCGGCATCACCGCCACCGCGCAGCCCAGCGCCTCCGCCAATTCGCGGAAGGCGTCGATCGCGCCGTAGGCGCGCAGGTGCACGCCGGCCAGCAGGATCGGCTTCTTCGCCTGGGCGATGAGGTCGGTGGCCCGCGCGACGGCGTCGGCGAGCGTCCGCGCGTTGCTCGGCTGCCAGCCGGGCAACTCCGAGAACGGAGCCGGCGCGGCGCACGGCGCGGCCGACAGGTTGCACGGGATCTCGATGTAAGCCGGTTTGCGCTCGCGCAGCGCGGTGCTGATCGCGTAATCGATCATGGCGGGCGCGTTGTCGGGGTGCTGGATCCGCACCGCGGCGCAGGTCACCTGCCGGAACACCTCGTATTGCGCGGTGAAGTCGTGCGTGCCGACTGTGTGGTGCAGGATGTGGTTCTCACCGGCGTCGTTAGTGTTGGGGCTCGACGACACCATGATCACCGGCAGGCGCTCGGCGTGGGCGCCGGCCACCCCGTTCAGCGCCGAGTACGCCCCGACGTTGAACGTGGTGAGCACGGCGCCGACCCCATTCACCCGGGCGTAGCCCTCGGCGGCGTAGGCGGCGTTCAGCTCGTTGCAGCAGCCGATCTGCTCGATGTGCTCGTTTTCCAGCAGCTCGTCGAGCAGGACGAGGTTGTAGTCGCCGGGGACCATGAAGTAGTGCTTCAGCCCGATCTGCTCGAACCGGGCCGCGAGGTACTTCCCCACGGTGAAGTCAGCCATGATTGCCTTCCTTTTGCGTTGAGCCAGTAGGGAATCGAATTACTCGGGCGCGTCGATCGGCACGACGTTGATCAGCTTCTGGTTGACGAACTCCTTGATGCCGACGCTGGACAGTTCGTGCCCGTAGCCCGAGAGCTTGACGCCGCCGAAGGGCAGGTCGGGCTTGGTCCAGGTGGGGTGGTTGACGAAGACCATGCCGGTCTCGATCCGCTTGGCCACCTCGACGCCGCGCTCGGGGTCCTGGGTGAACACCGAACCGCCGAGCCCGAATCGCGAGTCGTTGGCGATCCGCACGGCGTCGTCCTCGCTGGTGGCGCGGAAGAACAGCGCGACCGGCCCGAAGAACTCCTGGTAGTAGGCGGGGTTGTCCGGGGTCAGGTCGGTCAGGATGGTCGGCTGCACGAACGCGCCCGTGGTGGGCACCGGCTCGCCGAGCGGGATGGCCGTCGCGCCGGCCTCGACGGCGACGCGGATCTTCTCGTTGAGCTCGTCGGCGGCACCCTGGCTCGACATCGGCGGCAAAGTGGTGGCCTCGTCGAACGGGTCGCCGGTCTTGAGTTCGGCGAGTGCGGCGGAGAACCTCTCCAGGAACTCGTCGGCGATCTCCTCGGCGACGATGATCCGCTTGGAGGCCACGCAGCACTGACCGCCGTTGTTCATCCGGCCCCACACCGCCCACGGGACGGTCTTGTCCAGGTCGGCGTCGGCCAGCACGATCAGCGCGTCCGAGCCGCCCAGCTCCATGGTCGACTTCTTCAGGTTCTTGCCGGCGCGCGCCGCGACGACGCTGCCGGCGCCTTCGCTGCCGGTCAGCGACACACCGCGCACCCGCGGGTCGTCGATCAGCAGGTTGATCTGGTCCTTGGTCGCGAACAGGTTGGTGTAGGCACCCTCGGGGAAGCCCGCCTCCAGCAGCAAGCGCTCGAAGGCCGCCGCGGCCTGCGGGACGTTGGAGGCGTGCTTGACCATGACGACGTTGCCGGCCATCAGGTTCGGGGCCGCCACGCGCGCCAGCTGGTAGAAGGGGAAGTTCCACGGCTGCACGCCCAGGATTACCCCGAGCGGTTCGCTGACGAGCATCGCGTTGTCGTTGATGCTGAGCGTGTCGATGCGCTCGGGCGCCAGGAACTTCTCGGCGTTCTCGGCGTAGTAGGCGAAGATGTGTGCGCTGAGCGCCACCTCGCCCAGGGCCTCCTTGTAGAGCTTGCCCATCTCCAGCGTCAGCAGGCGGGCGAATTCGTCGGGGCGCTCGGCGAGGATGGCCGCGGCACGCTGGCACAAAGCGGCGCGCTCGGCGTAGGACGCCTGGCTCCACGACTCAAAAGTCTTCTGCGCCTGGGCAAGAAGGTTCATTGCCTCCGCGTCGGTGAGCTCGTCGAAAGTGGCCACGACCTCGTTGTTGAACGGGTTGACGGTCCGGTATGCCATGGTTGTTCCTCCATTGTTTCGCACCGGCCCGTGGCCGGCGTCTTTGCATGTTGTGCCTGCTTCTGTGAAACAGCGCTTGCCGCAAGCGCTTACGCGCAATCCCTTGCATGCGCGGCGTTGTTATCAGGATGCTGGCCGGGCCCATGCGTGTCGTTACGGCCACCGTCAAATGGCGATTCCTGCCAGCTGGTATTCCGGCCGGATCAACGACATCCTGACGATTCGTCAGGATTGTGATGATTGACAACGAGATTCGCGCCGACGGGACCTCGGCGGCGAATTGGTGCTAGCCGGGGGGTTGGTCTGCGGGTGGCATGCAGCTATCCGCCACCGCGAATGGCGACACTGGTGGCAAGGCATGTCAACGTGAAAGGAAAACGCCGACATGAAGAACCTGAAAGTCGCCGTGGCCGCCTCGATGGCCGTGGCAGGAATTGCGCTGGCGTCGCTGGCGGCGACGGCCGGCTCGGACAATTTAGCCGACTGCCCGAGCGGTTGGTACTGGGATAGCGAACGGCAGAACTGCCTGCCGCCCGGGCTACCCAAGGATCCGCCGAACGGATGCCTTACCGGCGACGGCACGCATTTGAGGGGCACGATCTGCGTCAACTAACCTAAATGCCCTGCAGCTCAACGTGTCTCTGATCCATTGCGGTCGACGTCCGGGGCCAAATAGGCCAACCCCCGCAGGATCCACGGTGTTCTTCTGGCGATGGCCGCTACGGCGCGGTCCGATCGGCGCATCCCGGTGCGCGGGCCAGGCGTAGGCATTGACGCCAGTGTGGCCTCAGCCGTTCCGGCCCGCGCACCGCGCCGGTCGACCGCCAGCAGTTGCCACGTGCCGGGCACCCCGCGCAGCTCGACGGTGCCCCGGTCGTCGAAGCCTGTGCCCGAGCCGATGACAAGGTCACGCACGGTGCGGGAGACGAGGATTTCGCCGGCACCGGCCTGCTCGAGGATCCGCGCGGCGACGTCTACCGCAATTCCGGTGATGTCTCCGTCGAGCAGTTCGCACTCGCCCGTATGGATGGCGCTGCGAATCCGGATACCCAGTGTGTCAGCGTCGTTGCGCAACGCCTCGGCGCAGCGGATCGCTTGCGTCGGGCCGTCGAACTTGGCGAGGTGGCCGTCACCGGTGCTCTTGAGCACGCTGCCGTCGAACCGCTGGGTGAGTTCGCGCACGACTTCGTCGAAGCGCTGCAGGATCGCACGAAAATGATCATCGCCCGTCTCCGCGACGTGTGTCGAGGCGACCATATCCGCGAACAACACGGTGCGCAGGGCGCGACGCGATCGCGGCGGCGCTGCATGGCTGCCGGTCAGGAACTCCTCGATCGCCGTCGTGGTCCTTTCGGGCTCGGTGAACCAGGGCGCATGGTCCACGCCCTCGACCTCGATGATCTGAGAACCGGAAATGTGGTCGGCGAGGTATCGCCCATACTGCACCGGCACCCCGGGGTCTCCGCGGGCGTGGACGATGAGTGTCGGGACGTTGAGGGTCGGCAGGATCGGCCGAACGTCGATGCCGAACGACGCTTCGACGGTTGCCCGCGCCATCCCGGGGCTCGCGCACATCCGCTCCATCATTCCGAGCTGGCGGATCGAACGAACTGACGGCACCAGACACTTGACCGCCCTACCGTCGCCCCAATCCGAGCGGACAGCGTCGCCAAAGTCCTGCCAGCGTTCGAGCTGCTGAATCGTCGGCGCGTACTCGTCACCGAGTTCGCGAACGATACGCGCTCGCACCTCCTCCGTGCTGCGATCCAAGTCGTCCCACTCCAGACCGCCCAGGGTGGCGTACGTGCCGTGCAGGATCAACGCGCGCGTTCGCTCCGGTCGACGTGCCGCCCAGACAATGGCCGCGGGGCCACCCTCGCTCAACGCAAGAAGGACGGCCTTATCGAAGCCAACGGTGTCCATGACGGCCTCGATCTCGGCGGCTCGATCGTCCACCGAGCGAACCTTAGGGACCGGGTCCGACAATCCGACGCCGGCCTTATCGAACACCACGACGCGACAAAAGGTCCCGAGACGCTCGAAAAACGCTTTGTACTCCGGCTGCGTCCAGAACAGCTCGACGTGGCTGACGTAAGGCGGGATGAGGACCAGCTCGATGGGCCCGTCGCCGAATACTTGATAAGCAAGGCTCAAATCGCCGCAGGGCGCGTACGACGTTTCCGCCATCGGATGAGCGTACTGCTGTACGCGTTGGCCGTCATCACATCTCCGGCAACGCGCAGGGCATGCGACAAAGCCGCTCATTTCGCCTTTTCTGAGGACTCTGCCAGGTGTGCTGGTCGGCTTCGCCGCTGCGTGGTGGCAAGGTCGACGCGCGGTAAGGGGAGTGCAAAAAAGCAACGGTGGGGGCTTTGCTGAACGTCCGAACGCTACATACTGAACAGATGTCGCCCAGACGTCGGCGCGCCGCCCGCACGTCAACGGTTGCGCCTTCAAAAGCGTCGGTTCGGCTGCGGGCAGTTCCGGCGCCCGGATTTGCGGTCACCGCCGCGGCGGGATTCTCGGTCGTCGCGGCAGTGCTGGTCGTTCTCCTCAAGCAAGTGGCACCGGACGACCCGACTGGGACGATCTACGCGGTTCTGTTGGGCGTGGCCCTCGTCGGCAATTTTGTGGCCGCCGTCGTCGCCGCCGCCACCGCCCGCGGGAAGGTCAGCAACCGATCGGCCGAGAGCCCGCACGGATTGGAACAGTTCTTCGAACTAACTTCCGACCTCATGGTCATTTCCGATCAGGGTCAATTGCTCAAAGTCAATCCGGCCTTCGAAAAGACGCTGGGTTACACGATGGACGATTTGATGGCCGCCCCTTTCGAATTGGTACCGCCGGAAGACATGGATCGGCTCCGCGAGCCCATAAAAGACCTGACCGAGGGCCGTGGGCCGGTTCGTTTCGAAAATCGGGCGATTAGACGTGATGGTTCTTCGCGGTGGATCGAATGGATCGTCACGCCGCACCACGGGTTGTTTTATGCCGTCGGCCGTGATGTCACCGGTCAACGCGAGGAAGAAGAGCAACTCCGCGAAATCCGGACCATGCTCGAGACCAGCCAGGAGCGGCTGCGGGCGAGCCGGGACCGCCTGCGTCAGCTCGCCCGGCATCAGACGGCGCTGCGCCGCGTCGCCGAACTGGTCGCCCGCGATGCCGAGCCTGCTGACGTGTTCAACGCCGTGGCCGAGGAAATGGCCAATATTCTGGATGTCTACAACGCGACGGTGGGTCGTTACGAAGGCGATGAAATAGTCACTGCGGCGCTTGGGCGTCCGGAGATCGACCTCCCCAATCCGCCGGCGGTGGGCGAGCGGTTTCCACTCGAGGGCGACGACGTCGCTGCGATCGTTCGGCGCACGGGACGGCCCGCGCGGGTCGACAACCACGAGCACGCGGTGGGCGTTTCGGCGGCGCGCCTGAGGGAGATGGGCATCCGATCGATGGTCGGCGTCCCGATCATGGTCGGTGAACAACTGTGGGGGGTGGCCGCCGTGGCGTCGCGGGGCGATTCACTACCGGCCGACACCGAGGTGGGCATCGCCGACTTCGCCGATCTGGTTGCGACCGCGATCGCCAATGCGGCGGCTCGTGAACAGCTGAATTCCAGCCGCAGCAGCCTGCGCGAGCTCGCGCGACGCCAATCGGCGCTGCGCCGGGTGGCGGAACTGGTCGCGCGTGAGGCGCAGCCGGCGGCAGTGTTCCACGCGGTCGCGGAGGAAATCGCAAGCATCCTCGACGTCCAGAATGCGACGGTGGTCCGCTACGACGACGACGCGACGATCGTTGAGGCCGTCGCGCGGGCCGATTCCGCGGTGCCGAACCTTCCGGTGGTCGGGGAGCGGTTCGTGATGGAGGGGGACAACATCGCCCTAATGGTTCGGCGAGACGGTCGACCGGCGCGAATTGATGACTACGAGAACGCTTCGGGCGCGTGGGCCGCACGCATCCGTGACGGCGGACTTCAATCAGTCGTTGGTGTCCCCATCGTTGTCGGCTCAGATCTGTGGGGAGTGCTTGCGGTCGCGTCGCGGACCACGCCCATGCCCCCTGAGACCGAAGCCCGCATGGCCGATTTCGCCGACCTCGTCGCCACCGCGATCGCCAACGCGGCCACCAGGGAACAGCTTCGGGCGAGCCGCGACAGTTTGCGCGACCTCGCCCGGCACCAGACGGCGTTGCGGCGGGTGGCCGAACTGGTTGCGCGCGAGGCGCCGCCTCGCCAGGTATTCCGGGCGGTGGCCGAGGAAACCGCAGGCTGCCTGGACGTCCACAACACGACCGTCGGCCGGTTCGATGACGATGTCATCGTCATCGAGGCCCTTGGTCGCGCCGAGCCGGAACTGCCGAACCCGCCGGCGATCGGCGAGCGGTTACCCCTGACCGGCGACCACATCGGGCCAATCATCCGGCGCACCGGTCGCCCCGCCCGAATTGACAGCCACGACCATGCGGCGGGCGTGACGGCCGCACGCATTCGCGATGCCGGGGTGCGGTGCATGGTGGGCGTGCCCATCACCGTCGGGGCGCACGTGTGGGGCGTGCTTGCCGCGGCGTCGCGCAACGACCCACTGCCGGCCGACACCGAGGCGCGCATCTCCGATTTCGCGGATCTGGTGGCCACGTCAATCGCTAACGCCGCCACCAGGGTTGAACTTCAAGCCAGCCGTGACAGCCTGCGCGACCTCGCTGGCCAGCAGACGGCGCTGCGCCTGGTGGCCGAACTCGTTGCCCGCGAGGCGGCGCCCGCCGAGGTCTTCAACGCGGTCGCCGAGCAGCTGGGGGAATGCCTGGACGTCTACAACACGACCGTGATTCGTTTCGACGGTGACGACATCGTCGTGGAGGCAGTCGGGCGCGTGGAGGAGTTGGACATGAGCGCGCCGACGGCCGGTCAGCGTTTCTCGCTGGGCGGCGACCACGTCGCGCCGATGGTGCTGCGCACCGGGAGGCCCGCCCGCATGGACACCCACGACGGCGCGGCCGGCTCGACGGCTGCCTTCATCCGTGATCTCGGCATCCAATCCATGGTCGCGGTCCCCGTCGTCGTCGGTGGCCATGTCTGGGGTGCGGTCGGCGTGGCGTCGCGAACGGGACCCTTGCCGCCCGACACCGAGTCGCGCATGGCGGACTTCGCGGATCTAGTGGGCACGTCGATTGCCAACGCCGCCACCAGATCTGAGTTGCAGGCCAGCCGCGATAGCCTGCGCGAACTCGCCGACAACCTGAGCGTGCTGGCCAGGCAGCAGACGGCGCTGCGGCGCGTGGCGACGCTGGTCGCACAAGGGGTCAGTCCGGCGGAGGTGTTCTCGGCGGTGGCCGAGGAGATGGCCGACTGCCTCGATGTGGGGAGCGCCGAGGTGCTCCGTTTCGAGGACGACGGCGCGGCGATCTTCGTCGTGGCCTCCCATGCGGCGCCCGGAGTGGCGCATTTGGAGGTGGGGGAGCGCCTGGGCACCGAGGGCGACAACGTCGCCGCGAGGGTGTTGCATACGCGGCGCGCGGCGCGGATGGACAGCTGGGAGGGCGCTGACGGCCCCATCGCCGAGCGTGTTCGGGAGTTGGGTGTTCGGTCGCGGGTCGGGGCGCCGATCGTGGTGGACGAGCGGCTGTGGGGGTTGGCCGTGGTTGCCACCACCGACCAAGATCCGTTGCCGCCCGACACCGAAGCGCGCATCGTCGAATTCGCCGAACTGGTAGCGACGGCGATCGCGGCCGCGACCACCCGCGAGGAGCTGATCGCGTCGCGGGCCCGGATCGTGGCGGCCGCCGACGATGCCCGTCGCCGCCTGGAACGAGACATCCACGACGGAGCCCAGCAACGGATCGTCTCCCTGGGCCTGAAACTCCGTCTCGCGCAGGAGTCGGTGCCGCCCGAGTCCGATGCCCTGAAACACGAGCTTTCCGAGGCGGTTTCGGGCTTGACCGACGTATTCACCGAGCTGCAGGAAATATCCCGGGGCATCCATCCGGCGGTGCTGTCGACCGGCGGCCTGCCCGCGGCGCTCAAGACGCTGGCCCGCCGCTCGTCGGTGCCCGTCGAGCTCGACGTCGCGATCGGGCAGCGATTGCCCGACTCCGTCGAGGTCGCCGCGTACTACGTGGTCGCGGAGGCGTTGACCAACGCGGCCAAACACGCTCAGGCATCCGAGGTGAGGGTGCGGGCGCACGCCGACGACAGAAACCTCACCGTGCTCATCTCGGACGACGGCGTCGGCGGAGCGGACTCCGGTAAGGGCTCCGGGCTGATCGGCCTGAAGGACCGCATCGAGGTGCTCGGCGGCTGGATGCGGGTGGCCAGCCCCTTGGGAGGGGGCACCGCCCTCGACATCACCATCCCGCACCACACCAGCCGAGCCGAATGAAGGTAAGCGCTGCAAGGCAAGGCTTCTGAACGGGCGGGGCGGAAAACCTGTTCGTCTCAACTCGCCGCAGCGATGTCCGCCAGCTGTTGCGGCGTGACGCTGGCGGTGGCCTGCTGCTCGGTGATCGTCAGCTGGCCGCGACGCGTGCTCAAGAACGTCAGGATCCACGAAACCAGTGTCGTTGTCCTGCTTTTGAAGTCCACCAGGTACACTAGGTGCAGGAACAACCAAGCCAACCAGGCGATGAACCCGCCGAACTCGATCGGGCCGACCTTGGCCACCGCCGAGCACCGCGACACCGTGGCCATCGATCCTTTGTCGAAGTAGCTGAACGGCTTCCGTTCGGCGCCGCCGGCGCCCTTGAGTTCCGTCTTGATCACTGCAGCCACGTACTTGGCGCCCTGGATCGCGCCCTGGGCCATGCCGGGCACGCCTTCCATATACGCCATATCGCCGATCACGAACACGTTCGGATAGCCCGGAATCGACAAGTCCCGCAGCACCTTGACGCGTCCGGCACGGTCGATCTCGGCCGCGGACTGGTCGGCGATGTCCTGACCCAAGGGGCTGGCCGACACGCCCGCCGACCACACCTTGCATTGCGATTCGATGCGGCGGACGCTCCCGTCAGCGTCCTTGACCATCAGGCCACTGTGGTCGACGTCGGTGACGATCGTGCCCAGCTGAATCTCGACCCCCATCTTATGCAGCCGGTCCTGGGCCTTCCTGCCGAGTTTTGGTCCCATCGGTCGGAGCACCGCATCGCCGGCGTCCAGCAGGATCACCCGCGCCGTGGCGGAGTCGATGTTTCGGAACGAGCCTTTCAGCGTCTCCCGGGCCAGTTCAGCGATCTGACCCGCCATCTCCACACCCGTCGGACCACCCCCCACGACGGTGAAGGTCAACAGCCTCTGCCGGTGCGCCGGATCGCTGGAGAGCTCCGCCTGCTCAAACGCCCCGAGGATGCGCCCGCGCAACTCCAGCGCGTCGTCGATGGTCTTCATGCCGGGGGCGAACTCGGCGAAATGGTCGTTGCCGAAATAGGATTGGCCCGCCCCTGCCGCAACGATCAATGTGTCGTACTCGCACGTATAACGACGCCCGAGCACCTCGGAAACCACGTGGCGACCTTCGAGGTCGATGTGCACCACGTCGCCCAGCAACACCTTGGCGTTCTTCTGCTTCCGCAGGATCACTCGGGTGGCGGGGGCGATTTCGCCCTCCGAGATGATGCCGGTCGCCACTTGGTACAGGAGTGGCTGGAACAGGTGGTGCTGGGTGCGGGCGATCATCGTGACGTCGACGGCAGTGTGCTTGAGTGCCTTGACGGCGGTCAGCCCGCCGAACCCGGAACCGATCACGACAACGCGATGCCGTTGTTGCACTGCCACTTCACGTCCTTCAGTAGTTCTTAAATCACCATCTCGCGTTGCACTTGCTCCGCACGGTTCCGCGCCACGGAACAAACCGGCGCGCCGACTGAGTCCGTGCGTGTCAATGATCGAGATTGACGCTGGAAAACACATCACCGCTGGCACCCATAGCCGATTGCGGAAAGCCACCAGCGGCACCTACCGGCTGGCGTGAACCCGTCTGAGCGCGTCTGACTCCGATATCCGCCCCGCGAAAGGATCCCGCCGAGGCGATTGACGAGAGCGGCGGAGGGTATAGGCACCGACATGACCCCGCGTCCCGAGACGTCGGATGCCGTCCCGGCCGAAACGGCCGACTCGTTCGACGCCGTGGTGTCCGCATGGGCCGAGCCGGTGCGCTGTGAAAGCGCGTACGGGTGTAAGCGGCCGGCGAGTTGGCTCGCGCTGCGCCACCAGCCCTGCGGTGGTCATCAGCCGGTGTGCACGTTCCACTACCGCAAGTGGGTGCGGGCTTCTCTGGCCAGAATCGGCCGCTCGGGCCGAATGCGGTGCATCTACTGCGGGCAGAATTTCAAGACCGTCGAACAGTGCATGTGTTTCCGGCCCCTGTGAGGCTCGGGCGGCGTGAGCTCCGGCGGCCGCATCACGGCGGCTGACTCTATAGCGGCGGAACGGCCGCCGGCCGAGCACCGGCGGCAGCCCTGGGCCGGCTCAGCACCCGCTGCGGCCACCAGAACCACGGGCCGAGTATTCGGGCGATCGGCATGACGAGGCACAGCCGCATGATGAACATGTCGAAGATCAGCCCGATCGCGATCGTCGACCCGGCCTGTCCGATGTTCTTCACGTCGCTGGAAAGCAGCGCCAGCATCGTGCCGGCGAGGACCAGGGCCGCCGTGACCGCCACGCTCAGGGAACCCGCGATTGCGCGGATCATGCCGGTCGCAATACCGGCGTCGAGCTCTTCCCGGTACCGGGAGAGCAGCAGCAGGTTGTAGTCACAACCCACTCCCACGAGCACGATGAACGCGATGGGGACGTTCAGCCAATGCAGTTGGGTGCCGAGCAACGTCTCCCAGATCAAAGACGCCAAACCCAACGAACCAGCGAACGAAAGCACGACGACGACCAGGACCAGGATTGAGCCAACCAGTGCCCTGGTGATGACCAAGACGATGACGAATACCAATCCGAAAGTCGCCAGCATCATGAGGATGAGGTCGTTGTGGGAGAAGTCCTCGACATCGCGGTAGGTCGGCGAGGCGCCCGCCATGTCCAATTTCGCGTTCGAGAGCGCCGTTTGTTTGATGGCTTCGTGCGCGGCTGTAGTCGCATTCCGCGTCTGTTGAATGCCCGCCGGGCTCATCGCCTCGCCCTCATGGAAAATCGAGAAGCGCGCGCCTTTTCCGTCAGGAGTCATGAAGAACTCGAGACCGACCTTGAAATTCTCGGTTTGGAGCGACTCTGGCGGCAGAAAGAAGAAGTCGTCGTTCTTCGCGTTGTCGAATGCCTGCGCCATGTCGATCATCGGATGAATCATGACTTCCATCTGAGGAATCATGGCGTGCAGAGTGCTTTGCGTACTCAGCGTCAGCGACTGCATCGCCCGCATTTCCTTGACCATCGTTCCCATGTGTTCGGCCATGGCGTGCATCTGGGGAACCATCTGCGGAGTGACCGAGTCGATGATGGCGAGGCCCTTCACCAAGTTGCCGAGCTGTTCGCTCACCTGGTCGACGTTGTCGACCGTCTCGTTAAGCGACCGGATGGCCCAGCAGACGGGAATGTCGTAGCAGTGCTTCTCCCAGTACAGGTAGCTGCGCAGCGGCCGGAAGAAGTCGTCGACGTTCGCCAGGTTGTCTCGGACTTCATCGGTGATCGCTCGCATCCGGTCGGTCGCCTCGCGGGAGAGGTGAGTGCCCCCGGTCAGCTGGCTGGTGAGATCCTCAAGCCGGCCGGTGAGCTGTTCAAGCTGGGTGGTTTCCTCGATGAGCTTGCCCATGTGGTCTGCCGTCGTGTCGATGTCGGCGACCCGATCCTTGAAGAAGGCGAGGTTCTCGCCGATCTTCGTTCCCATCGACCCCATGGAGTAGGGAAGTGAAGCGTGTTCCAGGGGCCGGCCGTTCGGCCGGGTGATGCCCTGCACCATGGAGATGCCGGGAACCCGCAGGATGGTCTTGGCGATCCGGTCCAGGGAGATCAGGTCGGTCGTGTTGCGCATGTCGTGATCCGCGCTGACGTAGAGGTTGTCGACGGACAACTGGCTCTTCGGGAAGTGCCGGTCCGAGGCAGCGTAGCCTTCGACCGACTCGACCGTCGCAGGCGCGAAGTCCCGGTCGTTGTAACTCACCTTGTAGGTGGCGAGATTCATGACGCAGAGCGGGACGACGAGGAGGGCGACAAAGATGAATGCGGCCGGCCACCGGGTGATCGCGGTCCCCAGTCGGCGCCACATCGGGCTCGTCGGGCTGATTTGCTGCAGCCACTTGATGCGGCCCCCCAGCGCGAGCATCGCGGGCCCCAGCGTGAGCGCGGCGACGACCGCCACGACCATCCCCACGAAGCAAGGCGGGCCCAGGGTGCGGAAGTAGTTCAGTTTTGTCAGGCTCAGGCACAGCGTCGACCCGGAGATCGCCATGCCCGACCCGAGGATGACGTGCTGCGTGTTCGCGACCGACTCGTAGTAGGCGGATTCCTTGTCGTGTCCCGCCCGGCGCGCCTCGTTGTATCGGCCGATGAAGAAAATGCCGTAGTCGGTGGCGACGCCTAGAACCAACGCGACGAGCATGTTCATCGCGAACGACGAGATACCCAGAACGTGCAGGCCGACGAGGAACGAGACGACGCCTCGGGCCGTCGCCAGGATGAGGAGCACACCCACCAGCGGGATAAGGGCTCGGGCCACCGAGCGGTAGGCGAGCAGCAGCATGACGATGATCACGATCACCGACACGATCGTGAGCGTGAACATGCTGGCGTCGGCGGCGTCGAGCGTGTCGGTGTTCAGCGCGGCCGGTCCGGTGACATAGGTCCTGAGGCCGTGCGGTTTCGGGACCTTGGCCACGATGTCCCGGATGGCGTCGATCGAGCGGCTCGACGTGGCGTCACCGGTGTCCCCGGTCGGGCGGACGGTCAACGTGGCCGCCTCGGCGTCGGCGCTCTGCTGCCCCGACTTCGTCACCGGCTTGCCCCAGAGGTCCAGCAGTGACTGCACGTGCTGCTTGTCTTCGCGCAACCGGCGGACCAGCTCGTTATAGAACTTGTGGTCCTGGTCGTCGAGCTTGCGGCCGTCCGTTTCGAGAAGGACGACGACGGCGCTCGTGTAGTCGGACTCGCGGAAAGCGTGCCCCTGCACCAGTGCGGCCTGCGACGACGGCGAATCCCGGGGGACGAGCGCCTTGGCGTTGGCCTTGGTGTTCTCCTCGATGGAGGGGACGAAGACGTTCACCACGACGCCCAGCACCACCCAGAACAAGACGATCGGCAGTGCGAACTGGCGGCACAATCTCGCGAGGAGGGGTCGCTTGACCGGTTCGTCAGCCGGGACCGGTTCTTCGGTCTCGATGGGCCCGGTGGGCGCCTCGTCGTTCATGCCGCGGTCACCGTGCACGCGACGGCGGCGCTCTGGTGGGACACGAGGTGCTCGTCCCGGACCTTGCCGTCGACGAGGATGCGGCACCCGGCCGAGTCCCCGTCGACCTGCATCACGAGGCTCAAGGTCGCCGAGGGCGACATCGTCGTCTCAGACACCGACCAGGGCAGGGCTGTCAGCCGGACTTCGACCGGCTGGCTGTCAAGGTTCGCGTAGACGACCTTGCCGCCCTCGCCGAGCGTGCCGAATGCCTCGTAGGTGACGTTCTTGGGGTTGATCTGGACGACGGTGGCCGGGAGGGAGCTCGTCGTGGCCGGATGGCTGATGGCCTCGCTGTTATTCCGGACGATGTTGACGCCGTAAGCGACGACCGCGAGGACGGCCACAATGACGAGGGGCCGCCAAAGTTTACCGAGGGCGCTTATGTTTCCTCGCCCTTTGCGTCTAGTGCTCATGCCGATCCTCCTCCGGATCGTTCACCACGCGCGCACTATTGGAGGCAAGCCTCCAAGGCGGGTCTTTCGACCTTTCCTGGACCGTCAGATTCGGTTGTGTGTGCATAGTAAGCGCTAAAAAGCGAAGAGCGCTATATGAATTAGTTGCGCAATCTAACAGCGATTCTTGGGGGGCATCGGCTCGTCGTTGACCGAGTTGCGTTGTCATCCAGCACAACAGTGACAAATCCTCAGAACCGCGAATACCCGCTAGCAGGGTGTGCCGATTGCCGTCAGCCGCAAGGACAGACGGTCACCACGGCGCCATGCTTGATGGGGAGTGCGGTACGCGGACGTGTGTGCCGCCGAAAGCCTTGCCAATTCATGTCTTTCATCTTGTCTGAGGAGCGACTAATGACCGACCAACTCATCGGTGCCCATAACGGGCTGCACAGCGAGCAGGGCGGCCTGCCGGGTGAGCATCCCGGACGTTCAGCCAACCCGGTCATCAAAGTCCACGACGTCATCTGGCTGGAGTTCGAGAAGCCCGACCTGAACCAGGCCCAGGAATTCGCGGTGGCGTTCGGGTTCAGCGTCGCGCTGCGCACCGAAGACGAGCTACACCTGCGCGGCAGTGACGCCGGTGCGCCGTGCGTCCTGATCCGCCGCGGCGCGCGGTCGCGGTTCATCGGCCCCGCCTTCGTGGCCGCCGAGTACTCCGACCTGCTGCGGTTGGCCGGCGCGACCGGGACGACGGTGCGGCCGCTGCCCGAGACCCTCGGTGGGGTGGCGATCCACCTCGTCGACCCGAGCGGCATTCCGCTGAAGGTGGTTTCGGGCGTCTACGAGTTCGAGGAGCTGCCCTCCCAGCAGCCGCACGTGTTCAACTTCGGCCCCAGCCACCGGACCGTCCGGGCCAACTCCACCCAGCGGCCCCCGCGCGTGCCCGCCACGGTCCAGCGGCTCGGGCACATCGTGCTGCAGACCCCGAAGTACATCGAGGCGCTGAACTGGTACCTGGAGCACCTCGGCCTGATCGTCAGCGACTTCTGCTACTACCCGGGCCAGCGCGAGCGGGGCCCCGTCATGAGCTTCATCCGCTGCGACCGCGGCTCGGTGCCCGCCGACCACCACACGCTGGCGATGGCGTTGGGGCCGACCCACCGCTACGTGCACTCGGCCTATCAGGTCGCCGACCTCGACGCGCTGGCGGCCGGCGGCGAATACCTGCGCGAGCAAGGGTATTTCCGCTCGTGGGGCATCGGCCGCCACATCCAGGGCAGCCAGCTCTTCGATTACTGGCGGGACCCGGAGGGCGACTTCCTCGTCGAGCACTACGCCGACGGCGACATGTTCGACAACACCCTCGAGCCCGGCTGGGCGCCGCTGACTGCCTCCGGCCTGTACCAATGGGGCCCGCCGCCGAGCCGGGACTTCCTGGGCGTCGGCTCGCCGAGCGAGACCGCGCGCGAAGTCGCCCTGATGGTCGACGCGCTGCGCCACGACAACGAGTTCGACCTGTCCGCCCTGCGCGGGCTGTTCGCGGTCGGCAACTCCTGACACCCACCACCCACCAAGAGAAAGTAAGGATCCCCGCAATGACCATCTCGATCCTGCGCACCGCCGACGCGTGGTGGGTGCAGACGCCCAACGGCGCCGCCCGCATCCGCACCGACGCGACCACCACCGCCGGCGTGCTGGCCGACCGCCACGCCATCGACGACGCCGCCCACTCCACCGACACGGTGCCGGTGGCGAACCTCGCGCTGGTCTCGCCGGTCACCACGCCGTGCCGGCTGGTGGCCCAGGCAACCAACTACGCCTCGCACGTGCGCGACGTCGGGCGCGACCCGGCCAAGACACCGCTGACCTTCTTCCGCAAGGCCTCCGGTTCGGTCACCGGTCCGTTCGACGACATCGTCAAGCCACCCCACGTGAAGCTGCTGGACTACGAACTCGAGATCGGTCTGCTGATCGGCCGCGAGATCCCAGTGGGCACCGAGGTGACGGAGGCCAACCTGGCCGAGTTCGTTCACGGGCTGGTCGTGACCAACGACGTGTCGGCGCGCGACGTGCAGCTGACCAAACAGCAGTTCTTCGAGTCGAAGTCGTACCCGACGTTCACCCCGGTCGGGCCGGCCGTGGTGCTGGTCGACGCCGACGAGCTCAAGCGCTTCGGTGACCTTCGGCTGCAGCTGCGGGTCAACGGCGAGCTGCGGCAGAACATGGTGGTGGAGGGCGACATGCTGTACTCGCCCGTCGAGGCTCTGCAGACGCTGGCCAGGTTCCAGAAGGTGGAAGCCGGCGACCTGATCCTCACGGGGACCCCGGTCGGCACCGCGCTCACCGCGCGTGGCGTCGAGAACCCGCATCAGATGGATCTGGCGAGTTTCCTTGCCGGCCAGGCGAAGAACCCCAACTACCTGCATCACGGTGACGTCGTGGAGGCCACGGTGGCCACCGACGACGGCGCCATCGACCTCGGCACGCAACGCAACAAGGTGGTCTACAAGTGAACGCAAACTCCAACCCGGGCGCCCTGCCAAACTTCGTGCCGGTGATCGTCATCGGCGCCGGGCCGACCGGCATCACGGCGGCCACGCTGCTGGGGCAGTACGGCATCCCGACGCTGGTGCTCGACAGGCACGAAACCGTCTACCCGCTGCCGCGGGCGGTGCACGCCGACGACGAGATCTACCGCATCCTGGCCCGCTTGGGCGTGGGCGACGAGTTCGCCGCCCACCGGCGGCCCGCGCACGGTCTTCGGCTGCTGGACAAGGACTTCCACGTGCTCGCGGAGCTCGCGCGCAGCACGGAGCCCAGCGCCAATGGCTACCCGCAGATGAACATGTTCGACCAGCCGGAGCTGGAAGCGATGATGCGCACCAACCTCAAGCGCTACCCGCACGTCACACTCCGCGGCGACGTCGAGGTCACCAGCGTCACGCAGAACAAGCACGGGAAGGTGCGGGTGAGCTTCCTCGACCGCGTCCGCGGCGGCCAGCAGTCCGTGGAGGCCGCTTATGTTTTGGGCTGCGACGGCGCCAACAGCATCGTCCGGGCCTCGATCGGCTCGCACATGTACGGGCTGCCGTTTCAGCAGGAGTGGATCGTCATCGACGTCGACACCGACGCCGACCTCGACCAGTGGGAGGGCTGCCACCAGCTGTGCAGCCTGGAGCGTGCCGGCACGTACATGCGCGTCGGGCAGACCCGCTACCGTTGGGAATTCCGGCTTCTCGATGGGGAGAGCGCCGCGGATTACCAGACCATCGAGCAGATCGAGCCGTTGATCAAGCCATGGCTGGGCGAGGTGCCGGCGGAGCAGTTGCGCCTGGTCCGCGTCACCGCCTACACCTTCCGCGCGCAGGTGGCCAGCAGCTGGCGCGAAGGCAACGTGTTCGTGCTCGGCGACGCGGCCCACCTGACGCCGCCGTTCGTCGGCCAGGGGATGGCGGCCGGCCTGCGTGACGCGCTGAACCTGACCTGGAAAGTGGCTGGCGTGCTGGGCAATTCGCTGCCCGAAAGCGTGCTGGACACCTACGAGCAGGAGCGCAAGGCCCACGCCGCGGCCATGATCATGATGGCCGTGTCGGTCGGAGCGGCGATGACGGGCGGCGGCACGGTCGGCGACCTCGTCCGCAAGGTGGTCTTTCCGCGGCTGCAGAACCTACGCCTGCCGGGCACCCGCACCAGCGCCGCCGACGGCGTCGCGCCCGGATTGCACCGGTCGGAAATGGTCGTCAAGTCGCGTGTTCCGGGCGGCCTGGCGGGAACGCTGTGCCCCAACCCGGTCCTGCGCGACGGGCTGCACCTCGACCAGGTCGTTGGCAACCGCTTCGCGCTGGTCACGTCGGCGTGGTTGAGCCCGACGCAGCAGAAGGAGCTCGACGACCGCGGGGCCGTGGTGGTCTCCGTCACTCGCGAGAGCCAGCTCGGCAAGTGGCTCCAGGGAGGCCGGGCGACTGCGGCAATCGTCCGACCGGACGGCGCGGTCATGCAGGCCGGCAAGGACATTCGTACGCTGTGCGATGCGGTGCCGTCGTTCTCCGTCGGCGCTGCCGCGGAAAACGAAAGCGAGCGCTGATGACCGAGCTGCTGGTGCTCAATGACGGCAAGCAGGAGATGCAGGCGGTGTCGTTGGACGGTGCCCGGGTGCGGACCCTGATCGCCGGGCTGGAGGAGAGGCCCGACGGTCTCGTCGTCGACCAGGAACGCGGCCACATCTACTGGACGAACATGGGCGCCCCCGATCCCGGAGGCGACCCACGTTCGGAAGTTGCCTACGCCCGCAACGGATCGCTGGAGCGCGCGGATTTGGACGGAACCAACCGCGTCACGATCGTGCCGCGCGGCGCCTTCACCACGGGCAAGCAGCTCGCGGCCGATTGGCAAGCGGGCGTGCTGTATTGGTGCGACCGTGAGGGCATGCAAGTGCTGACCTGCAACCTCGACGGCAGCGACCTGCGGCCCCTGGTGGTGACCGGGGTAGGCGAGGAGGACGCGCAAACGATCGCTTACCATTGCGTCGGCATCGCCGTCGACCTGGAGCGCCGGCTGCTGTACTGGACGCAGAAGGGTGCACCAAAGGCCGGTGAGGGCAGGATCTTTCGGGCGCCGCTGGATCTGCCGGCAGATGTCAGTCCGCGGCATCGCGAGGACATCGAACTGCTGTGGCGGGGTCTCCCGGAACCCATCGATCTGCACCTGTTCGCGGGCACGACGATGCTGTGGACCGATCGCGGCGCCGAACCCGACGGCAACACGCTCAACCGCGCAGCGGTGCAGCCGACGATCGGTGCACCGGAGATTGTGTCTCGCGGGTACCACGAGGCGATCGGTGTCGCCGCGGTGTCCGACT
This sequence comes from Mycobacterium sp. IEC1808, assembly GCF_002101935.1. Classification (NCBI taxonomy): domain Bacteria; kingdom Bacillati; phylum Actinomycetota; class Actinomycetes; order Mycobacteriales; family Mycobacteriaceae; genus Mycobacterium; species Mycobacterium sp. IEC1808. Next base: position 58,925 of record NZ_LQPV01000025.1, on the reverse strand, counting down.
CGGAGTTCTACGTCGGCGACCTCGGCGGCAGCATCCGTTACGTCAACCTCGACACCGGCGTCGACACTGAACTGGTGCACCTGGGCTTCGGGCTCACGGGCCTCGCGCTTGCCCAGACTTGATCTGCTCGCCGTGGTGAAAGGTGGCAAATGTGAGCGGGTGGATGGACCTCTGGCACAACGTAACTCCGGGACAGGGGACCCTGCTGGGCGGCGCCTTCGTCGTCCTGGCTGGCATCATCGCGTTCGGTACGGGTTCGCTCGACCGGAGGTCAGAGCATAAGCGCTTCCACTACGAGGAGATGAAGCAGCTCTACGCCGAAGCCCTCAGGATCGGCAGGGACCTGGAGATTCTCAAGGCGCTGCCGCCCGACGTCCGAAGGGAAGCCCTCGCTGAAAAGGCCGAAGCGATCGATCGGGTGATCAGCGAGCTCGCGCTCACCGGAAACTTCAAGACCGCAGATCTCGCCATCGCTTACGCGTACCAGCAGTCCGTCCAGCTGGCGGAGTGGGTAAGGCAGGTCGAAACCGACGAGGGTTTGACCGGGCGACTCGACATGTGGCTGGACAATATGCCCGAAGGGCAACGAGCGGCCCTTAGGACGTACGAGGACGTTAAGGTCAGGCGTCAGGACGTGGTGCAGGCAGCGCGCAAGGAGCTCGGCCTCTACGTGCCGGTGTGGTCACGCTACCGGCGCATGCTGCGCGAAAGCCTCAATAGTGCGCAGTTCCCGCTGAACTGACGGGGGCTGACGCAATTCTTTAGGCTGCTTCGAGGGTTACCGAAAGCGAAAGATGTCGGCGAATGATGTTGTTGACGGCCCATTTCGGTCGGCCACTGAGATGGATGCGGTCGACGCGTCTGACCAGCGCGCGCAGCATGCGCATGGCGGCCGTCTCCAGGCGGGCTAGGGCTTGGCCGGTACACGCGTGCGCGCCATTGCCGAAGCCGAGGTGTCGGGGTGCGGACGTGGCGATGTACAGCTACCCGGGGGCTGCTGCGGCGGCCAGCAGGGACGACATGTCGGCCGTCGCGGGCGATGCTGAAGTTGTAACTGCCGGGCGGCGCGTTTACCTTCGCCCGGCAACCCGCCGCGATGGCGGCCAAAGCGTTTGTGAGACAGTCTCGTCGGACGCGGCGGCCGGTCTGGACGGGGACGACCGAGAAGGGCAGGTATCGCCGATGTTGACCGTATTGCTGGCAATCCTGCTATTGAGCACCCTCGCGTGGGCCCTGCATGACAGTCGCACTGTCGTCGAGCGGCACACGGGATTCCCGCGGCGATGACCGGCGCGCCCAGTCCGCGCGTGTGACGGCCGCCGGCATGGGCACTGGTCGCGGCGCGGACGCGCCGAAATAGCCGGTGGCCCAACGCCGTCGGAGGCGCTTGGTGCGGGCGTGCTGTCGCGCTATCCGATATACCTTTGACGCGGAAGCACGGTGGGCCGCATCAACGACCGCAGGGTCGTTCCGTCGGGCACGATCGACCTGCCCCGGGCGGCCCCCCCGGCCGCCAGGGTCGCCGGGGCGCCCGCCAGGCTGACCGGCGGCGCCATCTCCCCGAGGTCGGTTTCGCTGACGAGATTGACCGGCAACGCTTTCGGCGAGCCGGACGCCGCGGAAGTGAGCGTGCCCCAGCTCTGTGGGACCGACAGCGCGCCCAAACCGGCCGCCCGACCCATCGCGGCGGACACCGATCCGCCCAGCTGGACCGGGCCGAACGCGGAGCCCGCCGATCCTAGGGTGCTCGCCACCCGGCCGAGCCCGGCGCTCACGTCGGTCAATGCCGCCGCCGTTGAGTCGGCGGCGCTGGTGCCGGAACTCGAAAACAGGGAGGCCGCCGCCAAGATGATCGAGGGGATCGTCGCGAACGCGCTGATTCCGGAGTTGATATGGTCGGGCGCCAGTGCATTGTTGATGTCGTCGGCGATCAGCTGGACGATCGTGTCGATCGACGGCAGGGTCGACCCGGTGGAACTGCTGACCGCGGCGCTTTGCGTGCCCACACCGGCCGGGTTGGTGTTTTGGGGCGGCGCGGTGAACGGCGTGAGCGTCGCCGCGGCGGCCGAAGATCCGGCATACGAGTACATGGCGGCGGCGTCCTGAGCCCACATCTCGGCATACTGGGCCTCGGTCGCCATGATGGCCGCGGTATTGATGCCCAAAAAGTTCGTCGCAACCAGCGTTGCCAACTGCGCGCGGTTGGCGGCGATGAGCGGCGGTGGCACCATGGCCGCGAACGCCGCCTCGAACGCCGCCGCGGCGGCGTGCGCCTGATTCGCCGCCTGCCCGGCCTGCGATGCCGCGCTACCCAGCCAGGTCACGTAGGTCCGCGCCGCGGCGGCCATTGAGGCTGATGCCGGCCCCTGCCAGCCGTCGGAGGTCAGTCCGGAAACCACCGCGGCGTACGAGGAGGCCGTCGAGTACAGGTCCGCGGCCAGCTTTTCCCAAGCCGTCGCGGCGGCCAACATCGACCCCGGGCCGGGTCCGGAATAGATTCTGCCGCTGTTGATTTCCGGCGGTAGTGCTCCGAAGTCCATGTGTCCGACCGGCTCTCAGCGGGCGTCGGCCGCGTTGGCGGCCTCGGTGGCCGCATAGGAACCGGCGGAGGTCTGCAAGGTGGCCACGAACAGTTGATGCATGGCCGCGGCCTGCGCGCCGACCTCCTTATACAACACGCCGTGCGCGGTGAACGCGGCCGCGGTCAGTGCCGACACCTCGTCGGCGGCAGCCGGAACCACGCCGGTTGTGGGTTGCGCCACCGCAGAATTCGAGGCAGTCATCGCCGATCCGATTGCCGCCAGCTGTCCTGCGGCGGCGGTCGACGCTTCGGGCCGTGTGGTGACGAACGACATTTTTTAGTTCTCCCGGTTCGGATTTGGTGACTTGGTTCACTGGCACAGGACACGCGAGCATCTCGGCAGCCAAGCTCAACTCGTAGCATTGCCGAGGCCGGCGCAGCTGTCGTCCGCGCTAGCGTCCCCTTTGACTTCTGGCTAGCTGTAATTACTTTGACCGGCTCGCCAGCCACCTTCTTGCGACCATCACTGAGGCGCAACGTGTTTCAGTGCGGTATGGGCTGTCATGGCGGGTCGATTCCGGCTACCGGTAACGACATCAGGGCTTGATGGCGGCATGCTTAAGGCCGGTGGATCGTGACAGGCCCGGCCCGAACGTAGGAGGACTCATGGCGGTTGATGGCGGCGGGCTGGGCGGGCGTCTTCGGCTGTACGAGCGTGCGGCGCTCGATCCGGCCCAGCGGGAGCTCTTCGACTGGCTCACGAATGTGGCGGTGCCATGGGCGGAGGCCGCACAGTTCCGGGCGCGCACCGATGCGGGCCGGCTGATCGGTCCCTTCAACCCGGCCCTGCTGACCCCGGCCATCTCGTCAGCATTCGTGCAACTCGCGGTGACCGAGCAGACGAACACCTCGCTGAGCAAACGCTGCAGGGAGGTCATCATCCTGTCGGTCGGCGCGGTGTGGCGGGCCCCCTATGAGCTGTACGCGCATTGCGCGGTCGCCGGGCAGGCCGGGCTCCCCGATAAGGCGGTGCGCACACTGGCCGACGGCAGACTTCCGGACGATCTGACCAAGGACGAGGCCGTTGCCCACCTTGTCGCCCGCGCACTGTCGGTCGAGCACCGCCTCGACGACACGCTATATCGTGAGGCGGAGGCGACGCTCGGCCCGGCAGGAGTGTTGGAGGCCGCCGTCCTGACCGGCATCTACCACACCGTGTGCGCGATCCTCAACGCCTTCGAGATACCCGCGCCCGGCTAAGCGCTCGGCGTGCGGCGGTGGTGCGGACGCCCTACCGGCTAGCCGGTATGGGCGGTTGAAGCCAGCAGCGATGTGAAGCGGCTGACCCTTAGCGACACTGGATTGAGGCGCCCCCGAAGCAATCAAGCGCCGCCACTGCCGAAGTCGGCGGGATGGAGTTTCGCTGTGGAGTCGCGCCAGTCACCGCAACACGGCAGCACCGTCGCCCAGTTCACGCGTAAGCCAGAGAAGCAGTGATCGCCTGTGCGCCGGCGCCGTCGGCTGGACGCGTTACCGATCGAGCCGTGTGTGCGATGACAACCAACGAGTGGTCGACGATTCCCTTCCGGCCCGGACCCAGCCGCCGCGACGGGCGGTCGTCGGCGGCGCCGAGTAGTCCACCATGGCTCGGGATAATCGTTGCCGCCACCTTGATCGTCGCCGAAACCATCCTGGTCCGGCTGCTTTCCGCGGTTGCACCCCACAGCACCTTGGGCGCGCTGTATCTCTTTGGTGTCCTGGTCATCTCGTCGTTCTGGAACATCGGCCTGGCGGTGTTGACGACGCTGGTCAGCGCGGTGGTATACCTGCAGATCCACCTCGACGCCGGCCTCGGCACGCTGCCGTCGCACCCGGCGCAGCTTCTGCCGCTCGCGGTTTTTCTGCCCCTTGGCCTCCTGACGAATGTGCTGGCGGGCCGGGCCCGGCTACGCACGGCGGAAACCCGACGGGCGGCGAATCAGGTCAGCCAATTGGCGCAACGCCAGACGTCCCTGCGCCGGGTGGCGACGCTCGTCGCCCGCGGTGTTTCGCCGGCCGAGGTCTTCACCGCGGTCGCCGAAGAGGTCGCCCGAGCGTTGCGGGTGCAGAACTGCGTGTTGGTCCGCTACTTGGGGAACGGCTCGTGTGAGCTGGTCGCCGCGCACGACAAGGCCCATTTGGCCAAGATCCCGGTCGGCGGGGTGTTCCCGCTGGACGGTGACAACGTCGCGGCGATGGTGTTTCAGAGCGGCACGACCGCCCGGATGGACAGCCACGAGCATGCGGCCGGCCCGATCGCCGCCGTGGTCCGCGGAGTGGGCATTCGCTCGGCGGTGGGTGCCCCCATCGAGGTGGACGGCCGGCTCTGGGGCGCGGCAGTCATCGCCTCCTCGGGACCCGACCCGCACCCGCCCCATACCGAGGAGCAGCTGGCGGATTTCGCCGAGCTGGTCGCGACCGCGATCGCCAATGCACAGGCGCGCGATGAGCTGATGGCCTCACGGGCCCGCATCGTCGCCGCCGGTGACGAGGCCAGGCGTCGCATCGAACGCAACCTGCACGACGGTGCGCAGCAGCGCCTCGTCACGTTGCGGCTGCGCCTCCAGGCCCTGCAGGCCTCCCTGCCCACCGACGGCCGGCTGCAACACGAGATCGCTGAGCTCGCCGACGAAGTCGCGGCGGCGAGCGAGGAACTACGTCAGCTCTCCCGCGGCATCCATCCGGCCGTGCTGTCCAATGCCGGCCTGGGCCCCGCGCTGCGTGCCCTGTGCCGCCGTTTCGCCATGCCCGTCGAGCTGCGCGTCGACGTCCCGCGGCGATTGCCCAAAACCGTCGAGGTGGCGGTGTATTACGTCGTCGCGGAGGCGCTCGCGAACGCCGCCAAACATGCGCACGCGTCCCGTGTCACTGTCGCCGTGGAGGCCGATGACGCGCGGGTGCGCCTGTGGATATCTGACGACGGCATCGGTGGCGCCGATCCGCGGGGATCCGGGCTGATCGGGCTCAGGGACCGGGCGGAGGCGCTGGGCGGTCGATTGGATGTCACCAGCGGCCACGGCGAGGGCACTACGCTCGCGGCCGAAATCCCTTGCGTGCCGGTCTGAACGGCCAGCGCGTCAGTTCGCGGTTGCGATGTAGCTCGCTACTGCCGACCCTGGTCGGTGCCGAGGGTGACCCGGGCGGTCATCGGCAGACCCGAACTGTGCACGAACGCGAGTGTGACCGAGGCCCCGGGTTCCCTGGATTGCACGGCGGCCACCAAGGTGGCTGCGCTGTCGATGATCTGGTCATCGACCTTGGTGATGACCGCGCCGACCGCCAATCCGGCTGCCGCACCGGGGCTTCCGGCGTCCACCCCGATGATCCTGGCGCCGAGGACCCCGGCGTCGCCGGTGGCTTGCACGCCCAGCCAGCCATGCGATGCTTGGCCGGTCGTGGCCAGTTCGGCGGCGATGCGTGCGGCGTGGTCGACGGGAATCGCATAGTTGAGACCGATCGAACCGTGTGCTGTGCTGCCCGCACCCTCCGCGCCGGGCAGCACCGCCTCGGCGGCGTTGATGCCGACCAGCGCGCCATTCATGTCGACGAGTGCACCACCGGAATTGCCCGGATTGATCGCCGCGTCGGTTTGGATGGCGTAATACGCGCTCAGCGGCCCGCCCGGGTCAATCGCGGGACTTACCAACCGATTCAGCGCGCTGACGATGCCCGCGGTGACGGTGCCGCGCAGCCCGAGTGGAGACCCCACCGCCGCGACGGGCTGACCGACACGCAGCTCCGCCGACGAGCCGACCGAGATCGGGGTGAGGCCGGACACGTCCCGAGCCCGCCCGACCGCAATGTCGCTCCTCGGGTCGGTGGCGATCAGGTCGAACGCCGCGGTGCGGCCGTCACTGAGGGTCACCTCGGTGTCCGCCGGCGGCCGACGGCCACCGCTCATCGGCGCCACGACGTGGTCATTGGTAATGATCAGCCCGTCGGCGGTGAGGATCACGCCTGAACCGAGCTGAGAGCGGTTGCCGTCATTGAATTTCAGCGTCACCACGCTGGGCAACACCTTCGCGGCCACTTCCTGGACAGAGAACGCGCCGGAATTAGGCAAAGTCAACGCGAAACTGGAATCTACTGACGACCTGCCGACCGCGGGCGAGTGGGCAAGCAACGCTACGGCGGCGAAGACCGTCGCGACAAACAGCGCGACCTCCGCTCCACGCAGCAGCAACAACCCGCCGCGCACCAACCGCTTCCGGCGCTGGGGCACCCGGTGCGACGAGTGTCGGCCGGACGGCGGCATCAGGCAGTAGCAGCCGTCACCAACAGACATGAGTCGTTTTCCTCATCTCGAATACGTCGAAGGCCATGGGGCGCAACGACATCGGTTCGGCGCTGTGCGCGCTGGAACCGCTCATGTCCAGGATCGCGGCCGAGAGCGCCGCTGTCGTTACCGCCACCGTCCATTCGGCTACCGCGCTAGCGGGTAACTAGCCGGCAAGCCCCAGGGCGTCGCGGATCGCGGCACCTGACAGGGCCGCCTTGGGAATGAAAGCCAAGGCCGGGCTGGCCGCGACCAACTCAGAGAAATCCTCTTCGGCGTGTGTGGAGATCAGGATGGTCGGCACCTCGAAGCCAAACCCATTGCTGTGCAGCAGCTCGACGACCTCGAAACCGCTCTCCTCGCCCAGATCTATATCGACGAGCGTCACATCGGGCCGAAGGTCCTCGACACATTTGAGCCCTTCCGCGGAGGAGTTTGCCACCGCGACCACGTCGATTCCCTGGTGCTCGAGCAACCGCGTCGCGGCATCGAGGAAGTCGCGATTGTCATCGACAATCACGCAACGCGTTCGCACACCAGCAGTCACCAGTCCAGTGTGGGATAGCCGCGACCAGATCGCATGGAGGCTAGCAGGAAATCTATGGCGGTTCGGGAAGGTTTCGCCGGGACGGCGTCGTGAATCGGCCGGTTGCTACCGGCTACCGGTAATGCCTGGACTGCGGCTGACGGCAACCCCCTACGGTTGCCAGCGGTGCAGACGCGGGTCAGCACAACGGCAATCGTAAGGCGTGGAGCCGATAAGGCGCCGTTCAGCCCGCGACACGAAAGGCGCACCATGACCCTGCCAGCGGAATTCACTGCCCATGCGGAGCCCGGGGCCGGGTTCGAAAGCCAAGTCACGCCCCTGCTCGGCGACCTGCACCGGCATGCGCTGCGGATGACCCGGCACCACGCCGACGCGGAGGATCTCGTCCAGGACACGATGGCGAAGGCCTTCGCGGCCTTTGACTCCTTCCGGCCGGAGAGCAACATCTCGGCCTGGCTGTATCGCATCCTGGCCAACACCCACATCAGCAACTGCCGCAAGGCGCAACGCCGGCCGGTGCAGCATCTGCCCGAGGGAATTACGGATATCCACTACCTGACGAGCGCCGCACACTCAGGCACGGGACTGCCCTCGGCGGAAGATCAGGCCCTCAAGCGCTTCGGCGATCAGGACGTCATCGCTGCGATGCGTGCCCTGCCCGAGCAGTTCCGCGCCACGGTGTACTACGCGGATGTGCAGGGCATGCCATGCAAGGAGATTGCCGAGATGATGAACGCACCGGTCGGCACCGTTGTGTCCCGGCTGCATCGGGGACGGCGGCGGCTGCGCGGGATGCTCGGTCAGTCGCGCCACGGCCAAGTCCGCGACGCGTCAAGGGAACTGGTGCAAACGGCGTAACGTCAGCGTGAGTCGAGAAATGTGATGACCGCGCGGACGCGACGGTGGTCGTCGTCGGTTTCCGGCAGCCCGAGTTTGGTGAGGATGCTGCGGACGTGCTTTTCCACCGTGCCCTCCGTCACCCAGAGCCGTCGGGCAATGCCGGCGTTGGAGCGGCCCTCCGCCATCAGCTCCAGCACCTCCAACTCGCGCGGGGACAACGCCGACAGCGGATCGTCTCGGCGCCGCCCGGACACCAGCTCCTGCACCACCGCGGGGTCGACCACCGAAGCGCCTTTGGCGATCCGCTGCAAGGTGTCGACAAAGTCGGCGACATCGGTGACGCGGCTCTTGAGCAGATAGCCGATGCCGCGACCGCTGGCGAGCAACTCCATCGCGTGCTCCACATCCACATGCGCCGACAGCACCAGAATCCCGGTGTCGGGGAGTTCCTCGTGGATCACCCGTGCGGCCTCGAGACCTTCCGTCGTGTGCGTGGGCGGCATCCGGATGTCCACCACCACCACGTCAGGAGTGGTGTTGCGCACCAGCGCCAGCAGCTCGACCGCGTTGCCCACCTGACCGACGACACTGAATCCGGAGCGGTCCAGCAGGCTGGCCAGTCCCTCCCGCAGCAGGGTTTCGTCGTCGGCCACCACCGCGCGCAGCGGGGCCGGCTCGCTGCCCGCCTCGGCGGCGCTTGTTTCCGTTGTCAATGCCGTGTCCTTCCGCATCGCCGCTGAGGAACCATCTTGCCCCTTGCTTTGTCCGTTTTCCAGCAATTACGCGGGCCCCGGAGGCGGGTGGCGACGCCTGACATTCTCGTCGTCAGGACGGCGTCGGCCCTGCCAGGGCGCGACTCGGCTACGTTGGGTTCCGTCGGAGCCAGCCCCTCGAGGAGTTGCGATGAACGCACCCAGCCCGGACGCGATCCGTGCGGAAACCATCACCATCACCGGCCACGGCGGCGACGAGATCGAGGCCTACCGCGCGTCGCCACTCGCCGAAGGGTCGCGTGGCGGCATCGTGTGGATCCACCACATGCCCGGCTACGACCGGGAAACCAAGGAGTTCGTGCGGCGGCTCGCGGTCAGCGGCTATCACGCCGTCGCCCCCAATCTGTATTCGCGCGAGGCGCCGGGCGCCGCGCCCGACGACGCCGCCGCGACGGTGCGGGCCGCCGGCGGGGTGCCCGACGAGCGTCTGGTCGGCGACGTCGCCGGCGCGGTCGAGCACCTGCGCTCCTTGCCGGGCGCCAACGGGAAGTTCGGCGTCATCGGGCACTGCTCGGGTGGGCGGCACGCGTACCTGGCGGCGTGCTCGCTGCCGTTCGACGCGGCGGTGGACTGCTACGGCGCGTTCATCGTGGAGGACTTACCGGAGGGCATGCCCAAGGCCATGCAGCCGATCCTGCACCTGGCGCCGAAGCTGAGCTGCCCGCTGCTTGGGCTGTTCGGGGCCGACGACAGGTTCCCGGCGCCGCCCGCCGTGGCCACCCTGGACGCCGAGCTGACCAAGTTCGACAGGCCGCACGAGTTCCACTCCTACGAGGGCGCGGGCCATTCATTCTTCTCCGTCGACCGGCCGGCGTACCGGCCGGAGGCGGCCGTCGACGGCTGGCGGCGCATCGACGAATTCTTCGCCACCCACCTGAAAGGCTAGGCGTCCAGCAGATGTGCACATACCTCACCGAACACGTGCGAATCGACGGCAGCGGCAAGGGAAAGAGCGGCTGGTTCGGCGCCAGCCGCGCCACGGTGTACGTCGACCATCCCGTCCACGCGCCCTACGGCCACACGGTCAACATCGACGTGATCAACCCGGAACTGGGCCCGGCGGCGCGCGTCGCGCTCGAACTCACCGAGGAGAGCGCCCTCGCGCTGGCCGACGCCATCCACAAAGCGATCGCGAATGCGCCGGCCGGGCTGGCCTCGAAGGACCAGCCGTGAACCCGGAGCGGGACTACCCGCAGACGGCCGCCACCCGTGGGCGCATCGAGCCCGCGCCGCGCCGGGTCCGCGGCTATCTCGGCCACGACCTGGTCTTCGACACCACCGCGGCCCGCTATGTGTGGGAATTGCCTTACTACCCAGCGTATTACGTGCCGCTGGTGGATGTCCGTACGGAGTTCCTGCGCGACGAGGACCACCCGCAGAAGGTGCAGCTCGGTCCGTCTCGGCTGTACTCGCTGGTCGGCAAGGACCAGACCCACCCGTCGGCGGCGCGGGTGTTCGACGACGGCGACGGCCCGGTGGCGGGCACCGTGCGATTCGAGTGGGATCCGTTGCGGTGGTTCGAGGAAGACGAGCCGATCTACGGCCACCCGCGCAATCCGTATTCGCGGGTCGACGCGCTGCGCTCGCACCGGCATGTCCGCGTCGAGCTGGACGGAATCACCCTCGCCGACACCGGATCCCCGGTGCTGCTGTTCGAAACCGGCTTGCCCACAAGGTATTACATCGACCCGACCGACGTCGCGTTCGAGCACCTTGAACCCAGCCCGACGCAGACGCTCTGCCCGTACAAGGGCGTGACCTCGCGCTATTGGTCGGTGCGAGTGGGCGATACCGCGCATCCGGATCTGGCATGGACGTATCACTACCCGCTGCCGGCGGTCTACCAGATCGCCGGGCTGGTGTCTTTCTACAACGAGAAGGTCGACATCACCGTCGATGGCGTCGCGTTGCCCCGGCCCCAGACGCAGTTCGGCTGACCACGAGCTTGACGTCGCGCCGCGGGACGACGGCGATGCCGCGCGGCACCGAACGCGGCGGATGCCTGTGGCGTTCTCGCCGCGGCATCGTCAGCTCCGCCGAGCCCATGATGGTGCCCACCGCGACGGCCATCTCATGGCTGGCGAAGGCCGCCCCCAGGCAACGCCGGTGCCCGCCGCCGAAGGGCAGGTACTCGAACGGTGTCGGGTTGTCGACGAGAAATCGATCGGGATCGAATCGGTAGGGGTCGTCCCAGAGGTCGGCGCTGAAATGTATGGCCGGCAGCGCGATCCCGACGATGTCACCAGCGCGATAACGCACCGAGCCGATGGATTGCGGCTCGATGAGCTTGCGCAACACGATCGGCACCGCGGGGTGCATCCGCAGCGTCTCCTTGATGACCGCGGACAGATAGGGCAGTTCAGGCATCTCGTGCGGCGCCGGATCGGCCGCGAGCTCCTCGACGAGTCGCGCGCGGACGCCGGTGTCGCGGTGAATGTGGTACAGCGCCCACGCCAGCGCCGCGGCCGTGGTGTCGTGGCCGGCGATCACCATGGTCCGCAGCTGTTGTTGGAGATCGTCGTCGTCGAGAGCCAGTCGCGAGTGGTCGTTTTCGCGCAACAGGTTGCCCAACACCGCATCATCGCCGGGGCAGCTGCGGCCATGGTTCATCTGGCCGGTGAGCATGCTCTGGAATTCCGCGCGCAGGCGCGCCAGCCGGGCCCACGGGCCCAGGCCGGCGAAGCTTCTGCGCAGGGCCGGCACCAACAGCAGCGCCGCGGTGTTCGCGTTCATCAGCGCGGACACCACGCCGGTGTACTCATCGATGCGCTCGTGGTCCACGCCCAACACCGTCTCGACGATGATGCGCAGTGTGATCGCCTGGGTGGTGCGGTGCAGCGCCACCCGGTCACCGGGGCGCCACGACTCCACCTCGGCAAGCACCGCCCCGGCGATCGCGTCCGCACGCCGGCGCAACTGGGCGCCGTGAAACGCCGGCGACAACAGGCGGCGCTGCCTGCGGTGGTGCTCACCGGAGGTCAAGATCACCGAATCCGGCCCCACGATCGGCTCGATCGGGTTGGGCGTCGGCGCGCACAGGGTCTCGCGTGGCGTGGTCAAAAGCCGCCGAGCGCCCTGCGCGGTAGCGACGAAGTGCACGGGACCGAGGCCCGGGAACACCACCACAAACGGGTCGCGGCGATCGGCGCAGCGACGAAAGTAACGCTCGGGGTCTAGCCCGACGCGCAGCGACCGCGCCCAGTCGCGCAACCGGTGTATGCGCGCCTCGGGCAAATCCGTTCGCGCGGGCGGCCCGGCCGCCGTCTGTAATTGCGTCATACCTACTTGACACGAGCCGGACTATTGATTAGTTCAACGAAGCATTTTGCTCATATATTGAATAGTGCTGGAAATAGCCGTAATACGAATATTACATGTTAGCCAAAGTTCTCGCGGATGAGGCGACGGCGCGGCGGTCTCGAGTTCCGCGGCGATGCGTCGGGCGACGCCTCTGGACTGCCTGGCGACGTAGCCGAGCAGCCCCGGGCGAGATTGGAAACCGATGAACCGCAGGCCCGCCGCGGCCGGTGTTTCGCCGGTGGCCACAGGCAGGCCGCGCTCGTCGAGCACCCCGAGGTGACCTACGACGGGTTCCAGCCCGCGCCGGTAGCCGGTCGCGCAGATGACCGTGTCCGGCTCCAGGCGGCGCCCGTCGACCAACCGGACACCGCGGCCGTCGAATCGCTCGATGGTCGGGACCACCTCGAACGAACCGTCGCGGATCGCGTCGATCACGTCCCTGTCGACGATCGCGGGCGCGCGGCCCAGCCTGATCCCCCGGGCGAACACGCCCTCGGTGGGTTTCGGCAGTCCGTAAGCGGCGAGATCTGGAATGCTCAACCGACGTCCCAGCGTCGCCACCGCATCGGCGAGCCGAACGGGCGCGCGGAAAAGCGGCGTCGCGATCAGGTCCGAGGGCAGCCCGCCCGGCAACGAGCGAAGCATGATGTTCGGTGCCGTACGCACCGCCAGCCACGCCTTCCGCGCCCCACCGGTAGCCACGTCATGGACGATCTCCAGCGCCGATGAACCCGCTCCGACCACGAGAACGCGCTCGTCGCGGTAGGGGACGGGGTTGCGGTATGCCGACGAATGCAGCACGCGGCCCTCGAAGCCGTCGAGGCCGGGCCAGGCGGGTGTCAGTGGCGTGTGCTCGTATCCGGTCGCCATGACCACCTGGCGGCAGGCGATGTCGCCGGATGTGCTCCGCAACAACCAGCCGTCACTGTCGCGGTCGATCCGGCAGACCTCCGTGCCCAGCCGCAACTCGATCCCGTCGTCGCGGGCGTGCCTTTCGAGGTGGGCGACAACTTGATCGCGGGTCGGAAAGACCGGCGTGCCCTTCGGATACGGCCGGCCGGGCAGATGCGAAAACTGCTTGCAGGTATTGAGTTTCAGCCTGTCGTAGCGCCCCCGCCAGGACGAGGCCACCGCGTCGGCGCGGTCGATCAGCAGCGGACGCACGCCACGGTCGCGCAGGCTGAGCGCCATCGACACCCCCGCGGCGCCTGCGCCGATGACCGCGACGCCGCGCTCCAATGTTTCGGTCCTGACAAGCTTCAGCGCGCCCGCCGCACCGCTGCGCCGCGAATCCCGTTGCATAGCTTTCCTGTCCACCGGCGTCCAGCATCCGGCCCCTGGTGGGCCTGAACGAACCGGTCTATATGACTCCGACGATGTTGCGGCACAATTGGTTCAGCAAGGCGTCACTTGGCGGCCTATTCCACTCATGTGAAATTGCTTGGTGCTCAGGGAGATTCCCGCGTGCGACAGTTGCCCCGCTGTATCGGTCGTAGTGCAACGGCCAGCTAACATCCCGCGCGGCCGGCGACCGAAGGGGCCGCCATGGCAAGGGCACTTGAAATCAGGATTTAAACAATTGAACACACGCCCGAAACATTCCGGGCAAAGGCTTCACCCGTCTACGGCGTCACTTCGCACCGCAGCTGCTTTATAGCCCGCTGGCTCGAATTGAGGTGTGTCTGAACCATGTTGCCTTATCCCGACTGGCTGAATCCCGGAGACAACGCCTGGCAATTGGTGGCCGCGACTCTGGTCGGCCTGATGAGCATCCCAGGCATCGCCGTGCTCTACGGCGGCATCGTGCAGAAGAAGTGGGCCGTCAACACCATGCTGATGGCCTTCACCGGCTTCTCGCTGGTGCTGGTCGTGTGGGTGCTCTGGGGCTTCAAGATGGGGTTCGGTGAGCCGCTCAAGCTCGGCCCCGGCATCCTGAGGGCCGCGGTCGGGATTCCGCACACCATCCTGGGCACGGACAACCAGGGACAGGCCGTCATCCCGCTGTTGGACGGCACCATGCCCAAGTTCCGCTTCTCGGAGACCACGCTGGCGTACTTCCAGTTCGTGTTCGCCGCCATCACTCCGCTGTTGTTCCTCGGCAGCGTGGTCGGCCGGATGAACTTCAAGGTGTGGCTGATCTTCGTGCCGCTGTGGTCGACGTTCGCCTACTCGGTCAACGCGTTCCTGGTGTGGGGTGGCGGCTGGTGGGGACAGGCGGGCGCGTTGGACTTCAGCGGTGGGTACGTGATCCACCTGGCCGCCGGAACCAGCGGGTTCGTCGCCGCAGCTGTGATCGGCCCCCGGCTCGCGCGGGACCGGGAACGCGCGGTGCCCAACAACCTTCCGATGGCCGCGGTCGGCGCCGGCATCCTGTGGCTGGGCTGGAACGGGTTCAACGGCGGTGACCCGTATTTCGCCGGTGCCGACGCCTCCCTGGCGGTGATCAACACCAACCTCACCACCGCCGTCGCGCTGCTCACCTGGGTGATCTGGGACATCTTCGCCAGCAAGGCGCGCAAGCCGACCTTCCTGGGCGCGGTCAACGGCATGATCACCGGGCTGGTCGCGATCACCCCGGCGGCCGGCTATGTCAACAGCTTCGGCGCGATGATCATCGGCGTCGTCGCCTCTTCCCTGGTCTGGATGTCGTGGAACTGGCTCGGCCGGACCAGGCCGTTCAAGAAGGTCGACGACGCCCTCGGTGTGGTTCACACCCACGGCATGGCGGGCTTGGCGGGCGGGCTGCTTGTCGGGGTCCTGGCCGACCCGAAGGTCGTTGTGTACCTGGGCGGCAGCACCGGGACGGACGTGACCTTCGCCGGTTGGCTGTATGGCCACCATCCCAAACAGATCCTGATCCAGTTGGGCGCCGCGGCCACGATCATCGTCTGGGACGCGCTCGTGACGTTCGTCATCCTGCGGGTCCTTGGCCTCTTCATGAAGTTGCGCATGCCCGACGAGGTCCTGGAGACCGGCGACGTCGGCGTGCACGACGAGGAGGCCTACCCCGACGAGGGGCTGGTGACGGGCCGGCGGGTCGAGCCGGTGGCGGCTACGCGGGCTGCGTCGACGCCAGCCGCAACCGCCGACGAATGAAGGTGGTGATAACGCCATGAAGCTGGTCACCGCGATCGTCAAACCGTTCACGCTCGATGACGTCAGGCACGCCGTGGAAACCGTCGGGGTGCTGGGCCTGACCGTCACCGAGGTCCAGGGGTACGGCAGGCAGCGCGGGCACACGGAGGTGTACCGCGGGGCCGAGTACGCGGTCGAGTTCGTGCCCAAGGTCCGGGTCGAGGTCCTGGTCGACGAGGCGTTCGCCGACCGCGTCGTCGACGCGATCATCGGCGCCGCGCGCACCGGCAAGATCGGCGACGGCAAGGTGTGGGTTTCACCGGTCGAGAAGGTGATCCGCATCCGGACCGGCGAGCGTGACCACGACGCGCTCTGAGCGGTGCGTCAGGCCGATGTCTGCAACCGGCCCGGCTTGTAACCGAACACCGCCGAGGTAGGACCCACCAGGTGTCGCACCTTGATCCGGGTGAAGCCGCCGGCGCGAAGCATCTCCCCACAGGCGGCGGTGGAGGCTTCGTAGCCCTCCCGTGACTCCATCATGATGTTGAGGCTGGACAGCAGGCTCAGGTAATTGTTGCCGCGGTTCTTGCGCCGCCCGGACTGAATCATCGCGTCGTACACGATGATTGCGCCGCCGGGGGGAGTGGCCGCGTAGGCCTTCGCCACCAGTTCCTGGCGGATCTCGCGGTTTCGCCCGTGGAACAGGTGACCGAACGAAATCACGTCGGCGCGCGGCAGCTGACTTTCGAGGAAGTCGCCTTCGACGAAGCCCAATCGGCGGTCCAGGCCGAACGACTGGACGTACTCTTCGAATATCGGTCGCACCGCGGGAAAGTCGAAACCCGTGCCGCGCAGGTGACGGTGGGTCAGCGCGACCCGCACCGGGAACGCGCCTTGGGCGCAACCGATATCACAAAACGTGCGAAAGCGCTGCCATGGAAACCGAGCCGCCAGCAGCGTCGCCTCCCCGGTCGAGATGCCCGTCATCCCGGCCAGAAACCCCTTGAGTGCCAACGGATCACGATAGAGCATGGAGAAGAACTCGTTATCGCCGCGTTCCTCCTCGGCGCCGGGACGGCCGGTGCGCAGGAGATCGTCCAGGCTCGACCAAAGGCCGTAGAGACGCTTGCTCGACAACTCCATCAGCCCACCGACATAGCTCGGCTTGGTCCGGTCGAGGAACATCGCGCTGCGAAGCGTGTTGGCGTACCGGCCCGCTCGATCGCGTCGCAACAATCCGGCTGCGACCAGGGCATCTAGCGCCGTGACCGCGGCGCGCGGGTGCCAGCCGAGGGCGTCGGCCAGTTCCTGCTCGGAGGCCGGTCCGTTGCCCAACTCGGTGAAAACGCCCGATTCGACCGCCGAGAGGATCAGTCGTGAGGACCAGAAGGACATGCCCATCCGAACGATGTCCTCCGGGCCGCCGAAGCGGCGCAACAGCGGGCCAAGGATGGGGCTCTGGAAGGCGCGCATCAACCGGCGTTCGCGGCGGATGTCCTGCGGGCGATTGCGTACTGACGGCGTGAAACCTACGTCGAGCGTCATCGTGGCAAGCCCTTCCGGTTGATTCCGGGTCTTTGCGGTAGACGTTGCCGGCGGCTCGGTGGTTCAGTCGGCGCAGCACAGACCACCGCCGCAGCGCCGGAAGGGCCGGGATCCATTGGTTAACACAAGGCGCCGTAGATGAATTGCTTTGAGCCAGTGACGCGCTCAAGTGAGAAAAGTGTGACATTCACCTCGTTGGTTCATCAATTTTAAGAATTCCCTTATTTATGGACGGCTGTCTACTTGGCTCTACGGTTAACTACCCGGCTGAAAGTGCCTGTGTATCAAGGAGGGTTCGCTTCGCCGTCGGATTCCCCATGCTTAATTGTTTGGGCTCGCGCCGTGGCGCAATCGTGCTATTTAAGTGACGTGGATCACAGCGCTCGTGGAGAAATATTTTTACGTCGGAATTCGTCAGTAAAATTTGTTAAACGCAATCATCTCTGGGTGCTGTAACGCGGCGTATCCAGGGCCGCAGGCGCGACACGGCAAGGCTTGATAGCTGTGGATGCCCGCGGACGTACGACAGCGAAGGCGGTGCCAGTATGCGCGGCATGAACCACCGGAAGCACAACGGCGAGGACCAGTCCATCGAATTGGCCACGGCACCGGGATTTCCGATTGTCACGCGGATCGCCCTGGGCCAGGGTCCGATCAGTGGGATTGTCGCCAGCCCGGAGGGCGGCCGACTGATGGTGGCCAACTACGGCTACGACAGCGTCTCGGTCATCGACGCCCACGCCTGCCGCGTCGTGCAGACCGTGGCCGGCCTGCCGGAGCCCTTCGCGCTCGCCGTCGCCCGCCGCGACACCAACCGCGCTTACGTCAGCACCGCGACACCGGCGTATGACGCGATCGACGTCATCGACCTGCCGTCCAGCACGGTCATTGCGACGCATCCGCTGGCGTTCAGCGTCAGCGACCTGGCGGCCAGCCCGGACGGCGACTACGTCTACGCCAGCCGCAACGGCGTCGCCGGTCCCGACGTCGTAGTCCTGGATACCCGGACCGGCGTCGCGGAGGAGATCGTCTTGCCGGGCCGCCCCGGGACCACCACGGAATGCGTGCGATCAAGCGCGGACGGGAGCCGCCTCTACGTGGCGACGAACGGCCCCGGCGGGGGACAGCTCGTCGTCATCGACGCGCACGCGGCGGCCTCCTCCCGCGTGCTGAACACCGTCGAGATCGGCCTGCCGATCCGCGACCTCGCCCTCAGCCCCGACGGTGCAACCGCCTACGTGGCCAGTTGCGCCCCTGAATTGGGGGCGGTGATCGACGCCGTCGACACCCGCACCGCCAAGATCATCGGCACCAGCAAGATCAGCGAGATCTCCGGCATCCTCACCCGCCTGACGCTCAGCCGCGACGGCGATCGCGCCTACCTGGTCAGCGACGACGGCGTCGCCGTGCTCTCCACCCACACGCACGACGTCGTCGGCACCATCCGGGTGGCCGACGAGCCGTCGTGCGTGGTCGAAAGCGCCGACGCCAGGTTCCTCTACATCGCCGACTACTCCGGCGCGGTCACCGTGGTCGGGACCGCGGCAGGCTCCGGGTCCGACAGCGAAACGGCGGCCGGGTGGGCAGTGCCCGAGCTGCTGCCGGCCGAACCGGCCCTCGCGTAGTAGCGCCCCGCAAACGAGTGTTGTCGGGGGAACCCGTTTTCTCCTAGCGGTGTGCGGCGATAACATTCGCCCGACCGCACACGAGGCGGTGCCGCGTCGAGGGTAAGGCGGTACAGCGATGGACAGCACGATGCAGGACTATCCGCTGACGATCGCCGCGATCATGCGGCACGGCTGCGGCATCCACGGACAACGCACGGTCACCACCGCAACGGGGGACGGCTACCGGCGAACCACCTACCGCGAGCTGGGCCACCAGGCCGGCCGCCTGGCGCACGCGCTGCGCCGCCTCGGCGTCACCCGGGACCAGCGCGTCGCGACGTTCATGTGGAACAACGCCGAGCACCTGGCGACCTACCTCGCGGTGCCCTCGATGGGCGCCGTCCTGCACACCCTCAACATCCGCCTATTCCCGGAGCAGATCGCCTACGTCGCCAACGAGGCCGAGGACCACGTCGTCCTGGTCGACGCGTCCCTGGTCAAACTGCTCGCGCCGGTTCTCCCCGAACTCAAAACCGTGCAGGCGGTGATCGTGGTCGGCGACGGCGACACGGCGCCGCTGGAGGCATCCGGCAAGACCGTGCTGTCCTACGACGAATTGATCGACGCGGAATCCCCCGAATTCGACTGGCCCGAGATCGACGAGCGGTCCGCGGCCGCCATGTGCTACACCAGCGGCACCACCGGAAACCCGAAAGGCGTTGTCTACAGCCATCGTTCGAGCTTCCTGCACGCGATGGGCGGGTGTACCACCAACGGCATCGGTGTCGGGGCCGTCGACAGCGTGCTGCCGATCGTGCCGATGTTTCACGCGAACGCCTGGGGGCTGCCCTACTCGGCGCTGATGGCGGGCGCCGACCTGGTGCTGCCCGATTGCCACCTCGATGCCCGCTCGCTGATTGGCATGGTGGAAACCCAACGGCCCACCGTCGCCGGCGCCGTGCCGACCATCTGGAACGACGTCCTGCACCGCCTGGAGGACGAACCCGAACACGACATGTCCTCGCTGCGCCTGGTGGTCTGCGGTGGCTCGGCCGTTCCGGTGTCGCTGATGCGCACGTTCGAGGAGAAGCACGGCGTCCAGATCCGTCAGCTGTGGGGCATGACCGAAACGTCGCCGATGGCCACCATGGCCTGGCCGCCGCCGGGAACCCCCGAGGACCAGCACTGGGCGTTCCGCGCGACGCAGGGCCAACCGGTGTGCGGGGTGGAGATGCGCATCGTCGACGACGACGGCGCGGTGCTGCCCAACGACGGCACCGCCGTCGGCGAGGTGGAGGTCCGCGGCCCGTGGATCACCGGCTCCTACTACCTGGGCCACGACGACTCCAAGTTCGACTCCGGCTGGTTGCGCACCGGCGACGTGGGCCGCATCGACGAGCGCGGCTTCGTCACGCTGACCGACCGGGCTAAAGACGTCATCAAGTCCGGCGGCGAATGGATCTCGTCGGTCGAGCTGGAGAACTGCCTGATCGCGCACCCTCAGGTGCTCGAGGCCGCTGTCGTCGGGGTTCCCGACGAGCGATGGCAGGAACGGCCGCTGGCGGTCGTGGTGGCCAAGCACTCGTCGGTGAGCGCCGAGGAGCTGCGAAAGTTCCTTGCGGACAAGGTCGCCCGGTGGTGGCTGCCCGAGCGGTGGACGTTCGTCGAGGAGATTCCGCGCACCAGCGTCGGCAAGTACGACAAGAAGGCCATCCGGGCGCGATACGCCGAGCATGGCTACTGGGTGGTCGAGTCGCGCGACTGAAGGGGCGAAGGGCATGAGCCTGCGGGTCATTCAGTGGGCGACCGGGTCGGTCGGAACGGCGGCGATGAAGGGCGTACTGGAACATCCCGACCTCGAACTCGTTGGCTGCTGGGTACATTCGCAGTCCAAGGTCGGCAGGGACGTCGGCGACATCATCGGCACCTCGCCGCTGGGCGTGACGGCGACCAACAGCGTCGACGAGGTGCTCGCGCAGCCCGCCGACGCGGTCATCTACGCGCCGCTGCTGCCCAGTGTCGAGGAAGTCGCCGCGCTGCTGCGCTCCGGGAAGAACGTGGTCACGCCCCTGGGATGGTTCTACCCAACCGAAAAGGAATGCGCCCCACTGGAAGTCGCGGCGCAGGCCGGCAACGCGACGCTGCACGGCGCCGGCATCGGGCCCGGTGCGGCCACCGAACTGTTCCCGCTGCTGCTCTCGGCGATGTCCACGGGCGTGACCTTCGTTCGCGCCGAGGAGTTTTCCGACCTTCGCACCTACGGCGCGCCGGACGTGCTGCGCCACGTGATGGGCTTCGGCGGGACGCCGGACAGCGCGTTGACCGGGCCCATGCAAAAGCTGCTCGACGGTGGCTTTTTCCAGTCGGTCCGGCTGTGCGTCGACCAGTTGGGCTTCGCCGCCGATCCGCAGATCAGGTCGTCGCAGGAGGTGGCCGTGGCGACCGCGCCGATCGACTCGCCGATCGGGGCGATCGAGCCCGGCCAGGTCGCCGGGCGCCGCTTCCACTGGGAGGCGCTGGTGGGTGACACCGTGGTGGTGCGGATCACCGTGAACTGGCTGATGGGATCGGAAAACCTCGACCCGCCTTGGTCTTTCGGGACCGGCGGGGAACGCTACGAGATCGAGGTGCGGGGCAACCCGGACACCTTCGTGACGGTCAAGGGCTGGCAGCCGGAAAGCGTGCAGGCGGGGTTGGCGAGCAATCCGGGGATCGTCGCGACGGCCGCGCACTGCGTCAACGCGGTCCCCGCCACCTGTGCTGCCCCGGCGGGCATTCAATGCTTTTTCGACCTGCCGCTGATCACCGGCCGGGCCGCGCCAGGGTTGGCGCGCTGACTGAAAGGCGCTATGCCAGTGCCACGATCGCTCGTCGTCGGCGAATCCCTCGTCGTACCTGTCCCTGCCGAGGAGGCCTTCCAGCGCACGCTGCCCGCACCGCTTCCAGAGCTTTTCAAGCGCCGGCACGGCCCGATTCCGCCCATCCGGGAGGTGCGCGAGCAGACCGGCGCATGGGACGCCGCGGGCCAGACCCGCGTCGTGCACCTGGCCGGCGGCGCCAGCATGCGCGAGGAGCTAACCAGCGTCGACCCGCCCCGGTCGTTCGGCTACCGGTTGACCAAGATCCGGGGTCCCATGGCGATGCTGGTCGATCATGTTGTGGGCGAATGGATTTTCGCCCCGGCGGCGGGCGGGACCGAGATCACCTGGCGCTGGGACATCTACCCCAGGTCGCCGCTGACATCCTGGGGCCTGCCGCTGTTCGGCCGTATCTGGAAGGGCTACGCGCGACAAGCCTTGCGGGACCTCTCGGCGATGCTGACGGGCTGACCCCGCGGGGCCGTCGCGGGCCTTTCGGTACGGTCGACACCATGTGCCGACTTTTTGGCTTGCACGCCGGGACGGACGTTTGCACCGCGACCTTCTGGTTGCTGAACGCCCCGGACAGCCTGTCCGCGCAGAGCCGCAAGAACCCGGACGGCACCGGCGTCGGTGTGTTTGACGCGCACGGTCGGGCACAGCTGCACAAGGAGCCGATCGCGGCCTGGCAGGACACCCAATTCGCCACCGAGGCGCACGAATTGACCGGCACCACCTTCGTCGCCCACGTTCGTTACGCGACGACCGGTGCGCTCGACGTCCGCAACACCCACCCGTTTCTGCAGGACGGCCGGATCTTCGCGCACAACGGCGTGGTCGAGGGGCTCGACGGCATCGACGAACGGCTGTGCGAGCTCGGCACCGACGGCCTGGTGCTGGGCGAGACCGATTCCGAGCGGGTTTTCGCCCTGATCACCGGCTCGATCCGCGCCCGCGACGGCGACGAGACGGCGGGCCTCGTCGACGCCATGCGGTGGCTCGCCGGGAATGCGCCGATCTACGCGGTCAACGTACTGCTGAGCACGGCCACCGACATGTGGGCGCTGCGCTACCCCGAAACCCATGAGCTGTATGTCCTGGACCGCCGCCACGAGCACACGGCAGGCGCGCCCGAATTCGACTTGCGCACGCACCGAATTCGCGCGCGGTCCGAGCACCTGTGCGCCCGCTCCTCGGTGGTGTTCGCCAGCGAACCGATGGACGACGACCCGCGCTGGCGCCTGCTGGAACCCGGCGAGTTGGTCCACGTTGACACCGGGCTGCGGATCACCAGCCGCGTGGTGCTGCCCGACCCGCCCGCATACCCGCTTCGCCAGTCTGACCTGAGCGCGCCCGCCCAGGCGGCGCAACACACGTCGGCATAGGGCGCCGCGGTGGCAACCAGACGCGCGCTCGTGCTGGCCGGCGGCGGGATAGCCGGAATCGCTTGGGAGACAGGGGTTCTGCGCGGCATTGCCGACGAATCCCCGGCGGCGGCCCGGCTCCTGCTGGATTCGGAGGTGCTGGTGGGGACCTCGGCGGGTTCCGCGGTCGCCGCCCAGATCGGCAGCGGCTGCCCGATCGAGGCGCTGTTCGACCGGCAGGTCGCCGAGTCGTCGGCCGAGATCGATTCCGGCGTCGACATCGACGACATCACCGAGGTCTTTTTGACAGCCTTGGGCCAGCCCTACGACGACGCGCTGGACAGGACCGAACAGCAGATGCGGCGGATCGGGGCCGTGGCGCTGGCAACCCAGACCGTCCCAGAGGCCGTCCGGCGCCAGGTAATCGCCCAGCGCCTGCCGTCACACGACTGGCCAGACCGGGCGCTGCGGATCACCGCAATCGACGTCGCCACCGGCGAACTGGTGGTCTTCGACCGCGGCTCCGGCGTCGGGCTGGTGGACGCGGTGGCGGCCAGTTGCGCGGTGCCGGGGGCCTGGCCGCCGGTGACGATCGGCGACCGGCGCTACATGGACGGCGGCGTCGGCAGCTCGGTCAACCTCGACGTGGCCGGCGATTGCGACGCGGCCGTGGTGCTGGTCCCGTCGGGGCCCGACGCGCCGGCGCCGTTCGGCGCCGGGCCCGCCGCCGAGATCGCCGCGTTCGCCGGCGCCACCCACCCGGTGTTCGCCGACGACGACTCGCTGGCCGCTTTCGGGCCCAACCCGCTGGACCCGCGCTGCCGCATCGACTCCGCGGTGGCCGGGCGCGAACAGGGCCGCCGCGAGGCGCGGGCCGTGGCGCGCTTTCTGGGCGCCTGATCAACCCTCGAGCGCGGGCGGGCTCGTCTGTTCCGGGTCGGTTTCGAAGGCGTCCAGTGCCCGATCGGCCTCGGCGCGTCCCGCCGCGATCACCTCCACCGCACGGTGAAAATCCAGGCTGCGGCAGGTCGAACGCGGCACCTCGATCAGCAGGTCGGGCGGATAGGCCGACAGCGTATGGCGGGTCAGCGCCGACTGCGCGATGTCGAACGCGCGGTACACCACCTCAAAGCTGCCCAGTTTCGGAACGACGCTGGTCTCGTCGAGTTCGCCCGCGCCCGAGGGCGATTCCGCCTCCCATTCATCCGACCAGGCGTCCGCGCCGAATCGGCTCAACACGGCGCGCGCTGTCGGCCGGTCGAGCAGTGACCGGACTGCCGTCGTGTCGAGCAGCGCAGAAGTGCTGCGCACCATGCGGTTCAACCATTCGGAGGTGGCGCCCGGCTCCGGCTCTCGTTTGGGGATCACCTCGCTGCCGCTGACGCCCACGGCGATCGTCAGGTCGGCGTTGACCGCGGCCAGCGGGGCCATCGGCAGCGGGTCCAGGATGCCGCCGTCGGCGAGCAGGCGTCCGCCCACTTCGTGCGGGGCGATCACGCCGGGAATCGCGATGGACGCCCGGATCGCCTCGTCGAGCGGGCCGCGCTGAAACCACACCGACTTGCCGGCCAGCAGGTCCGTAGCCACCGCCGTGTAGGGAATCGGCAGTTGCTCGATGGTGACCGGGCCGAGGATGTCGCGCACCGCGTCCAGAATCTTCTCGGCCCGCAACACCCCCGCCGCGCTGATGGACGGGTCCAGCAGCCGCAGGATGGTGCGCTGCGTCAACGACTTCGCCCACTCGGCGAACTCGTCGAGGCGTCCCGCCGCTTGCAGACCGCCGATGATCGCACCCATCGACGAACCGGTGATGCCGACGATCTCGTAGCCACGCGCTGACAGCGACTCGATGACCCCGATGTGGGCGTAACCGCGGGCCCCGCCGCTGCCCAGCGCCAGCGCCACCCGGGTCGGCGAAGATCGACGCGCCACCGTTCCGCCACGTCCGCCGGGCATGCGTTCATTTTGCTCGGCCGAAGCCCCCCTCGGCGGCGGGGGAGGCAGTTTTTGTACCCATGATCACAATTGGCGCGGGGCGCGGAACGCTACCCGCATTCGTCGTTGGCGGCCGCGCGGGCGGCGGTGATCACGGCCGCCTGTCGGGCCGGTGTCAGGTCTGCCCACCGGGCGTTCCAGGTGCCGGCCGTGCCCGATTGCGACGCCTGGACCATCCGCAGGTACGGCTCGAACAGCGACCCATCCGCCTTGGGCTGGGCCTCCATCCAGACCTTTGCGGCGTGGCAGGCCTGGAAATACTCCTCCTCGGTCGAATCCGCGGGCACATCGACCCTGGTCGTCACCCCGTCCGGCGAGAGGCCGACCGCGCCGGGCGGCGGCGACGCGGGGCCGCCCGGGATGCCCGACGGTCGTGCCGACGGCACGGCGACCCCGCCGTTGGGTGCGCCCTGCGAGCAGCCCGTGACCGCCACCAACAACGCCGCGACGAGCACCCCACCCCGTTGCCCGGGGGAACGACCGCACCAACGCACCATCCCAATCTATGCAACACTGGCTGCCGTGATGGAGCGCTTCGGATTTTGCGAGTGTTGTCGGCCCTGACCCGCCGCCGCTTGCCCGATCCGTTCACCCTGGAGCTCCCCAATGTCTGTTCCCGTTGCGACGACGCGTCCCGTCGCCTCCGGTGCGCTTCGCCCCCTGACCGCCTCGCCGCCGTCCTCGGGACCCACCCGGCTGCGGGTGCCCGACCTGCTACATGCCACCGACCAGGCCGCCGATCAGGTTCTCAGCGGGCGCTGCGACCACCTGCTGCCCAAGGGCGGGATACCGGAGTCCAATCGCTGGTTCACCCGCATCCACGGCGACGACGAGCTGGACGTCTGGCTGATCAGCTGGGTCCCCGGTCATCCCACCGAGCTGCACGACCACGGCGGGTCGCTGGGCGCGCTGACCGTGGTGTCCGGATCGCTCAACGAATTCCGTTGGGACGGGCGGGGTTTGCGCAGACGCCGGCTCGACGCGGGTGATCAGGCCGGCTTCCCGCTCGGCTGGGTGCACGACGTGGTGTGGGCGCCCAGGCCAGTCCCGGAGCCGGTGGCCACCTTCAAGGTGCAGCCGACGCTGAGCGTGCACGCCTACTCGCCGCCGCTGACGGCGATGTCGTATTACGAAGTCTCCGAGCGCAACCGGCTGCGCCGCCAGCGCACCGAACTGACCGACCAACCGGAGGGACCCTGATGAGCCGCATCGACGTCGTCCTGAGATCGGCCCGGCGCCGGTTTCGCCGCCTTCGCGCCGTCGAGGTGCCCGAGGCGCTGCGGCGCGGGGCCGTGCTGGTCGACATCCGGCCGCAGGCCCAGCGATTCCGCGAGGGGGAGATACCGGGCGCGCTGGTGATCGAGCGCAACGTCCTGGAGTGGCGCTGCGACCCGACCAGCGATGCCCGGCTGCCGGAGGCCGTCGACGACGACGTCGAGTGGGTGATCGTGTGCTCCGAGGGCTACACGTCCAGCCTGGCGGCGGCCGCGCTGCTGGATATCGGCCTGCTCCGGGCCACCGACGTCATCGGCGGCTACCACGCGCTGGCCGGTTCCGGTGTGCTGGACCAGCTGCTCGGTGATTCGGGCGGCGCAAGCCCGGGGCTGGCGAACGCCGTTCGACGCTGGCTCTAGCAGATGGCGGCGACCCGCCGCGCCCGGCTATGCCGCGCTTGCGATCGCCGCTAGCCGTTGGAGTGCAGCAGCGGCCGGAGTTTGTCCGTCTTCTCCGGCGTCCAGCCGGGCGGCGATAACACCGCGGCCCAGCCGTTGGCCACGTCGGCGACGTAGTGGTGCCCATGCCCGTCCGGCACGTCGACCGCGACCGCCATGTCGGCCGAGACCTGCAGGAACGTGACCACCGGGATCCAGTAGGTCTCGGGCAGCACGTCGTAGCCGCGTTTCTCGCGCAGCCAGTCCGGCTTGGCGAACAGTAGATCCGGAGTCCACCAGGCGATCGGGTCGGAGGCGTGCTGCAGATAGACCACCCGCGGGTGATCCCATGCGGCGTCCGGACGGCCGAGATCGCTTGCGCGAGCAACGAATCGGACGTTCTTGCCGTCGTTGTAGATCGGCAGCCACTCCGGGGAGCCGGCGTCGCGCGTCGAGGTCAGGTCGGTCCAGATGGTGTTGTTGAACGTCGGCCCGCTGAACAGCGCGCCGTCGGTGCGGGCCAGCACGTTGTTCAGGCTCATGAACGGCGCCTCGCCCCCGAACGATCCCAGGCTTTCGCCGAACACGACGAGTTTGGGTCGCTGCCCTTCCGGCATCTGGCGGATCAGCCGGTCGACGGCCTCGAACAGCGCCTGGCCGGCGTGGCGGGCGTTTTCCTTGTCCACCAGGAACGAAAGCCAGCTCGGCAGGAACGAGTACTGCATGCTGACGATCGCGGTGTTGCCGTTGTACATGTACTCCAGCGTCGAAGCCTCCGCCTCGTTGATCCAGCCGGTGCCGGTGGTCGTCGCGACCGCGACGACGGCGCGCTGCAGCCCGCCAGTGCGCAGCAGCTCGCGTGCCGCGAGTTCGGCGGTCGCGGTGATGCCGTCCGCGGAGTTCAGCCCGGCGTAGGCGCGAATCGGCTGCATGGCCGGGGATCCGTTGAACGTGGTCAGCTCGTCGACCCGCGGGCCACCCTCGATGAAGACGCGACCCTCCCGGCCGAGCGACTCCCACGACACCAGCGACTGCGGGCCACCGGACCGCAGCGGCGTTTTGGGTGGTGCCGTGTCGGGGCTCTCCTCGTCGTTGGCCGACGCGAAGGTGTTATTCATGGTCCGCATGGCGAACTTCAGCACGACGCCGTTCATCAAGGTGATGCTCAGCACCACCAGCGCGACCACGACGATGGTCACCGAGAGGCGAAACGGTGCAATCCGGTCCAGCAGCCCGACCAGGAAACTGATCAGCCACCGGATGAATTGGCCGATTTCGACGAGCGTGAACAGCACCACGATCGACAGCACCGCGGCGATGGGGTAGTCGTACCACTTCAGGTGCGCGACGCCCATCAGGTCGCGCACACGGTCCTGCCAGACGTGGAACCGGATGGCCATCACGACCATGCCGACCAGCCCGACCGGGATCAGCACCTTCCACGCCCAGCGCGGCGGCGGCGGGCTGTAGTTCCGGGTGCGCATGTAACGGACCAGCCAGACGGCGAAGACCCCCAGCCCGTAGCCGATGGCCCCGGAGAACCCGCTCACGAGGCCCTGAAACACCGCGCCTCGCGGCAGCAGCGACGGCGTCATCGAGAACCAGATGAAAACCAGGCCGACCGCGGTGCCCATGAAGGTGTAGTGGCGCACCCACCAAGGCTTTTCATGCGGATGCGCCTCGTGCTTGTGGGGTGCCTCAGCGGCTTCCGGCGCGGCTTCGCGCACCGCTTCGTCGTCGGGAGCGGTCGTCGCGGGACCCGGGTCGCTCATCGAAGCGTCCTATCGGTGGGTGAAGTTGGGGGGCCGCTTCTCGATGAATGCCGCCATCCCCTCCGACTGGTCCTCGGTCGCGAACGTCGAATGAAACAGCCTGCGCTCGTAGAGAAGCCCCTCGGACAGGGTGGATTCGAAGGCCCGGTTGACGGCCTCCTTGGCCATTCGCGCCGCCGAGCGCGACATCTGCGAAATGGTGGTGGCGACGGCCTTGGCCTCGGTCAGCAGGTCGTCGGCCGGCACCACCCGCGAAACCAGGCCGCTCCGTTCGGCTTCGGCGGCGTCGATGGTGCGCCCGGTCAGGATGAGGTCCATGGCCTTGGCCTTGCCGATGGCACGCGTCAGCCGCTGCGAACCGCCCATGCCCGGCAGCACTCCGAGTTTGATCTCCGGCTGGCCGAACTTCGCCGTGTCGGCGGCGATCAGCAGGTCGCACATCATCGCGAGCTCGCAGCCGCCGCCCAGCGCGTGTCCGGCCACCGCGGCGATGGTCGGGGTGCGGACCGCGGCGAGTTTGCCCCAGCCGGCGAAGAAGTCGGCGCCGAACGCGTCGGCGAAGGTCAGGGCGGACATTTCCTTGATGTCGGCGCCGGCCGCGAACGCCTTGGCCGAACCGGTGATGATGATCGCACCGATTCCGGGATCTTCGTCCAATTCGGTTGCCGCGCTGGTGACTTCGGCCATCACCTGGCTGTTGAGGGCGTTGAGCGCCTGCGGCCGGTTCAGCGTGATGATCCCGACCCGCTGATCGCGCTCGACGAGGATGGTCTCGTAGTTCTCTGTCACGCCAACCGCCTTTCTAGAATTTCAAGTCGTCGTCGACCGGCGCGAAATACCCCTCCACGTCGGCCGCGGTGATCTCGGCAAGCGTCGCCGGGGACCATTTGGGATTGCGATCCTTGTCGATGATCTGCGCACGGATGCCCTCCACCAGGTCGTGGGAGCGGGCCGCGGCGCTCGACACCCGATAGTCCTGGACCAGAACCTCTTCCAGGGTGTCCATCTTGGCGGCGCGACGCACCGCCTCCAGCGCCACGGAAACGGCGATGGGGGAGCGGGTGGCGATCAGGTCGGCCGCATCGGTCGCCGGGCCGCCATGGCTGCGCAGGGCCGCAACGATTTCTTCCACCGTGTCGCCCGCGAAGCACGGGTCGATCCAATCACGTTGGGCGACAAGGTCGCTCGGTGGTGGTTCGATGGCATGCGCGGCCAGCGCACCCTCGACGCCGTCCTCGACGATCGCCTTGGCGAACGCGTCCAGTTCGTCGTGCGGGACGTAGTGGTCGGCGAATCCCATGGCGATGGCGTCGGCCCCGGAGAACGGCGCCCCGGTCAGCGCGGCGTGCAGTCCCAGCGCACCCGGCGCGCGGGACAACAGAAACGCCCCGCCGACGTCGGGAACGAACCCGATGCCCACCTCCGGCATTGCCACCTTTGAGGTTTCGGTCACCACGCGCACGCTGCCATGCGCGCTGACCCCCACGCCGCCGCCCATCACGATGCCGTCCATCAACGACACGTACGGCTTGGCGAGGCGCCCGATCTGACCGTCGAGCAGATACTCGTCGCGCCAGAACTTCCGGACCTCGACGCCATCCTTGCGGGCGCTTTCGTAGACGGCCACGACGTCGCCGCCGGCGCACAATCCGCGTTCACCCGCCCCGGACAGCACGACCGCCCGCACCGCGTCGTCGTTTTTCCAATGGGTGAGCACCGCGGTCAACGCGTCCACCATCGTCTGATTCAGCGAGTTGATCGCCTTGGGCCGGTTGAGCGTGATCAACCCGACGCCGCCTTCAACCCGGGTCAGGACCTCGTCGGATTCGACAGCTGCCACGGTCAACGCTCTCGTCCTCCCAATCGCCGCCCGGTCTCGACCAGCAATCTAGATCGTCACGACCGCAGCGATCCCCGCGGGTAAGGTTTATGTTTGACCGGACGACAACAGCAGAGCCCGTTAAATAGCCTCAAAACACCGAGAAAACAGCAGGTCCGTTGGGAACTAGGGCGACCCGCTGGTCGTTGAGCAGGTGTTCGCACAGCTCGAACCCATAGCCATTAAGAGAGGATCCGACGGTGCGGGAGACAAGTAACCCGGTATTTCGTTCGCTGCCCAGGCAGAGCGGGGGATACGCGCAATTCGGCACTGGCGCGGCCCAGGGCTATTACCAGGCCGACCCCTACGTGGCTCCCTACCAGGACACCAGGGCGTCTCGGCCGCTGACCATCGACGATGTCGTCACCAAGACCGGCATCACGCTGGCCGTGCTGATCGGCGCCGCGATCGTGTCCTACTTCATGGTGGCCACGAACCTAGCCTTAGCGATGCCGCTGACCCTGATCGGCGCGCTCGGTGGCCTCGGGTTGGTGCTGATCGCCACCTTCGGGCGCAAGCAGGACAGCCCGGCGATCGTGCTCAGCTACGCGGTTCTCGAGGGGCTTTTCCTCGGCGCCGTCTCGTTCGTCTTCGCCAACTTCCAGGTCTCCAACGCCAACGCCGGCGCGCTGATCGGGGAGGCCGTTCTGGGCACCGTCGGTGTTTTCTTCGGGATGCTCGTCGTCTACAAGACGGGCGCCATCAGGGTCACGCCCAAGTTCACCCGGATGGTGGTCGCCGCGCTGTTCGGAGCGCTGTTCCTGATGCTCGGCAACTTCATCCTGGCGATGTTCCACGTCGGCGGCGGCACGGGCCTCGGCCTGCGCAGCGGCGGACCGATCGCCATCATCTTCTCGCTGGTGATGATCGGCATCGCGGCCTTCAGCTTCCTGATCGACTTCGACGCGGCCGACCAGATGATCCGGGCGGGCGCGCCGGAGAAGGCGGCGTGGGGCATCGCGCTGGGCCTGACAGTGACCCTGGTCTGGCTGTACCTCGAGATCCTGCGCCTGCTCAGCTATCTGCAAAACGACTAGCCCCGGCTCCGACGGAAAACCGGCACGCCCGCAGGCGTGCCGGTTTTTTTGTGCGCCCGCGCGATGTCACATCCGCGACCGCTGGATGCGTCTGCTGGTTGTCAGCACACATTCGCTCGCGAAAGGCAGCATCATGAAGCACATCGTGATCATCGGCGCCGGCTATGCCGGCATGGCGGCCACCACCCGCTTGGCGCGCCGGGTCAAGGGCCGCGACGACGTGCGCGTCACCCTGGTCAATCCGCAGGCTCGTTTCACCGAGCGGCTGCGCCTGCATCAGGCGGCGTCGGGCCAGCGGCTGGCCGACCTTGAGATCCCGGACATGCTCGCCGGCACCGACGTCGAGTTCGTCCAGGGCTGGGTCACCGGCCTCGACGCCGACGCGCGGACCGTCCGTCTCGACGACGAGCGCACGATCGGCTACGACACCCTGGTCTACGCGCTCGGCGCCGTCGCCGATACCGAGGTCGTGCCCGGCGTCGACGAATTCGCCTACACGCTCAACAGCGCCCACGACGCCGCGTTGCTGGCCCAGCAGCTGGATCGGCTCGACGCCGGGACGGTCGTAGTTGCCGGCGGCGGCCTGACCGGCATCGAATCGGCGGCCGAGATCGCCGAGCGGCATCCCGAACTCGACGTCGTCCTGCTGAGCCGGCAGACACCCGGATCGACGATGGGCCCCAAGGCGCGTGCCCGCCTGCATGCCGGGTTGGACCGGTTGGGCGTGCGGGTGCGTTCCGGCGTCGAGATTGTCAAGGTGATGCCCGACGGGGTCGCCCTGGCCGACGGCGAGGTCGTCGCGGCGCGCGCGGTGCTGTGGGCCACGGGCGTGCGGGTGTCGCCGCTGGCGGCCGCCGCGGGCCTGCGCGTCGACGACCGCGGCCGAATCATCACCGATGCTGCGCTGCGCTCGATATCGCACCCGGACGTGTACGTCGTCGGCGACGCCGCGGCGGTCCGGCAAGGCTATGGCCTCGTGCACGGCACCTGCCAGAGCGGCATCCCGACCGGTGTGCACGCTGCGGCCAACATCGTGCGGGAGCTGAAGGGCAAGCAGACCAAGCGATTTCGCTTCGGCTATGTCCACCAGCCGGTGAGCCTGGGGCGACACGACGCCGTCATCCAGTTCACCCATCCCGACGACAGCCCGTCGCGTTTCTATCTGGCCGGTCGGTGGGCCGTCGCCTACAAGGAAACGGTGAGCGCCAGCCCGTGGACGACCTACCGATTGCTCAAGTTGCTGCCAGCGCTGGGGGCCGTGACATGGCGGCGCGGTGGGGGCTTCACCCGATGAGCGCCGACGAGCACGCGTTCGTCGAACACCGGAAACTGTTGTTCGCCATCGCCTATCGGATCCTGAGCTCGGCGGCCGACGCCGAAGACGTGGTCCAGGATGCGTGGCTGAAGTGGTCGGCGGCCGATCGGGGTCAGGTCGCCGACCCCAAGGCCTACCTCTCGCGCATCGTGTCGAATCTGTCGATGGAACGACTGCGCTCGACGCGGCGCCAGCGGGAGACCTACGTGGGGCCGTGGCTGCCCGAGCCTATCCTCACGAGCGAAGACACGGCCGAGGACGTCGCGGCCGCCGAATCGGTGTCGATGGCGATGCTGGTCGTACTCGAGACGCTGAGCCCCCTGGAGCGCGCGGTGTTCGTCCTCAAGGAGGTGTTCGACTTCAGCTACGCCGAAATCGCCTCGGCCGTCGAGCGTTCGGAGGCCGCGGTGCGCCAGGCGGGCCACCGCGCTCGCAACCACGTGCAGGCGCGCCGGCCCCGGTTCGAGGCCGACCGCGGCAAGAAGCGCGCGGTCACCGAACGCTTCTTTTCCGCGGCGACCGGCGGGGACATCAACGACCTCATGCAGCTGCTCGCCCCCGACGTCACGCTTTGGACGGACGGCGGCGGAAAGGTGCGCCAGGCGCTGCGCCCCGTCGAGGGCATGGCCAAGGTCGCGGCATGGCTCGCCGGTGTTACCAAGCGCCCGTACGAAGGCGTCGAAATCGCCGATATGGCAGCCGAAGTCGTGGACATCAACGGCGGACCGGGCATCGTCTTCTCGGCCTCAGGCCGCGTGATCGCCACGCTCACAGTCGAACTCGACGCGGACGGGCGCATCGTCACCATTCACAACGTGGCCAACCCGGACAAGCTGCGCGCCGTCGCGGACGGGGTTCGGCGCGGCTAACGAATTTGGTTGTGCGCTCACGGTTTCGATGTGCACTGACGGCGCAGCCGCTCGGCGTGTCGCCGCCCACGACTCACACGCGAAGCCCAGTGTTCACACGCAGTCGTGCGGCGCGGCTAGCTGAGCCGCTCGATCACCATCGCCATGCCCTGGCCGCCGCCGACGCACATGGTTTCCAGGCCCAGTGTCTTGTCGTGCGTCTGCAGGTTGTTGAGCAGCGTGGTGGCGATGCGTGCGCCGGTCATGCCGAACGGGTGGCCCAGGGCGATCGCCCCACCGGACACGTTCAGCTTGTCCTCGTCCATGCCCAGCTCGCGCGCCGAACCCAGCACCTGCACCGCGAAGGCCTCGTTGATCTCGTACAGGTCGATGTCGCCGATCGACATGCCCGCCCTGGCCAACGCCTTCTTGCACGCCTCGATCGGGCCCAGGCCCATGATCTCCGGCGACAGGCCGCTGACCCCGGTGGACACGATGCGCGCGAGCGGCGTCAGGCCCAATTCCTTGGCCTTCGTGTCGCTGGTGATCACCAGCGCGGCCGCGCCATCGTTCAGGGGACACGCGTTGCCGGCGGTCACCGTGCCGTTGGGCCGGAACACCGGCTTGAGCTCGCTGACCTTCTCGTAGGTGGTGCCCGGGCGCGGGCCGTCGTCGGTGGTGACGGTGGTGCCGTCGGGCAGGGTCACCGGGGTGATCTCGCGCTCGAAGAAGCCGCTCTTGATGGCCTCCTCGGCGCGGTTCTGGCTGCGCACCCCCCAGCGGTCCTGCTCCTCGCGGCTGATGCCGGTGAGGATGGCGACGTTTTCGGCGGTCTGGCCCATCGCGATGTAGACGTCGGGCAGGTTCCCGTCGGCGCGGGGGTCGTGCCACTCGTCGGCGCCCTGAGCCGCGGCGGCCGAACGCTCCTGGGCCTCGTCGAACAGCGGGTTCTTGGTGTCGGGCCATGAGTCGGAGTTGCCCTTGCCGAATCTGGACACGGTCTCCACACCCGCGGAGATGAACGCGTCGCCCTCGCCCGCCTTGATCGCGTGGAACGCCATCCGGGTGGTCTGCAGCGACGACGAGCAGTACCGGTTGACCGTGGTGCCCGGCAGGAAGTCGTAGCCCAGCTCGACCGCGACGACGCGCGCCATGTTGAAGCCGGATTCGCCGCCCGGCAGGCCGCAGCCCAGGATGAGGTCGTCGATCTGGTGCGGGTTGAGCGCGGGCACCTTGTCCAGCGCGGCGCGCACCATCTGGGCGGCCAGGTCGTCGGGCCGCATGGACACCAGCGATCCCTTCATGGCGCGGCCGATCGGCGAGCGGACGGCTGAGACGATGACGGCTTCAGGCATGGTTTGTTCCCTTCCAGCGGACGCGGGCGCGCTTCCCAAACGGGTGTTTTGTCACCCCGACGGGCTAGAACAAATCTAGTCGGTGCCGACCGGCTGGGAATCAGACGGGGCGGGGGACGCGGCGGTAGGGCGCCGCCACAGCCGCGTCACGAGGGTCAACCGTGCGGGAGAATCGTCGAGCCTCGGTGCGGGAGCGGGGACCGAAACCTCCGGCGTCGGGCTTTCAACCTCGATGCCCAGCGCGTCGCACACCGCCTCCAGCAGCGCCTCGGCGGCCAGCGCGTACGCGGTCGGCGAGGGGTGGAAGCCGTCGGCGGAGAACATCTGCTCGGGCGCGGTCCGGAATTGGGGTGCCAACAGCTGCGCCATCGGGACCGGCACGCCGCCCGCCCCCCGGACCGCGGCGGTCTGGGCGCGGGCGAGCTGCGAAGTCCGCGCGTGCGCCAGCGAGCGAAGCGGCTGCGGGATCGCGCTGATGACACCGAGATCGGGGCAGGTGCCGACGATCACCACCGCGCCGCGGGAGCGCAGCTTGCGCACGGTCATGGCCAGCCGTTGCGCCGACTGGCTGATGCCGTTGAGGGCCGTGACGTCGTTGGCCCCCAGCATCATCACCGCCACGTCCGGCGGCGGGCCGGCCACGAACATCGCGTCGACCTGGCCGGCGACACCCTTCGACGTGGCGCCGACGATGGCCTTGGTGCTCAGCCGGACGACCTTGCCCGCCCGCTCGGCCAGCCCGCGAGCGATCAGCACGCCGGGGACTTCCTCAGCGCTCATGCAGCCGTATCCGGTGGCCGTCGAGTCGCCGAAGATCATCAGGTGCAGATCGGCGGTCATGCCGCGCTGCCACCGCTGCACCGGCCCGCCGCCGGGGTTGTACACGCCGTCGGCGCGCGGCGGGATGTCCCAGGCCTTCGGAATGACGGTGCGCGTGTGCGCCGCCTGGCCAACCAGCAGGTTGCGTGCGCCGAGATAGGCAGTCCCCGTCGAGGCGAGCGCGCCGGCTGTGGCCAGGGCGATCGTCGAACGACGCGGCACCCGGATGGTCACAGGGCCAGTTTAGTTCGGCTCAAGGGTTTGCGCGGGCGGCTTATGAACAATGTGGTCACGTTGTGAATCAAATGTGGTATCGAATCAGATTCTTCAAACGTTCTACTCAGCAAAGGCTGTCAAGCTAAGTTTCAAGGGTTGGCTGAACGCCCTGGAGAGTGGGCTGAACCGGACGCTTGGCTGCCTCGTCACATGCTGTATCGGACTACAAGGGCGTAGGAAGTGTTGAGCATGACCGCACCTAGCAAGGTATCCGGTTCCCCCCGGAATACCGTTCGGCCACATGAGGTTCTCAAGCGACGTAGAGTTGAGGCACGCAGATTTGCCATCAGCGACGGCGCGCCGGTCGAGGTACTCGAGTCCGGTCCCAGCGTTGCTGCGCGGGTAGCTAACCTCGCATCCCGACTCACCATCCGGCCGGTCCTGTCCGTCGGCAGCCACGTTCCCAACCTGCCGTGGCCGTGGGGTCTCATCGACGTCGCGGCCCGGGTCCTGCTCCCGGTCTCCGCCACCGTCCGCGAGACGGTGAACTTGCCCAATGCTTCCGCGCAGCTGGTGCGGGCCCCCGGAGTGCTGCCCGCGGACGGCACCCGCCGGGTGATCGTCTACCTGCACGGCGGCGCGTTTCTGACTTGTGGAGCAAACTCGCACGGCCGGCTCGTCGAGACACTGTCGAAGTTTGCTGACTCTCCGGTGCTGGTCGTCAACTACCGGCTGTTGCCCAAGCACTCGGTCGGCATGGCCCTCAATGATTGCCGCGACGCGTACCAATGGTTGCGCGAGCGTGGCTACGAGCCGGACCAGATCGTGCTCGCCGGCGACTCGGCGGGCGGGTACCTCGCGCTGGCCCTGGCGCAACGCCTGCAGGAGGAAGGGCACGGCGAGTCCGAGATGCCCGCGGCGATCGTGGCGATCTCGCCACTGCTGCAGCTAGCAAAGGAATGCAAGCAGGCGCACCCCAACATCAAGAGCGACGCGATGTTTTCCGCGAACGCGTTTGACGCGCTCGTCGCATTGGTTGCTAGCGCGGCCGAAAAGAACATGGTCGACGGCAAACCCGAAGAAATCTACGAGCCCCTGGAGCACATCAAGCCCGGCCTGCCGCGGACGCTCATCCACGTTTCCGGATCCGAGGTGTTGCTGCACGACGCGCAGCTGGCGGCGTCGCGGTTGGCGGCGGTCGGGGTGCCGGCCGAGGTGCGGGTGTGGCCCGGCCAAGTCCACGACTTCCAGCTGGCCGCGCCGCTGGTTCCGGAGGCTGTCCGTTCGCTGCGCCAGATCGGCGACTACATTCGCGAGGCCACCGGCTAGCGAGTGTGCGCCGCGCGAAAGCGCCTGAGACGATGAACGCATGCGGATCGCGCAGCACATCAGTGACCTGATCGGGGGAACGCCGCTGGTGCGGCTGAACTCCGTCATTCCCGACGGCGCCGGCACCGTGGCGGCCAAGGTCGAATACCTCAATCCCGGCGGCAGCTCGAAGGACCGGATCGCGGTGAAGATGATCGACGCCGCCGAGGCCAGCGGGCAGCTCAGGCCCGGGGGCACCATCGTCGAACCCACGTCGGGCAACACCGGCGTCGGCCTGGCTTTGGTGGCCCAGCGGCGCGGGTACAAGTGCGTGTTCGTCTGCCCCGACAAGGTCGGCGAGGACAAGCGCAACGTGCTGCTCGCCTACGGCGCCGAGGTGGTCGTGTGCCCGACGGCGGTGCCGCCCGACCACCCGGACAGCTACTACAGCGTCTCGGACAGGCTGACCCGGGAAATCGAGGGGGCCTGGAAGCCCGACCAGTACGCCAACCCGGAGGGACCGGCCAGCCACTACGCCACCACCGGCCCGGAGATCTGGGCCGACACGGATGGCAAGATCACCCATTTCGTCGCCGGCATCGGCACCGGCGGGACGATCACCGGCGCCGGCCGCTACCTGAAGGAGGTGTCCGGCGGCCGCGTCAAAATCATCGGAGCCGATCCGGAAGGCTCGGTGTACTCGGGTGGCAGCGGTCGGCCCTACCTGGTCGAGGGCGTCGGCGAGGACTTCTGGCCGGACGCCTACGACCGCACCGTTCCCGACCAGATCATCGCGGTGTCGGACTCCGACTCGTTCAACATGACCCGGCGGCTGGCCCGCGAGGAGGCGATGCTGGTCGGCGGGTCGTGCGGGATGGCGGTGGTCGCCGCGCTCAAGGTGGCCGAGGAGGCCGGACCCGACGCGCTGGTCGTCGTCCTACTGCCCGACGGCGGGCGAGGCTACATGGCGAAGATCTTCAACGACGCGTGGATGTCGTCGTACGGGTTCTTGCGCGCGCGCCTCGACGGGTCGACCGAGGAGTTCAGCGTCGGCGACGTGCTGCGCCGCAAGTCCGGTGAGCTGCCCGACCTGGTGCATACCCATCCGTCCGAGACGGTGCGCGACGCCATCGGCATCCTGCGCGAGTACGGGGTGTCGCAGATGCCCGTGGTCGGCGCCGAGCCGCCGGTGATGGCCGGCGAGGTCGCGGGCAGCGTTTCCGAACGCGAACTGCTGTCCGCCGTCTTCGAGGGGCGGGCCAAGCTGGCCGACGCCGTCGCGCAGCACATGAGCCCGCCGCTGCCGATGATCGGCGCCGGTGAGCTGGTCAGCGCGGCGGGCAAGGCACTGCGCGACTGGGACGCGCTGATGGTGGTGGAGAAGGGCAAACCGGTCGGGGTGATCACCCGGTACGACCTGTTGGGATTCCTGTCGGAGGGGCCCCGCGGATCCACGGGCCGGCGTTAACGCCGCTTAAAACCGCTTAGCCAGGCCGGCCCGAGGTACTGTAATTCGGCCTGGTTCAGCTAATGCAGTGGAGGGTTGCCCATGTCCGATCAACCGTCGCCCGGCGAGTCCTACCCGCCGCCCCCTGGGGCCGGTGGCCAACAAGCCTCTCCGCCCCCTCCGCCGCCCCCGGCCGGCGGTTCCTACCCGCCGCCGCCCCCGTCGTCGGGCGGATACGCGCCGCCCCCGCCCGGACCGGCGATCCGCGCCCTGCCGACGGAGTCCTACACCCCGTGGGTCACCCGGGTGCTGGCGTATCTCATCGACAACATCCCGGCCGGCATCCTGGTCGGCATCGGCGCGCTCATTCAGGCCCTTACGACGCAACAGTCGTGCGTCAGCGACATCACCCAGTACAGCGTCAACCAGTACTGCGTCAACCAGCCCAGCGGCATCGGCACCATGGCGTTCTGGTTGACGTGGCTGGCCGCGGTGGCCTACCTGGTCTGGGACTACGGCTACCGCCAGGGCGTTACCGGCTCGAGCATCGGCAAGTCGGTGATGAAGTTCAAAGTGGTCAGCGAGGTCACCGGCCAGCCGATCGGTTTCGGGATGTCGGTGGTGCGCCAGATCGCGCACTTCGTTGACTCGCTCATCTGTGGCCTCGGCTACCTGTTCCCGCTGTGGGACGCCAAGCGGCAAACCTTGGCGGACAAGATCATGACGACCGTGTGCCTGCCGATCGAAGAGGGCTGAGCCGCCCCAGGTCAGACCGGGAACCCATCCATATTTCCGAGCCGACCGCCTCGCCCAACGCGGCGCGGTGCCGCTGAAGGCGTGGCGGCTGCCCGTCCAGTTCACCCGTCAGGAATTGCAGCGCGTCGGCGATCGCGTTGAGCTTGTGCTGCATCGCGCGATTGCTGCGCGACTGGGTGTTCTGCAGCAACGCGACGAGCAGGAACGTGATGATGTTGGTGACGGTGTTGATGACCAGTTGCCAGGTATCGACCGTGGGCAGCGCCCAAATGGTGGGTATCCACGCGACCACCACCAGCACGCAGATCGCGAAAAACGAAGGCCTGGAAACCCATTCGCCCGTATAGGTCGCGCAGCGATCGAAAAGGGACAGTTCGGTCCGGGTGGCGCTGTCGTCGGGCATGGTGGTTCTCCCTGGCTGGTCATCGCATGGGGACGACGACGAGTACCCCCGTCACCGATTTTCATGCCCGATCGGGCCTGTCACTAGGCTGAGCGTCGATGAGCGAGGACCGTAGCGCAGACCACAAGTTCAAGGGATTGGCCACCAAGGCCATCCACGCCGGGTACCGGCCGGATCCGGCGACCGGGGCGGTGAACGCCCCGATCTACGCCAGCAGCACGTTCGCCCAGGACGGCGTCGGTGGCCTGCGCGGCGGATTCGACTACGCGCGCACCGGCAACCCGACCCGGGCCGCGCTGGAGGCCTCGCTGGCGGCCGTCGAGGAGGGCGCCTTTGCGCGCGCGTTCGGGTCCGGGATGGCGGCCGGCGACTGCGCCCTGCGGGCGATGTTGCGGCCCGGCGACCACCTCGTCATCCCCAACGACGCCTACGGCGGCACCTTCCGGTTGATCGACAAGGTGTTCACCAAGTGGGACGTCTCGTACACGCCGGTTGCGCTGTCCGACCTGGACGCCGTCGCGGGCGCGATCACCCCGCACACCCGGCTGATCTGGGTGGAAACACCGACGAACCCGTTGCTGACCATCGCCGACATCGCCGCGATCGCGGAGCTGGGCAAACAAAACTCCGCGAAGCTGTTGGTGGACAACACTTTTGCTTCGCCGGCGCTGCAGCAGCCGCTGACGCTGGGCGCCGACGTGGTGCTGCACTCGACCACCAAATACATCGGTGGCCACTCTGACGTGGTGGGTGGCGCGCTGATCACCAACGACCAGGAGTTGGACGACGCGTTCGCCTTCCTGCAGAACGGGGCGGGCGCGGTACCGGGCCCGTTCGACGCCTACCTGACCATGCGCGGTCTGAAGACCCTGGCGCTGCGAATGCAGCGGCATAGCGAAAACGCTTGCGCGGTAGCCGAATTCCTCGCCGGGCATCCCTCGGTGAGCGCGGTGCTGTATCCCGGTCTGCCAGGGCATCCCGGCCACGAAGTCGCCGCGCGCCAGATGCGCGACTTCGGCGGCATGGTCTCGGTTCGCATGCGCGGGGGCCGGCAGGCCGCCGAGCAGCTATGCGCCCGAACCGAGGTGTTCATCCTGGCCGAGTCGCTGGGCGGCGTCGAGTCGCTGATCGAGCTGCCCAGCGCCATGACGCACGCGTCGACGGCCG
The DNA here is from genome assembly GCF_002101935.1 of Mycobacterium sp. IEC1808. NCBI lineage: Bacteria > Bacillati > Actinomycetota > Actinomycetes > Mycobacteriales > Mycobacteriaceae > Mycobacterium > Mycobacterium sp. IEC1808. The sequence continues at coordinate 18,211 of NZ_LQPV01000025.1, read as the reverse complement.
GCTCGCAACTCGAAGTCCCCGACGACCTGGTGCGGCTTTCGGTCGGCATCGAGGACGAGGCCGACCTGTTGGCCGACCTCGAACAAGCGCTTGCCTAGTACGGCGACCAGACGCAAAAGGCCCCCGACACGCCGCGTGTGAGGGGCTTTTGCGTCTGCTCGCGCGAAACGCTAGGAGTGGTACGGCTCCGCGCTGACCAGCGTGACCTCGACGGTGTTGCCGTTGGGCACCTGGTAGCTGCGGGTCTCGCCGACCTTGGCGTCGATCAGGGCGCCGCCCAGCGGTGAGTTGGGCGAGTACACCTCGAGCTTGCCGTCGTTGACGCCCTCCTGGCGGGTGGCGATCAGGAACGTCTCGCTGTCGGATTTGTCGCCGTTGTAGTAGACCTTGACCACCGAGCCGGGCAGCGCGACGCCGGACTGCTTGGGCGCCTCGCCGACCTTGGCGTTGTTGAGCAGGTCCTGCAGTTGGCGGATGCGGGCCTCCTGCTGGCCCTGCTCTTCGCGGGCCGCGTGGTAACCGCCGTTCTCGCGCAGGTCGCCCTCTTCGCGGCGGTCGTTGATTTCCGCGGCGATAATCGGACGATTCGCGATCAACTGGTCGAGCTCGGCCTTGAGTCGGTCATGCGACTCCTGGGTTAGCCAGGTCACCTGAGTATCCGTCATCTCGTCGTCCTCGTATTTCTTTCTCGTTTCGCGTATTCGCGCAAGCTTTTGCACCCCGCTGCCGGGGTATTCGGGTCCCCGCCCCGGCTACCGCCGCTCCGTCCTTCCGACGGCCTTTAATGCAGCAATACACGGTCCCTAGGGGAACCGTGCATTCATCCATGTTACCACCGCGCAAACAGATGATGACTCAATATTCGCTGTTCGTCTTATCGCGCGGTCAGGCCGGACGCATGTAGGCGGGCACATCGGTGCCGCAACCGTAGATGTCGGCCATCACCGGGGGTCGGACGGATTTCACCGTCGTCGTCACCTGCACGGTGGCCTGGTCGGACGGGCCCACCAGCACTTCGCGCCTGCCGGTCTCGCCGCCGTCCTTGGCCCGGACCCGCACGATGCAGTCGACCGGGCGCGACGGGTCGGATCGCGTCACGCTGATCGTTACCGACGCCGTCTCGTTGTCGATCAACTGGTAGCCGGCCAGCGAGCCGGTGACGTCACTGTTCCCGAGCCGCTGGTAGCCGACGACGGCGACGACTACGCCGGCGGCCACGACCAGCACGGCCAACCCGATGGCCACCCGGCGCCGGGAAACGCGCGACAGCCGCGATCGCCCGTAGCGGGCCTCGGGGCGCGGAGGGGAAGTTTCGGTCATGCCTGGGTATGCCTGCAGTGGTGGTCGCCGGCCGCCGGCCGACGGGATGCAACGATCGGAACTGGAATTATAAGGTCGCTTCTAGCACTTCTAGCCCTTCGGGGGCGACCGGCGAACCGACTCGGACAAGGGGGCACGTGAGCGAACTGCGGTTGATGGCGGTGCACGCCCACCCCGACGATGAGTCGAGCAAGGGCGCGGCCACCCTGGCCCGCTACGCCGACGAGGGACACCGGGTTTTGGTGGTGACGCTGACCGGCGGCGAGCGCGGCGAGATTCTCAACCCGGCGATGGACCTGCCGGATGTGCTGGAACACATGGCCGAAATCCGCCGCGACGAGATGGCGAAGGCGGCGGAGATCCTCGGTGTGGAGCACACCTGGCTCGGCTTCGTCGACTCCGGCCTGCCCCAGGGCGATCCGCCGCCGCCGCTGCCCGAGGGCTGCTTCGCGCTGGTGCCGCTGGAGGAATCCGTCGAGGCGCTGGTGCGCGTGGTCCGCGAGTTCCGGCCGCACGTGATGACCACCTATGACGAGAACGGCGGCTACCCCCACCCCGACCACATTCGCTGCCACCAGGTTTCCGTCGGCGCGTTCGAGGCCGCCGGCGACTACGCCCGTTTCCCGGACGGGGGCGAGCCGTGGACGGTGTCCAAGTTGTACTACAACCACGGCTTCCTGCGGGCGCGGATGCAGCTGCTGCACGACGAGTTCGTCAAGCGCGGCCAGGAGGGGCCATTCAAAAAGTGGCTCAAGCACTGGGATCCTGAGCATGACCCGTTCGAGTCCCGGGTGACGACGCGGGTCGAGTGCTCGGCGTATTTCAGCCAGCGCGACGACGCCCTGCGGGCACACGCCACCCAGATCGACCCGAACGCCGAATTCTTCGCCGCTCCCATCGAGTGGCAGCAGCGGCTCTGGCCGACCGAGGAATTCGAGCTGGCCCGCTCCCGCGTCCCGGTCAAGCTGCCCGAGGACGACCTGTTCGCCGGGATCGAGGACGACGGGTGACGCACCATCTCCTCCGGGTGATTGCCGACGCCCCGCACAACCACGGGCCCGACTTCGGCAAGGCGAGCCCGGTCGGGCTGCTCGTCGTCGTGCTGCTGCTGATCGCGACTCTGTTCCTGTTGCGGTCGATGAACCGGCAGCTGAAAAAGGTCCCCAAGACGTTCGATCCGGAGCACCCCGAGCCCGATCAGGCCGCCGACGAGGGCACCGACACGGTTGGCGAGAACCCCGACCAACCGGGACACCGCGATGAGCCCGGCTGAATCGGGCGCAACGAACACCCTCGGCCTGGCCACCAGCCCGTATCTGCGCCAGCACGCCGATAACCCGGTGCATTGGCAGCAGTGGACGCCGCAAGCGCTGGCAGATGCGGCGGCGCGCGACGTGCCGATCCTGCTGTCCATCGGCTACGCCGCGTGTCACTGGTGTCACGTCATGGCCCACGAATCGTTCGAGGACGACGAAGTGGCCGCGGCGATGAACGCGGGGTTCGTCTGCATCAAGGTCGACCGCGAGGAGCGGCCCGACATCGACGCGGTGTACATGAACGCGACCGTCGCGCTCACCGGGCACGGCGGCTGGCCGATGACGTGTTTCCTGACACCCGACGGCCGACCGTTCTTCTGCGGCACGTATTACCCGAAAGACGGATTCCTGCAGCTTCTTTCGGCCGTGTCTGCGACCTGGCGGGACCGCCGCGGCGAGGTCGAGGAGGCCTCCGACCACATCGCCGGTGAGTTGCGCAGGATGGCGGGTGGACTGGCCGCCGGCGGGCCGGACGTGGCACCGCAGCTGTGTGACCACGCCGTCGCCTCCGTGCTCGGCGACCAGGACACCGCGCACGGCGGGTTCGGCGGCGCCCCCAAATTCCCGCCCTCGGCGATTCTGGAGGCACTGCTGCGCAACCACGAGCGCACCGGGTCGGTGGCGGCGCTGGACGCGGTCACCCGCACGGCCAACGCGATGGCCCGCGGCGGCATCTACGACCAACTCGCCGGCGGCTTCGCCCGCTACAGCGTCGACAACGCTTGGGTGGTACCGCATTTCGAGAAGATGCTGTACGACAACGCGTTGCTGCTGCGCGCCTACGCCCATTGGGCGCGGCGCACCGCAGATCCGTTGGCCCGCCGGGTCGCCAGCCAGACCGCGAGGTTCCTGCTGGACGAGCTGGCCGACGGCGACATGTTCACCTCGTCGCTGGACGCCGACGCCGACGGCCGCGAGGGTTCGACCTACGTCTGGACGCCGGCGCAGCTGACCGAGGTGCTCGGCGCCGACGACGGCCGTTGGGCCGCAGAGCTTTTCACGGTCACCCCGTCTGGCACCTTCGAACACGGCAGCTCGGTGCTGCAATTGCCCGCCGACCCCGACGACCCGCAACGGGCCGAACGGGTCCGCGCCGCGCTGCTGGCCGCGCGGCTCACCCGCGCGCAGCCCGGGCGTGACGACAAGGTCGTCACGTCGTGGAACGGCCTGGCCATCACCGCGCTGGCGGAGGCCAGCGTGGCGTTGGACCAAACCGAGTTGGCCGCTGCGGCAAGGCGTTGCGCCCTTTCGCTGCTGGGGCTGCACGTCGTCGACGGACGGTTGCGGCGCGCCAGCCTGGGCGGGACGGTCGGGGACAGTCCGGGCATCCTCGAGGACTACGCGATGCTGGCCACCGGCCTGCTCGCGGTGTACCAGCTGACCGCCGAGGCGTCGTGGCTGACGTCGGCGACCAGCTTGCTGGACACGGCGCTGCGCCACTTCGCCGACCCGGAGCGGCCCGGCCGCTGGTTCGACACCGCCGACGACGCCGAGCAGTTGGTGCTGCGGCCCGCCGACCCGCTGGACGGTGCCACGCCGTCGGGCACGTCGTCCATCACCGAAGCGTTGCTCACCGCGGCGCACCTCGTCGACGAGGAACGCGCGGAGCGGTACCTGCGAGCGGCGGGTGAGGCCTTGGCGGCGCACTCGCTGTTGCTAGAGCGCGCGCCGCGGTCGGCCGGGCATTGGCTGGCCGTCGCCGAAGCCGCGGTGCGCGGGCCGCTGCAGATCGCGGTCGCCTGCGACCCGTCTCGGTCCGCGCTCCTGGCCGAAGCGCGCCGGCTGGCGCCTGGCGGGGCGATCGTCGTGGGCGGCGCACCGGATTCGTCGGCGCTGCTGGCGGGGCGGGACCGGGTCGGCCGCGCCGACGCCGCCTACGTGTGCCGCGGCCGGCTTTGCGACCTGCCGGTGACGGGAGCGGCCGAACTGGCCGCGGCTCTGGATGTTTCGGGACAGTAGCCGGGAGGCTACCCTGCGTTCCATGCCAAACGCCCCGGACCGGGTCCACGCGATCACCGACACCGTCAACCGCTACATCGAGCTGGTCGCCAAGGGCAGCGCCGACGAGCTGGTGGACTTGTACGCCGACGACGCGACGGTTGAGGACCCGGTCGGCGGCGAGGTGCACATCGGTCGCCAGGCGATCCACGGCTTCTACTCCGCGGTCAACGACGTGCAGCGCGAATGCGAGTTGGTGTCACTGCGGGTGGCCGGCAACGAGGCGGCGTTCCAGTTCCGCCTGACCGTCACCGCGGGGGACCATCGCATGGTGATCGAGCCGATCGACGTGATGGTCTTCGACGACCGCGGCAAGGTCACCGCGATGAAGGCTTACTGGTCGGCGGCCGACGTCACGCAGGTCTAGCGCAGCATCATCGCGAGAGTGCAACTAGCGACGCATTTCCCGAGTAACCGCGTCGGTAGTTGCACTCTCGCGGGCGATCAAGGCCGTCAGGCCGGGTTGCCGACGTAGAAAACGGCGAACCACATCGCGATATAGTGCAGGATCGCCGCGATCGCCGTGAAGGCGTGGAAGAACTCGTGATAGCCGAACGTCTTTGGCCACGGGTCCGGCCAGCGCAGCCCGTAGAGCAGGCCACCGATGCTGTAGAACGCGCCGCCGACCGCGAGCAGCACCATCGCGGCGACCCCGGCGACGTGGATGATGGTCGGCGCGTACCAGACCGCCACCCAACCGAGCAGCAGGTACAGCGGGACGCCCACCCAGCGCGGCGCCGTCGGCCAGCACACCTTCAGCACGACTCCGGCCAGCGCGCCGCCCCACACGATCCACAGCACGGTTCGCCCGTCCTCGGGCGGCATCGCCAGCATCGCGAACGGCGTGTAGCTGCCGGCGATGAACAGGAAGATCATCGAATGGTCGAGCCGCTTCATCAGGTTGCGGCTCTTGTCGGATTTCCAGTTGACGCGGTGGTAGGTGGCGCTGACCGCGAACATCGCCACGGTGGCCAGGGCGTAGGCGAACGTCGTCAGCCCGGCGCGGGTGGATGCCACCGCCCACGACACCGAGACCAGACAGGCGCCGCAGACGATCGCCAGCCACGCCGAATAGAAGTGGATCCAGCCACGCATGCGGGGCTTGGAAATGGCCTCGGCGGCACCGTCGACGAGCTGTTCGACGGGATTGCCCGGCGCGATCGCCTCGGGCTCCGGGTTGGTGGGCGTGCTGGTCTTGCTGCTCATGTCTCCCTATTGCCTCGCATTGCGGCCATTAGACCCAACACTAACCGCGAATGATCACGACACGCTGCTGGACGTGCGGTGGGCTTGCGCAAATCCACCACGGAATTTGTGGTCGCTCACAGTAGGGTAGAGCTTCGTGGAGATCATCCCGCCGCGGCTCAAGGAGCCGTTGTACCGCGTCTACGAGCTGCGGCTGAGGCAGGGTCTGGCGGCCTCCAAGTCCGAACTTCCCCGGCACATTGCGGTGCTGTGCGACGGGAACCGGCGCTGGGCGCGCAACGCGGGTTACGACGACGTCAGCTACGGCTACCGGATGGGTGCCGCCAAGATCGCCGAGATGCTGCGCTGGTGCCAAGAGGCCGGCATCGAGATGACCACGGTGTACCTGCTCTCCACCGAAAACCTGCAACGCGATCCCGACGAGCTGGCCGGCCTGATCGAGATCATCACCGACGTGGTCGAGGAGATCTGCGCCCCGGCCAATCGCTGGAGCGTGCGCACGGTCGGCGACCTCGGGCTGATCGGCGAGGACCAGGCCCGCCGGCTGCGCGACGCGGTGGAGTCGACGCCGGCCGTCGCGCCGTTCCACGTCAACGTCGCCGTCGGCTACGGCGGCCGCCGGGAGATCGTCGACGCGGTGCGCGCGCTGCTGAACAAGGAACTCGCCAACGGTGCCACCGCGGAGGAGCTGATCGACGCGGTGACCACGGAAGGCATCTCCGAAAACCTTTACACCTCTGGGCAACCCGACCCCGACCTGGTGATCCGCACGTCGGGGGAACAGCGGCTGTCGGGGTTTTTGCTGTGGCAGAGCGCCTATTCGGAGATGTGGTTCACCGAGGCGCACTGGCCCGCCTTCCGCCGCGTTGATTTCCTGCGCGCGCTGCGTGACTACAGCCAGCGGCATCGGAGGTACGGGAAGTAGCAGCGGGTCGGCACGCATCAGACCCCGTGCCGATCGCAAGCGCGGCGAAGCCGGGCGCAGCGGGTCGGCACGCATCAGACCCCGTGCCAAACTGGATGCATGGCTGCGCTGTCGGCGGTGGCGTTCACGCTGAGCGGGTGGCTGGGGTTGTATCTGCTGGCCCGCGATCCGCGTAAGCCGGTGCTCGCGCTCGCGGCGATCGGACTGTGTGGCTTCGCGCTGGTGGTGGCGCTGGACGCGATTCGCACGGCGAGCGCCCCGCATCTCGCGCTGCTCAGCCGGTTCGAGATCTATCTGGCCGCCGTGCCCAGCGTGGCGTGGTTCGCGGTGCTCGTCGAGCTGTCCCGGCCGGGCGACCGCTGGCGCGCGCGCACCGGTGAGTTGCTGCTCATCGGCGGTGTCGGCGCGCTGATCCTGCTGGGCGCGGCGCTGGCCGGCAGCGTCGAAGGACCGCTGCGGCCGGGTCACCTGCTGATGATGGCGGTGATCTCGACGTCCACGTTGGGGGCGATGGTCGTCGCCGTTCGGCGGCGCGCCCAGCCGACCCCGGTCGTCGGCACGGTCGTCGTCGCGACCCTGTTCTTCGCGCTGGCCAACGCCATCCTGATCATCCCGTTGGGCATCGTGCCGAGCTGGCTGGCCCTGGCGTCGACGGGTTGCGACGTCCTGACGCTCGGCGTGGCTGTGGCTTTGTGGGACGCGTTCGACGAGGGCCAGGCGCTGCGCGCCGACATGCTGCGCTCGTTCGCCGGTTCGATGGTCGTGGCTGTGCTGTTCGGCGGCCAGGCGCTCATCGGCCTGGCCGTGACCCGACGCGAGCCCACCGCGCAGACCGTGCTGACGGTGCTGCTGTTCAGCACGCTCGCGATCGCGATCGCGGTGCAGGTGCTGGCCGATCCGCTGGCCGGCGTGCTGGACCGGCTGGCGTTCTCCAGGTCGCCGACGCTGCGCGCCGACCGGGCCGCGTTGCGGCACACCGGCGCGGCGCTGCCGCTGCGCTCGGCCGATCCCCGCAAGGATCTTCGGCGCATCGACGACGACACCTTCGCGCGGCTCACCCGCCGCGCGCTGGGTCACTACGCCGACCTGACCAAGCTCGTCGCCAGCCCGCTGACCGCGTTGCCCCTGATCGACGAGCGACTGGCCGCGCGCGGCGCGCCCGATCACCCGGTGGAGCGGGCCAACGAGCTGAAAGCCGTTCTCGCCGACGGCATCGCCCGGCTCAAACCCCGCGACGCGGGCGACTTCGGAACCACCGAGGAGTGGCGGTACTACAACTCGCTGTACTTCCCGTACGTCGTCGGGGTGCGCGCGTACGCGCAGAACGCCACCGCGGCCGGCCTGGACCCCACCGCCCGGCAGGCCTGGCAGTGGCTGGTCACCGAGGTGCCCCAGCGTTCGCTGCACAACTGGCAAAACGCGGCCGCCCGGCTGATCGCGGCCGATCTGCGTGAGCGTGTCAGCTTGGCGCGACGGGCGTAACGCCGCAGGTTACCCTCGCGGAAGGTATTGCGACGCAAGGGGCGTTCATGGCTTCATCCAGGATTCCGCCGGCAAAGGCTGTCCGGGTCATTGAGGCGGCCAGGTATTTTCTGAGTCGGCTCCACGCCCGCACCTTCCCCGCGCCAGCCGTGCTGATGGAAATGGTCATGAACGCCTGGGTCGCGCAGGCGATTACGGCCGCGGCCGACCTCGGCATCGCCGACGCTTTGGCGGACGGGCCGCTGTCGGCCCAGGAGCTTGCGGTCGCCGTTGACGCCGACGCCGACGCGTTGGCCCGGCTGCTGCGGGCCCTGATCTCGCGTGGGATCTTCCGCCAGCGCCGCGACGGCCGCTACGAGCTCACTCGGCTGGCGCAGCCACTTCGTCGCGACGCCGACGTTTCGCTGGCGGCGTGGGCCAGGTGGATGGGTTCGCCCGAGAACCGTGACCATTGGAGCCACCTGAGCGAAAGTCTTCGTCTCGGCGAGTGCGTCGCCTGCCAGGCGCGGGGCCAATCTTTGTTCGAATTCCTGGCCGGCCGGCCCGAACTGCAGGAAGTCTTCAACCAGGCCATGACCGGCGTCTCCGAGATCTCGATCGCGCCGCTCGTCGCGGCATACGACTTCACTCCGTACGCCACCATCGTCGACGTCGGGGGTGGCCGCGGTCGGTTGCTGGCCGCAATGCTGACCGCCGCGCCGCGCGCGCGTGGCGTCCTCTTCGACCAACCCCATGTCGTGATCGACGCGCCGGCCGAACTTCGCAAACACCGGGTGTTGGACCGGGTTCGGATCGCCGAGGGATCGTTCTTCGACGACGACATACCCGCGGGCGGCGATGCGTATGTGCTCAAGAACGTGATTCACGATTGGCCCGACGAGCAGGCCGTGCGCATCCTGTCCAACGTGCGCGCGTCGTCGGGTGCCGGCAAGCACCTGCTGCTGGTCGAACTCGTGATTCCGGCGCACCGGCGTGAGTTCGCGGGCAAGTGGCTGGACCTGGAAATGTTCGTCAGTGCCACCTCGCGGGAGCGCACCGCGGACGAATACGGTCGGCTACTCGCGCGCTCCGGGTTTCAGTTGAATCGGGTGGTGGAAACGGTCTCGCCGTTCAGCGTCGTGGAGGCGATCGCCGTCTAGTCTCCCGGCGAGCGATCGCGCCATCGACCCCACGATTTGTGACACGTGTGGAATTAATTGGTCCGGTGGGGAATAGCCGGGCGAAATCCCTGGTCATTCTGCGCATGGCAGCAACTGGCAGCGCCATGGGTCGATGTGGCAGTGACTGAGCGGCACGCTCAAACCAGTTCGACCCCCTCGCCACCGCTAGGAGTAATCGCATGACCGCCGTTTCTGGGATTCCGACCCGCCCCCTGTACGACTCGACCGACTCGCTGCTGCGTTTCGCCATGCGCGCCGACGCCACGTTGACGGGCCTGTGCGGCTTGGCCGTCGCATTTTTCGCCGACCCGATCTCGTCGATGACGGGACTCACGTCAGCCCAGGAATACGCGATGGGCGCGTTCTTCGTGCTCGCCGGCCTCGTCGTGTTCAGCCTCGCGGCGGCGCCGAACCTGCGCCGCGTCGGGATCGGCATCATCGTGGCCAACGTCGTCTTTACGCTCGCGGCGGTGGTGGCCGCCGGAGCCGTGCCCGTGCTAACCGCAACCGGGGTGGCCGCCACGCTGGCCACCGGCGTCTACACCGCGGCGTTCGCCGGTCTGCAGTATCTGGGAGTGCGTCGCCTCGCGACCTAACTTGTCCGCGCCTCCGGCCCGGTCCCGCGCTACAGCTTGCGCAGCCGCAGCCGATTGATGGAATGGTCGGCGTCCTTGCGCAACACCAGGGTGGCGCGGGGCCGTGTCGGCAGGATGTTCTCGACCAGGTTGGGCCGGTTGATCGACCGCCAGATCTCGCGGGCGGCGGCGACCGCCTTGGTGTCGTTGAGCGCCGAATAGTGGTGAAAGTGCGACTCGGGATCGGCGAACGCGGTGCCGCGCAGCGACAGGAACCGCGACACGTACCACTGCTCGATGTCTTCGATTCGGGCGTCCACATATAGCGAGAAGTCGAACAGGTCCGACACCATCAGGGTGGGGCCGGTCTGCAGGACGTTGAGGCCCTCCAGGATCAGGATGTCGGGGTGGCGGACCACGTGCTTGGCCCCCGGGATGATGTCGTACTTCAGGTGCGAATACACCGGCGCGCACGCGTGGTCGGAACCGGATTTGACCGACGTCACGAACCGCATCAGCGCCCGGCGGTTGTAGCTTTCCGGAAAACCCTTGCGATGCATCAGGTTTCGCCGGTCCAGCTCGGCGTTCGGGTACAGGAATCCGTCGGTGGTCACCAGGTCCACCCGGGGATGGTGATCCCAGCGGGCCAGCAGCGCCTGCAGCACGCGGGCCGTCGTCGACTTGCCGACGGCCACGCTGCCTGCCACGCCGATGATGAAGGGCACCGGCCGGTCCGGGTTCTGCTGGGGTTCCCCGAGGAATTCCGCCGTCGCGGCGAACAGCCGCTGGCGCGCGGCGACCTGAAGGTGGATCAATCGGGCCAGCGGCAGGTAGACCTCTTCGACCTCCAGCAAGTCGATCTGCTCGCCGAGACCGCGCAACCCGACCAGTTCCTCTTCGGTGAGGGCCAGCGGCGTGGACATGCGAAGCGCACGCCATTGTTTTCGGTCGAACTCCACATAAGGGCTCGGCTCGCTAGGCCGCGGCATAGTGCACAAGTGTGGCAGGGGCGGACGCGCGCCCGACGGCTGGGCTGGCGAAAACCGCGCTGGATAGACTGGCGCCCGTGACTGCCGCACCCGACGCCCGTACCTCCTCCACCGTGATGTCGGCCTCGCTCGCCGAGGTCGATCCCGACATCGCCGAGTTGCTGGACAAGGAGCTGCACCGGCAACGCGACACGCTGGAAATGATCGCCTCCGAGAACTTCGTGCCCCGGGCGGTGCTGCAGGCCCAGGGGAGCGTGCTGACCAACAAGTACGCCGAGGGATTGCCCGGCCGGCGCTATTACGGGGGATGCGAGCACGTCGACGTCGTGGAGAACATCGCCCGCGACCGGGCCAAGGCGTTGTTCGGCGCCGAGTTCGCCAACGTCCAGCCGCATTCCGGCGCGCAGGCCAACGCCGCCGTGCTGCACGCCCTCATGTCTCCGGGGGAGCACCTGCTCGGCCTGGACCTGGCCAACGGCGGCCACCTCACCCACGGGATGAAGCTCAACTTCTCCGGAAAGCTGTACGAGGCCGGCTTCTACGGCGTCGACCCGAAGACGCACCTGGTCGACATGGACGTCGTGCGGGCCAGGGCGCTCGAGTTCCGGCCCAAGGTGATCATCGCCGGCTGGTCGGCCTACCCACGCATCCTCGACTTCGCCGCGTTCCGCTCGATCGCCGACGAGGTCGACGCCAAGCTGTGGGTGGACATGGCGCACTTCGCCGGCCTGGTCGCGGTGGGCCTGCACCCGACGCCGGTGCCGCACGCCGACGTGGTGTCCACGACCGTGCACAAGACGCTCGGCGGCGCCCGTTCCGGCATGATCCTGGGCAAGCAGGAATACGCCAAGGCCATCAACTCGGCGGTGTTCCCGGGCCAGCAGGGCGGGCCGCTGATGCACGTCATCGCGGGCAAGGCGGTCGCGCTCAAGATCGCCACCACTCCCGAGTTCGCCGACCGCCAGCAGCGCACGCTGTCCGGGGCGCGCATCGTCGCCGACCGCTTGCTGGCGGCCGACGTCGCCAAGGCCGGCGTCTCGGTGGTCAGCGGCGGCACCGACGTGCACCTGGTGCTGGTCGACCTGCGTGACTCGCCGCTCGACGGCAAGGCCGCCGAGGACCTGCTGCACGAGATCGGCATCACCGTCAACCGCAACGCGGTCCCCAACGACCCCCGGCCGCCGATGGTGACGTCCGGGCTGCGGGTGGGCACGCCTGCGCTGGCCACCCGCGGTTTCGGGGACGCCGAATTCACCGAGGTCGCCGACATCATCGCCACCGCGCTGGCAGCCGGTACGTCCGCCGATATCTCGGCGCTGCGGGAGCGGGTGACGCGGCTGGCCAGGGACTTCCCGCTCTACGAGGGCCTGGAGGACTGGACGCTCGTCGACCGCTGAGCGCTTTAGGGACCAAAGTCACCATTCGGCGGCAACACGCCCCAACAATTTCACCGAACCTGTACCTACGAGTTACAGTAACCGCATGGCACAGAAACCTGTTCCTAACACGCTGACCCTCGAACTCGAGCCCGTGGTCGAGCGGCTGATGGACCACCACCTCAACACCGAGGACCTGTGGTTCGCCCACGACTACGTGCCCTTCGACCAGGGCGAGAACTTCGCCTTCCTGGGCGGACGCGACTGGGACCCGTCGCAGACCACGCTGCCCAGGGACATCACCGACGCCTGCGAGATCCTGCTGCTGCTCAAGGACAACCTCGCCGGGCACCACCGCGAGCTCGTCGAGCACTTCATCCTCGAGGAGTGGTGGGGCCGCTGGTTGGGCCGGTGGACGGCCGAGGAGCACCTGCACGCCATCGCGCTGCGCGAGTACCTGGTGGTGACGCGGGAGGTCGACCCGACCGCCAACGAGGAGGCCCGGGTCGAGTACGTGATGAAGGGCTACCGCGCCGACACCTACTCCCAGGTCGAAACGCTGGTCTACATGGCGCTCACCGAGCGCACGCAGGCGGTCTTCTGCCGCAACCTGGCGGCCCGCATCGAGGAGCCCGTCCTCGCCGGCCTCATCGACCGCATCGCCCGCGACGAGACGCGGCACGAGGGGATGTTCGCCAACCTCGTCGCGCACTGCCTCGAGTTCACGCGCGACGAGACCATCGCCGCCATCGCCGCGCGGGCAGCGGACCTGCAGACGGTGGGGGCCGACATCGACGCCTACGCGGACAAGGTGCAGGCCGTCGCCGACGCCGGCATTTTCACTCCGCAGGATTTGCGGCAGGCGATCTCCGACCGCATCACCGAATGGGGTGTGGCGGGCGAGCCCGCGCTGGCGCAATTCGTCATTAGTTAAGCCACACTTCACCGGAACCGGCCGCGGCCAGCGGCCGGTTTTTGGTGTCTCCGTGTCGGTCTCGGCGCGCCTGCCCGGCGCCGAAGCGGCCACGAGAGTAGCGTCGTTCCCGATGGCCAGCGACAAGATCTGCTGCCAGGGCGGCACCTTCCGTCACTACTTCGGTAGTTCTAGGCAGGACCGGCCCCGGTCCTGGTGCTGCGGCTCCCGCCGACATGCCTGTGCGGGTCCGCGCGGGCTTACCCGCTCGAGGAGCGCTTCGTGACCGATCTCCGGACCTATGTGCTCGACACCTCCGTGCTGCTGTCCGATCCGTGGGCGTGCAGTCGGTTCGCCGAACACGAGGTGGTGGTGCCGCTGGTGGTGATCAGCGAGCTGGAGGCCAAACGCCACCACCACGAACTGGGCTGGTTCGCCCGTCAGGCGCTGCGCCTGTTCGATGATCTTCGGCTCGAGCACGGACGGCTGGACCAGCCGATTCCCGTTGGGACACAAGGCGGAACACTTCACGTCGAACTGAATCACACCGACCCCACGGTGTTGCCGGCGGGCTTTCGCACCGACAGCAACGACTCCCGGATCCTGAGCTGCGCCGCCAACCTCGCCGCCGAAGGCAAGCGAGTTACGTTGGTCAGCAAAGACATTCCGCTGCGCGTGAAGGCCGCGGCGGTGGGCCTGTCCGCCGATGAATACCACGCGCAGGACGTCGTGGCGTCCGGGTGGTCGGGTATGTACGAGATCGAGACCGCCACCGAGGATATCGACGCGCTTTTCGCCGACGGCGAGATCGACCTGGTCGAGGCCCGAGACCTGCCCTGCCACACCGGAATTCGGCTGCTGGGCGGAAGCTCGCATGCGCTGGGCCGGGTCACCGCGGCGAAACGGGTTCAACTGGTTCGCGGGGACCGCGAGGTGTTCGGGCTGCGCGGCCGTTCCGCCGAACAGCGCGTCGCGCTGGACCTGTTGCTGGACGAGTCGGTGGGCATCGTGTCGCTGGGCGGCAAGGCCGGCACCGGCAAGTCGGCGCTGGCGCTGTGCGCGGGCCTCGAGGCGGTACTCGAACGGCGGACCCACCGCAAGGTGGTGGTCTTCCGTCCGCTCTACGCGGTCGGGGGCCAGGAACTGGGCTACCTGCCCGGCAGCGAGAGCGAAAAGATGGGCCCGTGGGCGCAGGCCGTGTTCGACACGCTCGAGGGACTTGCCAGCCCGGCGGTGCTCGAGGAGGTGCTGTCCCGGGGCATGCTCGAGGTGCTGCCGCTGACTCACATCCGGGGCCGCTCGCTGCACGACTCGTTCGTCATCGTCGACGAGGCGCAGTCGCTGGAGCGCAACGTGCTGCTGACCGTGCTCTCGCGGTTGGGCACCGGATCGCGGGTGGTGCTGACCCACGACATCGCCCAGCGCGACAACCTGCGCGTCGGCCGCCACGACGGCGTCGCGGCGGTGATCGAGAAGCTCAAGGGCCACCCGCTGTTCGCCCACATCACGCTGCTGCGCAGCGAGCGCTCGCCGATCGCCGCGCTGGTCACCGAGATGCTCGAGGAGATCGCCGGGCCGCAGTAAGCGTGAACCCCTGGCTTTCACTGTCACTTCAGGGCGGGAAATCCGCGTAAATGTCGCCCTGATGCAACACTGAAAACCCTGGTTACACGGTCAACGCGGCTGCTGCACACCCAACCCCCGGTAGGCTTTCTACGTGCCGAAACGACCCGACAGCCAGGCCTGGCGCTATTGGCGGACCGTGTTGGGCGTCGTGGCGGCTGCCGCCGTGCTGGTGGTCGGCGCCCTCACCGGCCACGTGACGCGGGCCGACAACCTCAGCTGTTCGGTCGTCAAGTGCGTCGCGTTCACCTTCGACGACGGGCCGGGGCCTTACACCGACCGGCTGCTGCAGATCCTGAAGGACGCCGACGCCAAGGCCACTTTCTTCCTGATCGGCAACAAGGTCGCCGCCAATCCGGCGGGAGCCAAACGCATCGCCGACGCCGGCATGGAGTTCGGCAACCACACCTGGGAACACCCCAACATGACGACGATCCCCCTGGAGGACATCGCGGGCCAGTTCTCCCGAAGCAACGACGCGATCACCGCCGCGACCGGCCGGGCCCCGTCGCTGTGGCGTCCCGCGGGCGGGCTGTCCAACGACGTCGTGCGTCAAACCGCGGGGAAGTTCGGCCTAGCCGAAATCCTCTGGGACGTAATCCCTTTCGACTGGATCAACGACTCCAACACGGCCGCGACGCGGTACATGTTGATGACGTACATCAAGCCCGGCTCGGTGGTGCTGTTCCATGACACCTACTCGAGCACCGTCGACCTGGTGTACCAGTTCGTCCCGGTGCTCAAGGCCAACGGCTACCGCTTGGTGACGGTCAGCGAATTGCTGGGGCCGCGAGCACCCGGCAGCACCTACGGCGGGCGCGAAAATGGGCCACCGGCCAACCAGCTGCACGACATTCCGCCCAGCGAGATCCCGTCCTTGCCCAACACGTCGTCACCCAAGCCGATGCCCAACTTCCCGATCACCGACATCCCGGGCCAGAATTCGGGCGGGCCGACCAACGGCGCCTAGGAAGGTTCGGGCGCACCCGCGGCTACCTTTATAGGGTGATCAAGCCGAGCTGGCTTCGGGCTCCAGCGGCTGGGCAGCGAAAGTCCGCCCGCAGGTTGTTGATTGAGTATGCGGCCGCCCTCGCGCTGGCCTACCTTCTGGCCGTCGTCGACGCGGCCGCGATCCTGATCCCGCTTCGGGGGAACACGTCGGTCCCGACGAACGCGGATTTCGTCCAGAAGTACACGGCGGTCGTCGCGGGCATCGTTGTGTTGGGCATCGTCGGCGTCGCGGTAGCCGGAGTCCTGAGCCTGGGGCCCAACCTGCGCTGGTATGTCGCGGGGGACGAACCTACCGAGGAGCAACGCGAGGCGGCGATGAAGATGCCGGGCCGCCAGTCGGCGATCCTGCTGCTCGGCTGGGGCGGGGCCGGGGCCATTTTCGCCCTGCTTAATCTCGCCGGCGGGTCCCAGCTGTTGCTGCCGATTCTGCTCGGTGTGCTCGTTGGCGCGCCGGCCGCCTTCGGCATGGGGATGCTGCTCGCACAACGCACCCTGCGCCCAATCATCGGCGCCGCCACGCTGGGTCGCGAGCCCCGGCTGGCGGTGCCGGGGGTGTACGCCCGGCTGGTCATGCTGTGGTTTTTGTGCAGCGCGATTCCCATCGGGGTGATCGCGGCTCTGATCGTGCTGCGCTCCCACGGCTGGCTGATTGAAAGGTCCGCGTCGCTGGATGCGCCCCTCTTGGTGGTGTCGCTCGCGGCGCTGCTGGTCGGATTGCCGATGATGATCCTGACGTCGCGGTCCATTTCCGATCCGGTCGGCGAGGTCGTCGACGCGATGGCCGAGGTCGAACACGGTCACATCGGAACTCAGGTGGGCGCCTATGAACGTTCCCAAATCGGGCGTCTGCAAACGGGATTCAACCGAATGGTCGCCGGGCTCGCCGAGCGGGACCGGCTGCGGGACCTGTTCGGGCGCCACGTCGGAACCGACGTCGCGCAGCGCGCCATTCAAGAGGGCGCCTCGCTGTCCGGCGACGTGGTCGAGGCGGGGGTCCTCTTCATAGACCTGGTCGGCTCGACGCAACTCGCGGAAAGCCGCCCCCCGCAAGAGGTCGCCGCGGTGCTCAACGACTTCTTCCGGATCGTGGTCGACGCCGTCGACGAACACAACGGGCTGATCAACAAGTTCGCCGGCGACGCCGCGTTGGCCGTCTTCGGTGCCCCGTTGCGGACGGCGCAACCGGCGTCGGCGGCGCTGGCGACGGCGCGCGCGCTGGCCACCCAGCTGCGCCGGCTGCCCGTCGTCGACTTCGGCATCGGCATCTCGGCCGGCCGGGTGTTCGCCGGCAACGTCGGCGCCGAAAACCGCTACGAATACACGGTAATCGGCGATGCGGTCAACGAGGCCGCGCGGCTGGCCGACCTCGCCAAAACCGCCGAACGGCGAATCCTGTGTTCGGCGGCGGCCATCGAGCGAGCCGATGACGCGGAGTGCGCGCACTGGGCCGAGTGCTATTCCACCGTGCTACGCGGCCGCTCGGAGGCCACCCACGTGTCCGCGCCGGCGGGCCCCGCTACTTCTTGACCTTCAGCGCTCCGATGACCCCGTTCATCACGCCCGCCGAACCCGCATCGCCGATCGGCGTCGCGCCCATGAAGACGGTGACCGGCTTGGTGTCCACCGCGATGATGACCACCGAGTCGCCCTTGACGTTGCGAGCGGGGTCGGCGATCGTGATGTCCGCGTCGACCCGGGCGGCCTTGACGCCGTCGACGGTGATCGACGACTTCTTCAGCGGCCCGAGCGTCGGCGTCGCGTTCGCGTATCCCGGCCCGTTGGCCACACAATCCATCAACTTCGCCGCCTGCGCGGCGACGTCCATGCTGCTGACGAAGTTGGTGACGGCGACCTCGGCCTGCATCATCCACTGATTGGCGCCGGGCACCTCCTGCCCGACGCCGACGGCGCCGATCAGGTTCGGGCTCTGGTCGTCCGAGAACCCCATCCAGCCCGGTGCCGCGTTGGCCGGGAACGACAGCTTGCCCGCGCTGATCGTGTCGCCCGAGGGCTTGTCGCCGCCGGACACGTTGGGCGTGCAGCCGGTCGCCGTCTGTTGGGCGCTGTTGGGCGACGACGGCGCGCTCGTCGAGGAGGGGACCGACGGGTTGGTCGAGGGGCCCGCCCTGTTCGGCTTGCTTCCGCTGTTGAGCCCGATCGCCAAGAGCACCACGATGATGATCACGCCCAGCACCGCGACACCGGCGAGGATCAGCCACGGCGCCTTGGAGCGTGGCCCGGGCGGCGGCCCGGGTGGGTACGGCCCGCCGGGCCAGCCCGGCGGGACCTGCTGGCCGGGTGGGGGGAACTGCTGGGG
>NZ_LQPV01000024.1:0-133887 GCF_002101935.1 Mycobacterium sp. IEC1808 | reverse complement strand
GCCCAGGGCGGCGGCGGGTGCCAGGCGAACGGCGGTGGCGGCGGGGGACCCAGGGCGCCTGGCGGCGGCGGAAAACCCCAGCCCGGCGGTGGGGGCGCGGGGGCCCAGAGGCCGATCAGGGTGGCGGCACCGAACGCGCCGACGGCGAGCCCGGCCAACCCGCTGCCGACCGCGACGCCCACGGGGTGCCGCTGCAGGACCGATGGTGGAGTTGCGGGCTGCGTGGTGGGAGTCGATTCCTCGCTGGTCACTGTGCCTCCTCGTTGCTCGGGTGATGCCGGCGACGTTAGGAAGCCGATCTGAAATGAACCTGAAGAGCGGCCCTTAGGGCCGATATCTTCAGGTTCGGTTCAGAAATCCGCGGGCGACGTCAGCGGACGACGGCCGGCTCGGGGAAGGGCGTCGCGGTGTGCGCCTTGAGGCGGTGGTGGCGCCGGAACTGGCGGATCTCGACGATCAGCCCGGTCAGCCCTAGGGCGCCGGTGCACAGCGACACCAGGAGCAGCAGCGGGCTGGGGCGGCTGGCGAGGGCGTCGCCGAGGATCACCACGGCCGTGGTGCCCGGCAGCAAACCCGCCAGCGTTGCCAACGTGTACGGCACAGGCCGCACGGCCGAGGCGCCGGCGGCGTAGTTGATCGCCGAAAACGGTACGGCGGGGATCAATCTCAGCGAGAAGACCGCGAGCCAGCCGCGTTCGCGCAGGCGCTCGTCGACCGTGTCGATCGCGCGGTGGCGAACCAGGCGGTTGAGCTGCCAACCGGCCGCGCGCACCAGCAGCATCGCGATCACCGCGCTCGCGGTGCTGGCGGTCACCGCGATGGCGATCCCCAGCGGGGGGCCGAACAGCAGCCCGGCGGCCAGGGTGAACGCGGTGCGGGGCACCGGCACCACGGTGACCACGATGTGCGCGGCGAGGAACGCCAACGGGAACCAGGGGCCGACCGACTCGGCCCAATCCCGCATCTGCACCGGCGTCGGCAGGGGAAGCCAGGTGGCCACCACGATCAGGACTGTGATACCGACCACTGTCGCGACCGTCCGGGGCCCGGACAGCCGACGTGCCCTTGCGCCCACGACGCAGCCGGCGTCGCGGAGTCTTCGGGTGATTTTGCAGGTGGCGGAAGCCGTCACGGCTGTCAAGGTTACGGGGCGGAGGAGGATAAGTCCTTTCAGAAGGCTGGCGTTTCCTCGCCGCACTCGGCCCGGGCGCCCCGATCGCCGGCGCGCGCGGTTTTTTGCGGGGAGGCCCCATCAATTAGCCTCGTTAGCAAGTGGCGGAGCCCCATTTGCAGTGAAAAAGGGAGCAATCGGTGTCCATTGATGTACCCGAGCGCGTCGGACTGGAACAGGTTCGCGGGCGTTGGCGCACTGCGGTCGCGGGTGTGCTGTCGAAGAGCTCGCGCAAGGATCCCGAGCAGCTGGGCGACGAGCCCGAACGGCTGCTGGAAAGCCCGACTTACGACGGGATCGCGGTTCGGGCGCTCTACACCGCCCTCGACGAGCTCCCAGAACCGGCGCTGCCCGGCGAGTGGCCCTACGTGCGCGGCGGCGACGCGGCGCGCGACATCGACGCCGGTTGGAAGGTCGCCGAGGCGTTCCCCGCGCCGGGCTGCGACGACCCCAACGGCGCGGTGCTGGCCGCCCTCACCGACGGGGTCAGCGCGCTGCTGCTGCGGATAGGAAAGTCGGGGGTGTCGCCCGGCGAGATCGGGCAGCTGCTCTCGGGCGTGTACCTGGACCTGGTTCCGGTGATCCTCGATGCGGGCGCCGACTACGCCGAGGCCAGCGACGCGCTGCTGGCGTTGGTCGACCGGGTGGACGACGACAAGCGCGGCGCCCTGTCGATCGACCTTGGCGCGGACCCGCTGACCGCGTCGCTGAGCGGCCGGGAATCCCCGTCGACCGAACAAGTGGTGGCCGTGGCGACGCGGGTGGCCGGGAGCCACGGCATACGAGCGATCACGGTCGACGGTCCCGCCTTCCACAACCTGGGCGCCAACGCGAGCTGGGAGCTCGCCGGCTGCGTCGCGGCCGGGGTGGCCTACCTGCGTCTGCTCACCGAGGCCGGGGTTCCGGTCGGCCAGGCGTTACGGCAGATCAGCTTCCGGCTGGCCGCCGACGACGACCAGTTCACGACCATCGCCAAGTTCCGAGCCGCGCGCCAGCTGTGGGCGCGCGTCGCCGAGGTGGTCGGCGAGCCGGACGCCGGCGCGGCGCTGGTGCACGCGCAGACGTCGCTGCCGATGATGACCCAGCGCGACCCGTGGGTGAACATGCTGCGCGGCACAGTGGCCGCGTTCGGCGCGGGCGTCGGCGGCGCCGACACCGTGCTGGTATTGCCGTTCGACGTGGCCATCCCCGGCGGCTTTCCCGGCGTGGGCGCCGGCTTCGCGCGCCGCATCGCCCGCAACACCCAGCTGCTGCTGCTGGAGGAGTCACACGTCGGGCGGGTGCTGGACCCGGCAGGCGGGTCCTGGTACGTCGAGGACCTCACCGAGCAGCTGGCGCAGCGGGCGTGGCAGCAGTTCCAGGCGATAGAGGAGCGCGGCGGGTTCGCCGCCGCGCACGACTACATCGCCGAGCAGATCGCCGAGGTCGCCGCGCGGCGCGCCGACGACATCGCGCATCGCCGCACCGCAATCACCGGTGTCAACGAATACCCGAACCTCGAGGAACCGCCTTTGACGCAGGTTGAGCCACAGGCTGAGCCGCAAGAGGATTCGCCATCCGGCGTCCGACGCTACGCGGCGGAGTTCGAGGCGCTGCGGAACCGTTCCGACGCCTTCCTGGCCCGCACCGGTTCGCGCCCGAAGGCGCTGCTGCTGCCGCTCGGCCCGTTGGCCGAGCACAACATTCGGACGACGTTCGCGGCCAACCTGCTGGCGTCGGGCGGCATCGAGGCGATCAACCCGGGGCCGGTCGACGCCGCCGGGGTCGGGGCCGCGGTGGCCGGCGCGGATTCGACGGTGGCGATTATCTGCGGCACCGACAAGCGCTATCACGACGAGGCTTCGGGCGTCGTCGAGGCGGCCCGGAGCGCCGGTGCGGCGAGGGTCTACCTGGCGGGCCCGGAGAAGGCGCTGAGCGAGCTGGACGACGCCGCACCCCGGCCGGACGAGTACCTGACCGCGAAAATCAATGCGGTGCAAGCCATGTCGAACGTGCTCACCCGGTTGGGAGCGTAGCGCCATGACGATGACAGCACCCGCGATCGGTAGCTTCGCCGAGGTCCCCCTGCACGGTGATCGCAAAGTGCCGCCGGCCACCGAGGCCGCCGTGCAAAAGTACGATGCCGCGGATTGGCACACCCCCGAAGGCATCGACGTCAAACCGGTGTACGTCGCCGCCGACCGCGCCGCCGCGGCGGCCGAGGGCTATCCGCTGAACAGCTTCCCGGGCGAGCCCCCCTTCGTGCGCGGCCCGTACCCGACGATGTACGTCAACCAGCCCTGGACTATTCGCCAATACGCGGGGTTCTCCACGGCGGCGGATTCCAACGCCTTCTACCGCCGCAACCTCGCCGCCGGCCAAAAGGGCCTGTCGGTCGCCTTCGACCTGGCCACCCACCGCGGCTACGACTCCGACCACCCCCGCGTCCAGGGCGACGTCGGAATGGCCGGTGTGGCAATCGATTCCATCCTCGACATGCGCCAGCTGTTCGACGGCATCGACCTGTCGGCGGTGTCGGTGTCGATGACCATGAACGGCGCCGTGCTGCCGATCCTGGCGCTGTACGTGGTGGCGGCCGAGGAGCAGGGGGTGCCGCCGGAGAAACTGGCCGGCACCATCCAGAACGACATCCTCAAAGAGTTCATGGTGCGCAACACCTACATATATCCGCCCAAGCCGTCGATGCGCATCATCTCCGACATCTTCGCCTACACCAGCGCCAAGATGCCCAAATTCAACTCCATCTCGATCTCCGGGTATCACATCCAAGAGGCAGGCGCCACAGCGGATTTGGAGCTGGCCTACACCTTGGCCGACGGCGTCGACTACATCAAGGCGGGCCTGGACGCCGGGCTGGACATCGACAAATTCGCGCCCCGGCTGTCGTTCTTCTGGGGCATCGGCATGAACTTCTTCATGGAGGTCGCCAAGCTGCGCGCCGGGCGGCTGCTGTGGAGCGAACTCGTCGCCGGGTTCGGCGCCAAGAACCCGAAATCCCTGTCCCTGCGCACGCATTCGCAAACCTCGGGCTGGTCGCTGACCGCCCAGGACGCCTTCAACAACGTCGCGCGCACCTGCATCGAGGCCATGGCCGCCACCCAGGGCCACACGCAGTCGCTGCACACCAACGCGCTGGACGAGGCGCTCGCGCTGCCCACCGACTTCTCGGCCCGGATAGCGCGCAACACGCAGCTGCTGTTGGCGCAGGAGTCGGGGACCACCAGGCCGATCGACCCGTGGGGCGGCTCCTATTACGTGGAGTGGCTCACTCATCGGCTCGCGCAAGCGGCCCGCGGCCACATGGCCGAGATCGCCGAGCACGGCGGCATGGCCCAGGCCATCGACGACGGCATCCCCAAGATGCGCATCGAGGAGGCGGCCGCGCGCACCCAGGCGCGCATCGACTCGGGCCAGCAGCCCGTGATCGGGGTCAACAAATACCAGGTCGACGAGGACCAAGAAATCGAGGTGCTCAAGGTCGAGAACAGCCGGGTGCGGGCCGAGCAGCTGGCGAAACTGCGCGAGCTGCGGGTCGGCCGGGACCAGGCGGCCGTCGACGCCGCGCTGGCCGAGCTGTCGCGGGCCGCCGCCGCCACCGGCCGGGCGGGCGAGGACGGGCTGGGCAACAACCTGCTGGCGCTGGCCATCGACGCCGCCCGGGCCAAGGCCACCGTGGGCGAGATTTCCGACGCGTTGGAGAAGGTATATGGCCGTCACCAGGCGGAGATCCGTACCATCGCCGGGGTCTACCGTCACGAAGCCGGAAAGGCAACCAACATCGCAAGCGCCACGGAATTGGTCCAGAAATTCGCCGAGGCCGACGGTCGCCGGCCCAGGATTCTGGTGGCCAAGATGGGCCAGGACGGCCACGACCGTGGGCAGAAGGTGATCGCGACGGCGTTCGCCGACATCGGGTTCGACGTCGACGTCGGGTCGCTGTTCTCCACGCCCGAGGAGGTGGCGCGCCAGGCCGCCGACAACGACGTGCATGTCGTCGGGGTGTCGTCGCTGGCCGCCGGCCATCTGACGCTGGTGCCGGCGCTGCGCGACGCGCTGGCCGCGGTGGGACGGCCCGACATCATGATCGTGGTCGGCGGCGTCATCCCGCCCGGCGACTTCGACGAGCTGTACGCCGCGGGGGCCACCGCCATCTTCCCGCCGGGGACGGTGATCGCGGACGCCGCGATCGGCCTGCTGCACAAGCTTGCCGAGCGACTGGACTATCAGTTGGACTGACCCACGCGCTTATCGCGTGGCGTGCCACGCCATTAACCGGGCTCATAATCTTTAGGCGGCCTGAATATCGGTGCAAGCGCGATGCGCCCGCGCGCCTGATCGAAACTGCCCACTTTTCCTTACGAGAAGTCCTCGCCAGCGGCCCCGGGTGGGCTAACATCCTCGGTGTCAGGAGGCGAGGAGGTTAAGCCATTACTTCTTCTCATGCTTCCCCAGCAAACTCGTCATTGCTCTCGAGAATTCCGAACATTTCTCGGTCGGATACGCATGTACGAATATACGTGCTGGTCGCCCTCGGGCTGGCCGTATGGGAACTCGCATGCCTTTATTTCGTGCTGGCCGTCTATCGGACCGATATTTACTCGCTATCGTACTACGCCGCCAATTATAATTTTGGGTTCGTCCGCCGTGGACTCGGCGGTGAACTGATCCGCATATTTGGCGATGACCACTACTTCACCGCTGCCTACGCCTCAATGTGGGTGCCGGCAGTAGCATGGCTGATCGCCCTTGCTCTGCTGATCTTGACGATTCTTTCCAGGGGCACGAGGTCCGAGCGCCGGATGATGCTGGCCCTCCTCGTTCCGGTACTGCCCTTCTCGCTCGCCTATGCCATCTTTTCTCCCCGCCCCGAACTGTTGGGGATGAGTGCCCTGGCCGGCCTCGGTATGGCCCTGACCTGGATCCGGGCGCCTCGGCCCCGAATAGCGTTCAGTGCGCTCTATGGCATTGCGATCGCTTCGCTCGCCCTCATACACGAAGCGATTCCATTGGAACTCGCCCTCGGCGCAATTCTGGCGATCATCGTTTTGGCGAAAGACACAACGGCTGCCGTGCGGCGAATCTGCGCGGCCGTGGCTGTTGGGCCGGGAATCGTCACGATGTTTTTGGTAGCCCGGCTAGGTCGACGCGATGTCGCAACACAGTTGTGCGCGCAATTACCCCACCGAATGATCGAAGACCCATATGCGGCTTTGACATCACGACAGAAAACGATCGATTACGTACTCGGCCGGGTCGAGAGCCGGACGGATTACCACGACTTTGAGTGCCATGTGATTTCGCAATTGGACCGCAGCTTCACTCAGGCCATCGTGAGCGTGACGCAGGTCGGCTTCGTCCCGCTCGGCGCCTCATTCATCCTCGGGGTGCTGATGTTCGCCGGCACGACATGGGTGATCCGCTATTTCTCTGGCGTTCCGGTCGGGACCTTTCTCCGGGAAACTCGAGGAAAGTGGGCGTTGCCCCTCTTGGCGCTGGCGTCGATGGTTCTCCTGTTCATGACCGCTAGCGATTGGACCCGCTGGTGGGTGCTGATCACATTCGACGTGGCAGTCGTCTACATTCTGTACGCGATCGACCGACCGGAGATTGAACAAACGCCGTCCAGGAGAACGGTTGCTGCATTCGTCGTGGTTATCGCGTTGCTGGCAATACCGACCGGTCATACCTCCCATGTCGGCGGCCCGGGAATCCCCAGCGGCCCTCCTGCGGCGGTGCAGTGAGTACGGGGGCGGTCCTGAAGCCAGGAGCCGGCGACCGAGCTGGTTGACCCGCGACCGCAGAACGGATACTCAGTACATCGAACATCGATGAAACGGATGCGTGGCGCGGGAACTCAATGACATTGCGAAACACCGACAACGTCGGGGCATTGGCCAAGGCCTTGCGCGACGGCGATCGCGCGGCGCTGCCGCGGGCGATCACGCTGCTGGAATCCACCCGCGCCGACCATCGGGAGAAGGCGCAGCAGCTGCTGCTGGAGCTGATGCCCCACTCGGGCAACGCGCGCCGTGTCGGCATCAGCGGGACGCCCGGGGTGGGCAAGTCCACCAGCATCGAGGCGCTCGGCATGTACCTGATCGAGCGGGACCACCGGGTGGCCGTGCTGGCCGTCGACCCGTCGTCGACCCGCACCGGCGGCTCGATCCTGGGTGACAAGACCCGAATGGCCCGCCTGGCGGTGCACCCGGACGCCTACATCCGTCCGTCCCCGACGTCGGGCACGTTAGGCGGGGTGGCCAAGGCCACGCGGGAAACCATCGTTCTGCTGGAGGCCGCCGGGTTCGACGTCATACTCGTCGAGACCGTCGGCGTCGGCCAGTCCGAGGTGGCCGTGGCAAACATGGTGGACACGTTCGTGTTGCTGACCCTGGCGCGCAGCGGCGATCAGCTGCAGGGCATCAAGAAGGGCGCGCTGGAGCTGGCCGACATCGTCGTGGTCAACAAAGCCGATGGGGAGCACCTGCCCGAGGCGCGCAAGGCCGCGCGCGAGCTGTCCGCGGCGATCAGGCTGATTCACCCGGGCGAAACGCTTTGGCGGCCACCGGTTCTCACGATGAGCGCGACCGAGGGCACCGGCCTGGCCGAGCTCTGGGACACGATCGAGCGCCATCGCCGGGTGCTATCCGAAGCCGGGGAACTCGACGAGCGCCGGCGGGCCCAACAGGTCGACTGGACCTGGCAGATGGTCCGCGACACGGTCCTGGACCGGGTGATGTCCAACCCGGGCGTCCGCAAAATCCGCGCCGACCTGGAACGGCAGGTCAAAGCGGGGGAGCTGACCCCGGCGCTGGCGGCCCAGCAAATCCTCAAGGCCGCATCCGCCTAACGGAAAGGTAACTTAAGCCCCATTTTCCCGGCGGAAGGTATGAAATCCAAGTAAATTCGATAGCGTGACGATGGAGTCTCGGGTCGCTCGCCGCGCGGTCCCTGTACAGGATGGCCCTGACGCACGCCATCGTGTGTCCGGCGCGGCGGACCCCCATTTTGCGTGCGTCGTTCGGGCCTTCTCCACGATGTTCCCGGCCCGCCGGTTCGGCGGCGGGGCGCTGGCCGTGTATGTCGACGGCCAACCCGCCGTCGACGTGTGGACCGGCTGGTCCGACCGGCGCGGTCAGGTGCCGTGGTCGGCGGACACCGCGCCCATGGTGTTCTCGGCAACCAAGGGCATGGCCGCCACGGTCATCCACCGGCTGGCCGACCGCGGGCTCATCGACTACGAGGCTCCGGTCGCCGAGTACTGGCCGGAGTTCGGCGCCAACGGCAAAGCCGAGCTCACCGTCCGCCAGGTGATGAAGCACCACGCCGGCCTGTCGGGCCTGCGGGGTGCCACAAAGGAAGACGTGCTGGACCACGTCGTGATGGAGGAACGGCTGGCGGCCGCACCGCCGGGACGCCTGCTCGGCAAATCCGCATACCATGCGCTGACGTTCGGTTGGCTGATGTCCGGGCTTGCGCGGGGAGTGACCGGAAAGGGCATGCGCACGCTCATCCGCGAGGAGCTCGCCGAGCCCCTGGGCACCGACGGCATGCACCTGGGCCGGCCACCGGCCGGGTCGCCGACGCGGGTCGCGCAGATCATCATGCCGCAGAATCTCGTCGGCAACCCGGTCGTGTCGTTTGTGACCCGCAAGGTCGCCAACGAGCTGTCGGGCGGATGGCGCTCCATGTATTTCCCAGGCCTGATCGCGGCTGCCCAGGGTGAGGTTCCGCTGCTGGACAGCGAGATCCCGGCGGCCAACGGGGTGGTGACGGCCCGGGCGCTGGCGCGGATGTACGGGGCGATCGCCAACGGCGGCGAGATCGATGGCACCCAATTCCTGTCACGTGATCTGGTTGCGGGCCTGACCGGTCGGCGCAGCCTGCGGCTGGACCGAAACCTCTACGTGCCGTTGGCTTTCCACCTGGGGTACCACAGCCTGCCGATCGGCAACGTGATGCCGGGCTTCGGTCACGTCGGGCTGGGCGGTTCGCTCGGCTGGGCCAACCCTGCCGAAGGGGTGGCGTTCTCGCTGGTGCACAACCGGCTGCTGACACCGTTCGTGATGACCGATCACGCCGCGTTCGTCGGGGTCTACAAGCTGATCCGCGACGCCGCAGCCAAGGTGCGCAAGCGCGGGCTGCAGCCGGTGGCCGAGTTCGGGGCGCCGTTCTCGGAGCCGGGAGCCGTCGCCGGCTGACGCGATCTTTGGCCGTTTGCTGAAAACGCCCATGCTCCGAAAGGTGGATCTCGTACGCTGCGACCGCGGGATCCATACACGTACGTAGTTGCCCTTGCCAGCGCGACAACCCTTGGGCCGGGTTTCAGGCAGGGGGCCGGAGGGGGCGTCTGGCATGGTAGTTCAACCCGATCAGCGCATCTGCATCATCGGTGGGGCCGGGCACGTCGGTCTGCCGCTGGCGCTCGTTCTCGCCGACGAGGGTTTCCACGTCGACATTCTGGACACGAACGCAAGCGCTTTGAAAACGATCATGGCCGGCCGAATGCCCTTCGTCGAGAATGGAGCCCAGGATCTGCTCAAGCGGCTCTTGCCTACCGGGCGCATCTCGGCGACGACCGATTCGTGGGCGGTCAGGAATTCCGACATCGTGATCTGCGTCGTCGGCACGCCCGTGGACGAATATCTGACGCCCCAGGCGCACACCTTCTTTCGCATCATCGACGAGATCAGCCCGTACTTCCACGACGGGCAGACCCTCGTACTCCGAAGCACCGTCTATCCCGGGCTGAGCCGGCGCGTCCACGACCTGTTCGCCGAGCGGGGAATCGGCGTACACGTCACGTTCTGTCCGGAGCGCATCGCGCAGGGTCATTCGATTCGGGAGCTGCGGATCATTCCGCAGATCATCAGTGGATTCGACGCTGAAGGCCGGCGCATCGTCCGCGAGCTCTTTTCCCGGATAACCAGCGAGATCATCGAGGTGGAGCCCCAAGAAGCCGAGCTGGCCAAGCTGTTCTGCAACGCTTACCGCTACATCCAGTTCGCGGTCGCCAACCAGTTCTACCTGCTCAGCCGCGAGGCCGGCCTGGACTTCGGGCGGGTTCATCACGCGGCGACGTACCAAAACGGTCGCGTCGACAGCCTGCCGACGGCCGGGCTGGCGGCGGGGCCCTGCCTGCTGAAGGACACCATGCAGCTGGCCGCGTTCAGCAACAACAACTTCATGCTCGGGCACGCGGCCATGCTGATCAATGAGGGGCAGCCGCAGTTCATCGTCAACATGCTCAAGCGTCGGGTCGACCTGCGAGACAAGACCGTTGGCCTTCTCGGCATGACGTTCAAGGCGGACTGCGACGATACGCGCGACTCGCTGAGCTTCAAGCTTCGGCACCTGCTGATGCTGGAGGCCAAGAAAGTGATGCTGCATGACCCCTTCCTGGACGGCCCGGATTACTACGCACTTGACGCCGTTCTGGGGCGCGCAGACGTCATCGTCGTCGGCGTCCCCCACTCGATCTACCGTGGCCTGAAGATCCCCCGCGACAAAATCGTCGAGGATGTCTGGAACTGTCTGGACGTCAGCGCCCTCGAAGCGGATGCGCCGAACGAAACCCCGTTGGCGCGCGTCGGCACCGGGACAGCCGCGCAGTGAAGGTCCTGGTAACCGGTAGCGCGGGCTTCATTAACGGCTATGTCGTCGACGAGCTGCTCAGGGCCGGCCACGAGGTCGTCGGCATCGACAACTACTCGAAATACGGCAAGGTCGAGAAGAGCTACGACGATCATCCGCGTTATCACTTCGTCGAGGGCGACGTCAAAGACCTGGACCTGATGTTCCGACTGGTCGAGGGCTGCGACCAGATGGTGGCCAGCGCGGCGCGCATCGGCGGCATCACGTACTTCCACGAATATGCCTACGATCTGCTGGCCGAGAACGAGCGCATCGCGGCCGCGCATTTCGACACCGCCATCCACGCCTATCGCAAGGGCTGGCTCAAGAAGATCAACGTGATCAGTTCGTCGATGGTGTTCGAGAACGCCACCGTTTTCCCGACACCGGAGAAACACATCACCGAATGTCCGCCTCCGACAAGCACTTACGGGTTCCAGAAGCTGGCGTGTGAGTATTTCGCGCTCGGTGCATACGAGCAGTACGGCCTCCCGTACACGATCATCCGCCCGTTCAATTGTGTGGGCACCGGCGAGCAGCGGGCGCTCGGCGGCCGCGAAATCCCCAGTGGCAATGTCAAACTCGCAATGAGTCACGTCGTGCCGGACCTCATTCAGAAGGTCGCGAAGGGCCAGGATCCGTTGCACATCCTGGGCGACGGCACCCAGGTGCGGCACTACACCTATGGGGGCGACCTGGCTCGCGGCATTCGCGTATGCATGGAACATCCGGCCGCGCTCAACGGCGACTTCAACCTGTCGACGCCCGAAGCCACCACGGTTTTGCAGCTGGCGGAAATCATTTGGAAGAAGATGCGGTCCGACAGCCAGTTCCGATACGAGTGCGATCCGCCGTTCGAGCATGACGTCCAGTTGCGCTCACCGGATGTCCACAAGGCGTCCGAGGTGCTCGGATTCGAGGCGACGACGACGCTCGATTCGATGCTCGACGAGGTCATACCCTGGGTCGTCGACGCCGTCGAGGCCGGGACCATCTGACATGCGACGGCCGTCGCCCCCACAGCGCCATGCGCATCGCGGGTAAGCCCGACCTGCAGCGGCTCTACCGCAATCGATTCGGCCATGCGCACGAGTCGCGATCGGCCATCTGGGCGGTACTGGTCCGGGACTTCTTCCAGGCGTGGATCAGGCGCAGCGACACGGTGGTGGACCTCGGCTGCGGCTACGGCGAGTTCCTGAACCATGTGCAGGCGGCGCGCCGGATCGGCGTCGATCTGAACCCGGACAGCGCGGGAATGCTCGAGCCCGGCGTCGAGTTCCACCACGGTCGCGCCGACGACCTCGGTTTCCTCGAGGACGCCTCGGTAGACGTCGTATTCACGAGCAACCTGCTGGAGCACCTGCGAAACAAGGAAGAGGTCGAGCGGACGGTTGCCGAGGCCCGCCGCGTGCTCAAGCCGCGCGGGCATCTCATCGCCATGGGACCGAATATTCGCCTAGTCCCTGGCGACTATTGGGACTTCTGGGATCACTCGGTGCCGATCAGCGATCGTTCCCTCATCGAGCTGCTGGAGTCCTGCGACTTCGAGATAGTCGAAAGTTGCGGCCGGTTTCTGCCGTACACATCGTCGTCGCCGCTGCCACAGGCACCGATTCTGGTGCAGCTGTATCTGCGTTCGCGGCTGGCGTGGCCAATTCTTGGCAAGCAGTTCGTGATTCGCGCCCGCAAGCCGGGACCCGAATCCGGGACGGATGTCCATTTGGTGAGTGTGGTCATCCCGGTCTACAACGAGGGCGAAAACATACAGGTATGCGTCAGGAGGCTTACCGAGGCGCTGGCGGAAACCCCGCACGAACTGCTCGTGTGTTACGACTTCGATGAAGACAGCACGTTGCCGGCGCTGGCAGCGATGCCCGACCGGCCCGCCAGCCTGCGCCTGGTCCGCAACTCGCTCGGCAAGGGCGTAGCCAACGCGTTGATCGCCGGCTTCGGGGCGGCCCGGGGCGACGTCGTCGTCACCAGCATGGCCGACCTGTCCGATCCGCCGTCGGTGATTCCATTGATGGCGGCCAAGATTCGAGAAGAGGGAGCGGCCGTGGTCAGCGGCTCGCGTTACATGCGCGGCGGCACCCAGCGCGGGGGACCCCGGTTGAAAACGCTGATGTCGCGGACCGCGGGACTGAGCCTGCACTATGTGGGCGGCGTCGCGACTCACGACGCCACCACGAACTTCCGGGCCTACAGCCGCCGCTTTCTCGAGGACGTCCCGGTGCAGAGCCGGCGAGGGTTCGAGGTGGGCCTGGAGCTCACGACGAAGGCGCACCTCCTGGGTTACCGCATCGACGAGGTCCCCAGCAGTTGGGATGATCGAACGGCCGGCACCAGCCGGTTCGATCTGGCGGGCTGGTTGCCGGCATATCTGCGTTGGTATGGGCTGGCCATGCGGCGTCCGGTGCTGCGTTGGGCGGGCGGCGGGCTGGCATCGCTGGGGGCGCTTCGGCTGCTGCAGCGGCACGGGGGAGGCGATCTTCGGTTCGCATGGGCACGAAAGGCCCTGTCATGACTACGACTTCGGCCCAGGAGGCATATCGGCCGGCGGGCGAAGCGGTGACAACTCCGAGGGACGATCCGGAGGCGCCGCAACGTCAGAAGGGCACCATCGCCTTGCTGGCCGCGGTCGCGTGCGTCGTATTGGGCGCCAAGCTCATCGTCATCTGGGCTCTCGCTTCGCCGGTGCCCCTGGTCGACCAGTGGGACGGGGAGGCGGCAAACGTTTATTCGCCGTACTTGAAGGGAGCGCTTTCTGTCGGCGATCTGTTCGCGCCGCACAACGAACACCGCATCTTTGTTTTTCGGTTGTTCTCGCTGGCCCACCTCGAGCTTGCCGGTGAATGGAACACGCGCCTGGAGATGATCTTTGGAGCGATCGTTGAAACCGCAGCCATCACCTGGCTCGCCTCGCTCTTGATGCCCCTGGTCGCGGCGCGACACCGGCTGCTGTTCGCGTGCTTCGTCGCATTCGTGTTCGCGTTTCCCATCTACGAGAACGCGCTGTGGGGATTTCAGGACCAGGTATACCTCGCGTTGTTCTTCGGCATCGCGGCCCTCGCGGCGTTCGCCGCCGCGCGCCCGTTCTCCGCGCGCTGGTTTTGCGGGTTGGCGGCGGCGGTGCTCAGCTACTTCTCTTTTGCGACGGGTATAGCCACCATCGTCGCCGCCGGCGCGCTTGCGGGCACGCAGATCGCCGTCAACGCCAGAAAGCGGAGTGCTCGAGAGTTCGCCGGCGTCATCGTCAGTGCGGCAATAGCTGTGGCCATGATCCTGTGGGCGGCGTCGGCCGCGAGGCCGATGAGCAATCCGTTGACCTTCATTGAAGGGTTGTTCGGGTTCACCGCCCTGGTCGGCGTCGCATTCGTCCCCACGGTCTGGTTCTGCTACCGAACGGTCGCGCGGCGCCCCGGGATCTCCGACCGTGCGTGGGTGGCGGTCGGAATCGCTGCGTGGCTGGCCATCCAGTTCGTTCTCCTCGCCTATGGCCGTGGCGCGCTCATCGCGGTGCGGTACATGGACATCGTCGTCGTTGCCTATGCCGTCGGGCTGATGGCGGTGCTCTGGCTGGCCGACGGCGCGCCCGGCACGCGGTTTGGGCGGTACGCGGCGCGGTGGGCGGTGCCGTGGGTATTCGCCGTCGTAGCGGTCTGCGCAACTCTCGGCTACTACGGGTCGGTGCTGGGCGCCGTCGACTGGAGCAAAGCGGCGCACGGCGAGATGGTCAAGGTTCGGTCCTACCTCGCGACGGGGAACGTCGACGATCTGGGGTCAAAGGGCCGCGGCGGCCACGGGATTGACATCTCCTACCCGATTCCGCAGCGCCTGGCGAAGGTGGTGCTGGCGGACCCCGATGTCAGGGCGATCCTGCCGCCGGAAATCCGGCCCGCCGACGCGGACAACGCCGGAGCCCGAAACCGCATGTGGCTCAAGGGATCCCTGGCCGGCGGCACGGCTATCGCGGTTCGAGTCATACTCTTGATGGGCCCCGTGCTGCTGGCACTGGGGGTGGCGCTTTTCTTCGCCGCCGGAGCGCGACGGAGCGTCGGCCGACCAGGGTCGACCTGAAAGTCGTTGGTATACAGCCCGATTCGCGAGACGCGTCGCGGGGTTACGTCAAACCATTCGCCCCGTTGAGCCCGAGCAACAGACCGCCGGTGCCACCCGCGCCCGGGGTGCCGGTGACCGGACCGGTCCCGCCGTTGCCGCCGTTGCCGCCGTTGCCGACCAGCACGGCGTTGCCGCCGTTACCGCCCGCACCGCCGTGCGTTCCCGCACCGTCGACGGTGCCGCCGGCGCCGCCGGTGCCGCCGTCGCCGATCAGTCCGGCCTGACCGCCGTTGCCGCCGGGACCGCCGGTGCCAGTCCCGCCGGCGCCGCCGGCGCCGCCGGCCCCGCCGTTGCCCCAGATCAGCCCGGCGTTGCCGCCGGCCACGCCGATTCCGCCGTTGGTGCCGCCGAAACCGCCCGTCCCGGCGGCCCCGCCGGACCCGAACAGCATGCCGGCGTTGCCCCCGGCCCCGCCATTTCCGCCGGCGCCGGTGCCGCCGGTCCCGCCGCTGCCGCCCGCGCCGCCGTTGCCCCAGAGCCCGCCGGCGTTGCCGCCGGCGTTGCCGGGACCGCCGGTGATGGCGCCGAACCCGCCGTTCCCGCCGTGGCCGGCGGCACCGTAGAGGAATCCGGAGTTGCCGCCGACCCCGCCGTCCCCGCCGACCGCTCCGCCTTGGCCGCCGTTGCCGCCGGCGCCGCCGTTGCCGCCGAGCATGCCGCCGTTGCCGCCCCTTCCGGCGTCCCCGTCGGCGCCGCCGGCGCCGAGGGCCGTGCCGCCCGCCCCGCCGGTGCCGCCGTTGCCGAACACGGCCGCGGAACCACCGATGCCGCCGTTACCGCCCTGGGTGCTGCCGACCCCGCCGGCGCCGCCTGCGCCTGCGGTGCCGAACAGCCCGGCGGCGCCGCCGTTTCCGCCCATCCCGCCGATGGCGAGGGTCGAAGCGCCGCCGGTGCCGCCGTTGCCGCCGGTGCCGAGCAGCATCCCGCCCGCGCCGCCGGCCCCGCCGGCCCCGCCGTTGCCCGCGGCGCTTGTCCCGCCGGCGCCGCCCGCGCCGCCGTGGCCGAACAGCCCCGCGGCCCCGCCGTTACCGCCGTTGAGCCCCGAGCCGTCGGCCGCGGACCCGCCGGACCCGCCGTTACCGAGCAACCACCCGCCGTTGCCGCCCGGTGCCCCGGTCCCCGGGGCCCCGTTGGCGCCGTTGCCGATCAGCGGACGCCCGGTCAGCGTCAGGAACGGCGTATTGATCAGGTTGAGCAGGTCCTGCTCCACCGTCTGCGCCGGATTGGCCGTGATCGCCGCGACATTGGCCGCCTCGGCGCCGGCGTAGGATCCCGCACCGGCAGTCAGAGCCTGCACGAACTGGTCGTGAAACGCCGCCGCCTGCGCACTGAGCGCCTGAAAGCCCTGACCGTGGGCGGAGAACACCGCCGCAATGGCCGCCGACACCTCGTCCTCCGCCGCGGCCAGCACCCCGGTAGTGCGGGTGGCCGCGGCCGCGCTTGCCTCGTTGAGCGTCGAGCCGAGATTCGCCAAATCCGTTGCCGCTTTCGCCATCGTCTCCGGCGCCGCGATCACAAACGACATCCCATACCTCCACGCAGAAATGGAACCCCCCAGCCGTCGGCTGGCGATCGATGCCACGCAAATCCTATGCCGAATTCCCGCGGCACAACGGAGAACGGCGGTTTCTGGCGGCCGCTCTCGCCCTCTCCCGGCCGCTTCGCTGGCTGCCGGCGTCCACACCGGTTTGCCGCACGGTCCCTTAGGATCGCCGGGACGCTGAATCACGATGACGAGGTACCCCGACATGAACGAGGACGGCCCGGGAGGTCGCGCCACCAAGCGCATCGCCATCTTTGCGCATGGGGAGGTCGGCTATTCCATTCTGGGAAAGCTGCTCGGCTACGCACCGGAAAGCCTTGTCGCACTGATAACCGACACGGCAGGTCTGCCGGACGGCCTTGACATTCCCGAGGGATGCGAAACCAGGCTGTGGCGGGAGCAAGATGACCGGCAGAGAGCGGATTGGCTGCGCTCCCGGCAGGTTGACGTCATTATCCTCGCCTGGTGGCCGTATTTGCTCAAGGGAGCCGTTCTGGACGCCGCGCCGGTTATTGTGAATACTCACCCAAGCCTGCTGCCGTACTGCCGAGGAAAAGACCCGAATTTCTGGGCAATTGTCGAAAACGCGCCTTACGGGGTCACGCTCCATCATGTAAACGCCGCGATCGACGCCGGCGACATCGCATTCCAGAGAGAAATATCGGTGTCGTGGCCCGACACTGGCGAGACGTTATACCAAAAGGCACTGACCGAAATGGTGGTGCTTTTCGAAGATGCCCTCCCAACGATCGTGCACGGTGAAATCCCCCGGATTCCACAAGCGGACACCGGCAGCCTGCACTATCGCAGTCAGCTGGAGCCGGCGAGCGTCATCGACCTCGATGCGCCGACGACGGCCCGAGAGCTGTTGAATCGCCTCCGCGCCCGTACATTCCCCCCGCATCCCGGGTGCCGCTTCTCCGACGGAGATGACGTTTACGAGGTGCGGATCAGCATAGATAGGCTCGGATAGCCCGCGTCAGGCTTCGGAAAGCCGCCGGACAACCTGGACGACCCGGGACTGCTCTTCCTTAGTGATGTCATGGAAGCTGGGCAGGTTGATCGCGCGGTTGGCGATATCGCCGGCCCATTTGCCTCCGGACCATCCTGCGAACGGGGGCGTCGTTGAAAGTGGGTGAAAGAAGACCCTGGCATCAATGTTTTCTGCCGCGAATGCGTCGGTAATGCGCTCGGACGTGAGCCCGGTCGACCCGTCGAATACGACCGTCGGCATCCAGAATCCATTTTGTGTGCCCGCCGGCTCGGGATTCATCGATATCCCGGCCACGCCGTCCAACCCGTCCTGGTAACCGTAGAAAACGTCCCGCTTGCGTGAAATCAGTTCGTCGATGCGCTCCAGCTGTGCGCAACCGATGGCTGCCTGGATGTTCGACATTTTATATTTGAAGCCCACCATATCCGGCCAGAACTGCTTAGTCTGACCGCGCGCGCGGCCGTGGTTGCTCAGGGTGAGCACTTTCTCGTACAGATCGTCGTCATTGGTGACGAACATTCCGCCCTCGCCAGTGGTGACCGCCTTGGTTCCGTGAAACGAGAAGGTCCCGAATCGGCCCATGGAGCCGGCGCGATTTCCGTGGTAAATCGAACCGAGGGCCTCCGCCGAGTCTTCGATCACCGGGATGCCGTGTTTTTGTCCCACCGCCAAGAGAGCGTCCATCTCGCAGAGGTTCCCGTACAAGTGCACCGCGACGATGGCCTTGGTGCGGGGGGTGATGGCGGCTTCGGCCAGTTCCGGGTCGACGCACCAGCTTTCGGGCAAGATGTCGACGAAGACGGGTCTGGCGCCCAGGTGCACGATGGGCGCCGCCGTGGCGATCCAGTTGGTGTCCGCCATGATGACCTCATCACCTGCGCCGATTCCGAGCGCGGCGAGGGCCATGTGCATCGCGCCGGTGCAACTCGACGTGGCGATCGCGTGCTTGACGCCCAGATGTGTGCTGAACGCGTTCTCGAAGCGCTCGAGGTATGCGTAGCACTGCGCGCCCCAGCCGTTTGCGGCGGCGTCGGTGGCGTAGCGCACCTCGAGCTCGGTGATCGACGGCTTGGTGTAAGGGATGCGCGGCGTCACAGCACGCTCAACTCGGGAACCGCCTTGACGAAACGCACTCCGGCTTCAACAAGGTCACTCAACTCGCTGCGGACTTCGTGCGCGATGTTCCAGGGCAAAATCACCACATAATCTGGCGGGTCTTCCCGGAGCGCCTCAGGCGAATGGATGGGAATGTGGCTTCCCGGCATGAATTTCCCCTGTTTGGACCCCGCGGCATCGGACACATACGGCAGCAAGTCCGGCCTGACGCCGGCGTAGTTCAACAAGGTGTTTCCTTTCGCGGCGGCTCCGTAGGCCGCCACGCGCCGGCCGGCACGCTTCTGGTCGACCAGGAAGCCCAAAAGATCCGTCTTCACCCGGTCGGCGCGCTTCTGGAACTCGGTATATGTGCCAAGCCGGGTCACCCCGAATTGTTCCTCGCGCGCCAGCAGCGCGTCGACGTTGTTTGTGGTGGCGATCGCCGCCTCGGCGCGGCAGCCATAAACCCGCAGGCTGCCCCCGTGGGTCGGCAGTTCTTCGACATCCCACACCCGAAGGCCTGCGGCGGCAAATATCCGGGTCACTGTGGTGAGCGACAGGTACGAGAAATGCTCGTGGTAGATGGTGTCGAACTGCGTGTGTTCGATCAACGGCACGATGTGCGGAAATTCCAGCGTGACAACGCCTTCCGGCTTCAGCACGGCAGCCAGTCCGCGGGTGAAGTCGTTGATGTCCGGTACGTGGGCATACACGTTGTTGCCGAGGATGAGATCCGCCTGCCGTCCCTCACCGGCCAGCCGGCGCGCGAGGGCTTCGTCGAAGAATTCGCGGATGACCGGGATCCCCAGCGCCTCGGCCGCCTCGGCCGTCCCGACCGTCGGCTCGATGCCCAGGCACGGGATGCCCGCTGCCACAAAGTTCCTCAGCAAGTAGCCGTCGTTGGAAGCCACTTCGATGACAAAGCTCTCGGGCCCCAGTTGCAGCCGCTCGGTGATCATGCGCACGTAGCGGGCCGCGTGCTCGAGCCAAGTGCTCGACGTGCTGGAGAAGTAGGCATAGTCGGGGCTGAACAATTCCTCCGCACGGGTGTAGTCCTCGGTCTGCACCAGCCAACAGCGATCGCACACCTTTACGCGCAGTGGATAGTGCACCTCCGGGTTGGACAGGTCGTCGGCCCGCAGGTAGGCGTTCGAGGGGGGCGCAAAGCCGAGGTCGACAAAAGTGTGCTCGACGGGATTGCCGCAGTGCCGGCATTTCATAGTGCGACTCCTGTGAAGTCGGCGTCCAGTGGCGGATGGGATAGGTCACGAGCCGAAAGGTCCTGGGGCGGCAAAGGCCAGGTGATGCCGAGGCGGGGATCGTCGTGACGCAACCCTCCTTCGGCGGGAGGGTGGTAGAACGCCGTGTGCAGGTACAGCAATTCGCTGTCGGGCTCCAAGGCCTGGAACCCGTGCGCGAATCCCTCGGGCAGCACGTACATCTGCGCGTCGCCCTGCGCCAGTTCCTCGGCATGCCACTGCAAGAACGTGGGTGAGTTGGGCCGCAGGTCGACCGCCACGTCCCACACCCGGCCGCGAAGGCAGCGGATCATCTTCATTTCCGCGTGCGGCGGGTGTTGAAAGTGCAGGCCGCGCACGGCCCCGGCGTGGCTGGTTTTGGAGTGATTGATCTGCGCGATCTGGCGGTGGCCCAGCAGGGGCTGAAGTTCCTGGGCGCAAAAGAGGCGGAGGAACGTGCCGCGGGCATCCTCGTGTGGCACGGACCGTACCAGCTTCAGGTCGGCGATCGGGGTGTCGGAGATGTTCATGCCGTTGCCCAAACCTGGCCGGAGTCGGCCGCGTCGGCGAGGTAGGCAGCCAGCTGGTCCGCGCTCGACACGGCGCCGGCCTCAAGCAGTTGGCGATACCAACTGGCCGTGTGGTGGACCGTCTTTTCCAGATCCCAAACGGGACGCCACCCGAGATGCATCCGCGCTTTGGCGCTGTCGAGATGCAGCAGGCCCGCTTCGTGCGGCTGCGGACTGGATGTCACTTCCCATCGGATCTGTGGCCACGCGCGAGCAAGGTGTCCGAGCACGTGCTCGACCGTGCGGTTGCCTGCTTCGTCGGGGCCGAAGTTCCACGCAGTGGCGCAAGTGGTGTCGCGCGCCAGAAGGCGCTGACCTAGCAGGAGATACCCGCTGAGGAGATCCAGCACATGCTGCCAGGGCCGCGTGGCATGCGGCGAGCGAATGATCAGTGGCTCGCCGGCAGCGACCGAGCGCGCCAAGTCGGGCACCAGCCGGTCCTCGGACCAGTCGCCACCGCCAATCACGTTGCCGCCCCGGGCGGTTGCGAGCAACGGGGCCGACGGGTCTTGCAGCAACGCGGCCCGGTAACTCGCGGAAACCAACTCGGCGGCGGCCTTGGACGCGCTGTAGGGCTCGTGACCGCCCAGCCGGTCTCGTTCCCGGTAGGCCCAAGGCCATTCACGATTCTCATAACACTTGTCGCTGGTGATCGCCACGACCGCACGCACCTCCGGGGTGTGCCGGACGGCCTCGAGTACATTCACCGTGCCCATCACGTTGGTGGCCCAAGTAGTGACCGGCTCGCGGTAGGACCGACGGACCAACGGCTGAGCGGCCAGGTGGAAAACCATTTCCGGCTTTGCCTCGGCGAAGACCTTGCGGACGGCCGCTTCATCGCGCACGTCGACGCGGCGGTCCTCGATGGACAGCTTCAGCAGATCCCAGTGGCTGGGCTCGGTCCACGGGTCCAGCCCGACGCCCGTGACCTCGGCGCCCAGCGCCTGCAGCCACATGCACAACCAGCTGCCCTTGAATCCCGTATGGCCGGTGACCAGCACCCGGCGCCCGCGATAAGCGGCCCCGAACGCGTTCAATTCCAGCATTTCCACGGCGCTTTGCCGCTGCTCCACAGTTCTTCGAGCAGGTTCTTCTCTCGGAGGGTGTCCATGGGCTGCCAGAAACCCGAATGTTCGAACGCCATCATCTCGCCGTCGGCCGCGAGACGGGCCAGGGGCGCGCCCTCCCAGGAGGTGTGGTCGCCTTCGATGTAATCGAGCACCGCGGGGGAGAGAACGAAAAATCCGCCGTTGATGAGGCCGCCATCGCCACGCGGCTTCTCGACGAAGCGCGAGACCTGGTCACCGTCGCACTCGATGGCCCCATAGCGCCCCGGCGGAAGGACCGCCGTGACGGTCGCGTGCCGTCCGTGCCGGCGGTGGAATTCGATGCTGGCGCTGATGTCCACGTCGCTGAGCCCGTCGCCGTAGGTGAAGCAGAAAGCCTCTTCGTCTTGGATGTAGGTTGCCACCCGCTTGAGGCGTCCGCCCGTCATGGAGTCGTCGCCGGTGTCCACCAGCGTCACCCGCCACGGTTCTGCGTGGCGCTCATGCACTTCCATCCGGTTAGCGGACATATCAAAGGTCACGTCAGACATGTGCAGGAAATAGTTGGCGAAGTATTCTTTGATCACGTAGCCCTTGTAACCGCAGCAAACCACAAAATCGTTAATACCGTGGTGGGAATAGAGCTTCATGATATGCCAGAGGATTGGCCGCCCACCGATCTCTACCATCGGTTTGGGGCGGATGACGGTCTCTTCCCTCAGTCGCGTGCCGGCCCCGCCGGCCAATAGCACGGCTTTCATTGGACTCGCTGACGATTGGGATAAGACGAGCCCGGCCAATTCCTTGGCCCTTCAGCTAATCCATGATGGTAACTCGAGCTACCTTCCACAGTGACAGTCATGTATCCAAATCTATCGGCAGGATTATTTGAGTACTTTTCCATGAGATGAGGAAGCAGGAAGAAAGACCCCCAACGGTAGATACTTCGCGCCTTCACCCTTCACGTTGCCTTCGAGCGCAGGATGCGCCCGCGCCGCCCCGGGCACCGCGACGGGGTGCCGGGAGCGGCACGCGGTGAGCGTACACCGCCGACGACCGCCCCGAGGGCGGAAACGGTGAGACAGACGCATCCGAACGGCCAACGCCCTGAGGGGGAGTCACGCGCGTGGACGGCGGCGAACCGTGACAGTTACCGGACATTCCCGGCCCCGTAACTCGGCTCGGCTCACGCGAAATCACAATTGCGCCACATATTCGGCAATCCCTGGGTAAAGTCACCTCACTGAAGCTGTCCGTTGGGGAGGCTAAGGCGTGACTGGTGACGGTCAATTGAGCCGCATCGATTCGGTCAGCGTTGTGATTCCGGTATACAGCGGAGCCGAGACGTTGGCTGGCGTGGTGAAGGAGCTCGAACAGCTTCGATCACCCCAGAAAACCCCTGACGGTCGACAGTTTTGCGTCGGCGAGGTGCTCCTCGTGTGGGATCGGGGAATTCGCGGTACCGATCGAGTCGTGCGAGAGCTGGCCGGGCGCGACGAATGGATCCGCCCAATATGGTTGTCTCGCAACTTCGGACAACATCCCGCCACACTCGCGGGCATGACGTCATCCGGCGGGGACTGGATCGTCACGATGGACGAAGACGGACAGCACGATCCTGCATACATCGGCGACATGCTCGACATGGCGTACCGCGATCGCACCCAGCTCGTGTACGCCTCGCCGACAAACAAGCCACCACACGGCGCCTTCCGCAACGCGGCGTCTTGGCTGACGAAGTGGTTGTTCGTCCATGTGCTGATGTCGTCCGACGGGCCCAAAGCCTTCAACAGTTTTCGGCTGATGTTGGGCGAGGCCGGGCGCAGCGTCGCGGCGTACACCGGCGCGGGCGTGTTTCTCGACGTCGCCCTGTGCTGGGTCGTCGCGAATCCTTCGGCATGTCCGGTGTTGATGCGCGAAGAGGGACGACCGGCGAGCGCGTACACGTTGCGGCGCTTGTCCGCGCACTTTTGGCGGCTGGTCATCTCATCCGGTACCCGGCCCCTGCGTTTCGTCTCCATGATGGGAATTCTGTTCGCTCTGCTCGGTTTCGCGGTGGCGACCTACAGCGCGATCCAGAAAGCGGTCGGCGACATCAGCGTGCAAGGGTGGACGTCGGTGTTCGTGGCGGTGCTTGTCGTCGGCGGAGCGGTTTTGTTCGCGCTGGGAATCATCGCCGAATACATAGCGGCCGCAGCGAATATGGCGATGGGTAAGCCGGTGTATGTCATCGTGCGCGATCCCTCTGACGTATTCGACGGCCGGGAGGACTGACGGGTGCTCACCTGGATCGTGGGTCGCGGCGGGCTACTCGGCAGCGCCGTATCGCGTGCGGTCGGCCCGGAATTCGTGGGACTGCGGGTGCCATGGGAGAACCACGATGCGGCGGTAGAGGTGCTCGACTCGGACCTCGAGCGGTTCATTCGCGAGGCCGGAAGCGATGATTGGTCGATCATTTGGGCCGCCGGCAGCGGCGTCGTCGGCACCACGGCCGACAAGCTCGCCGCGGAGACGCGCATCATGTCTCACGTGCTCACCAGGTTGTGCGATTCGCGACCGACCGGGCGGGGCGCGTTCTTCCTCTCGTCGTCGGCAGGCGGCGTCTATGCCGGGTCGGCTCATCCGCCGTTCAGCGAGTCGACGGCGCCACGGCCGCTGAGCTCGTACGGCGAGACGAAGCTTGCCCAAGAGGAGATGTTCCAGACGGCGCTCGCGGGCCGCATCCCGCTCGTAATCGGACGGTTCTCAAACCTCGCCGGGCCCGGCCAAAACCTGGTGAAACCGCAGGGTCTCGTCAGCCAGATGTGCAGGGCCGCGATCACGCGGCAATCGTTGAACGTGTTCGTTCCGATGGAGACGCTCCGCGACTACCTGTACATCGACGATGCCGCCGCGATGGTGCGGACGCTGGTCGACAACGCGGTTCACGACCAGCCGTCGACGCCGGTGCTGCGCAACATCTCGTCGCGCCAGCCCGTGTCCGTGTGCACGGTCCTGCGCACCGTGCAACAGGTTGCCCACCGCACTGTCCGCATCGCGCTCGGGACCAGCCCGTCCTCGAACTATCACGTTCGCGACCTGCGCCTTTGCACGAACTTTTCGCACGACTTCCAGCGCGTCGCGCTCACCCCGTTTCCGGTGGCGGTGAAGCGCGTGTACGACGACCTGCTCCGGCACCAAGCGCTGTCCAACTAGGTGCGGCTCGTTCGCTAGCCGCCCGCGGCGGCCACCTCGAGGCGCGACCGGCCCAGCCAGCGGTACACCGCGTGTCGACCGAGGGTGTTCACTCGGGCCCGCGTGCTGCCGACCAATAGCTGCCGCCGGCTGAGCAGCCCCGGGTTCGCGGCGGACAACTCCCGGAAGAAACTGATCACGTCGTCCGTCTGAGTGTGGTTGTACGTCTTCACGGTCTCCTGGAAACCGCTGAGCCGAAATGCCCAGAGCGGCCGGGGCACCGCGACGAGGGTGCCCTTGCTGTGCAGCAGCACCCTGGAGTAGGTCGCGAGATCAAAGAGGAAGGGGCGGTTGGGTTCCCAACCTCCGGCGTCGAGCAGCGCCTGGCGCCTGAACAGGGCCGTCGGCGGTTCGCCGAAAATGTTCGTGCCCGCCAGCACGGTGCGCCGGATGGCGTCGGGCCCGCTGATTTCACCGTGCAGTCCGGCCAGGCCGCGGTTGCGCATCACCGTGCGCCCCGCCGCGTCGATGACATCCCTCGAACTGACGGCCAGCACGGCCGACGGGTGCGCTCGCAATTCCCTCACGAGCACCTCGAGGTTGTCGGGATACAGCACGTCGTCGGCGCAGACGGCCTTGATGAACTCGCCGGTGGCGAGCTCGGTGACGTACTTGAAGTTCACCGGTGCGGGACCGGGGGCATCCAGTCGGGTCAGCCGGACGCGGGGATCGTCGGCGTACCGCTGCAATGCCTCCCAGGTGCCGTCGGTGGAATACCGCTCGGAAACCAGCAGTTCGAAGTCGGTGAATGTCTGCGCCAAGATCGACTGCATCGTCTCGTGGATGAACGCGACGCCGTTGTACACCGGCACGACGACCGATACCGCTGGCGTCACGACGCCCCTCCTACTGCTCGACCGGGTGGAGTTCGGCGGGA
Organism: Mycobacterium sp. IEC1808; assembly: GCF_002101935.1. Classification (NCBI taxonomy): domain Bacteria; kingdom Bacillati; phylum Actinomycetota; class Actinomycetes; order Mycobacteriales; family Mycobacteriaceae; genus Mycobacterium; species Mycobacterium sp. IEC1808. The sequence continues at coordinate 108,371 of NZ_LQPV01000024.1, read as the reverse complement.
TAGCTGTGCGATGACAAGCGCCCCCTGAACAAATCGGCTGTACCCGCCGTCACCGCGGCGATGACCGGCTGCGACAGCCGGGTGAACTCCGGCAGCTCAGTAATGTAGTTCCTAACTTGCCTTGGCGCTGGGCTTTTCAAATATCACATCCGGGTGGTGCGCCGACGTGTTACGAATGTGTCCATGCCGCAGACGCCGCTTCTGAGACCGGATCCTGCCATGACCGCTTTCCACGCCGCGCTCCCGGTGGCCGCGCCGACGGCGGATTCCCCCAGGTGAGCCTGGCGGCGGCGGTGAAAGCGCGGGTGGGGCGGCCCGTGCTTCTGAACCTGCGCCCGCTGCGCGACCGCCGATCCGACGAGGCGGGCCGCTGCGTGGTCTGCGGCGCCGAAACCACCTTCGCCTTCAATTCCTGGACCACCCCCGACGAACTGCACGAATTTTGGGCCAACGCGGACGTGTCGCGCGCATATAACCGGCGCGAGAGCATGTTCTGCCGGTCCTGCTGCAGCAACCTGAGAGTGCGGCGGATCGCCGAGGTCCTCGTCGCCATCTACGGTCCGCCCGGGTGCGGGTCCTTCGCCGAGCTCGTGGATGACCCCGCGTTCCGCGAACTCGACGTCGCCGAGGTGAACACGATCGGCTCGCTCGGATCGCTGCACGCGTTGCTGCGGCGGCTCCCGCGGCTCGCGTTCTCCGACTATCGCGGACCGGAGCGGCTGGGCGAGATGGTCGACGGCAACCGCAACGAGGACATCTGTCGACTCACCTACCCCGACGCCGCCTTCGACCTGGTCCTGTCGTCCGACACCCTCGAGCACGTGCACGACTTCCGGGTCGCGCTGGCCGAGACGCGGCGCGTGCTGCGGCCCGGGGGCCGGCATGTCTTCACGGTGCCGGTGCTCTGGACGCGCCAGACCACGGAAACACGGGCGGAGCTGGGCGACGACGGCGAGATCGTGCACCGGATGCCGGCCCTTTATCACGGCAGGGGCAGCGGGGCTTATCGGTTCATTCCGGTGGGTGTCGACATGCTGACGTTCACCGAATTCGGCCGGGACATAGTCGATTACGTTCGCAAGGCCGGCTTCGAGCCCGAGGTCTACGCGGGCTCCGACGATGGCACGGGCGCCGAAATGGTATTCGCGGGGCGCGTCCCCGAGTGATTGCGCTCCCCTGAAGTCGACGTGACGAGGGATCCGGAAGGGTGGAAGGCATCGAATGACCGAATTCGACCTACCGCCCGAATCGGCGCCCCCTGGACCGCTGATCCGGCTCATCCGCGACCAGCGCGTGGCCTTCCTGATCGTCGGGGCAATCAACACCGTCGTGGGGTTGGGGATGTTCGTCGCGTGCTCGGAGACGGTGGGTCACGCCGTCGACCGCCGGTTCGGCACGGTCGCCGGATCGCTGGTGACGGTCACCGTTTCGCACGTGCTGAGCGTGCTGTTCGCCTTCGTCATGCATCGCCGGTTGGTGTTCCGCGTTCGGGGCCACGTGCTGCGCGATCTCGTGCGCTTCGAGAGTGTCTACCTCACGACGTTCGGCCTCAACGCCGTCGCCTTGACAGTGCTGGTAGAACTCGGTGTGCACCGGATCCCGGCGCAAATAATCGTCTTTGTGCCGATCCTGGTGCTGAACTATCTCGGCCATCGGTACTTCTCGTTTCGGCGTAGCGCCGCCGACGCTCGGGACGGGACCTCGCGCACCTAGGCCGTTGTCCGCCAGCGAGATTCGTGCCGCCAAGGATCCACGCGACGGGGGTGGGAGAAATTTCGCACATTGCACTGCCTTACTTCGGCTGCGGCGCAAGGGAATCCTGAACAGGCTTGCCGCCGACTACCGCCGCAGCGGCGCCCGTCGGCGCCAAGAAGCGCGACACCAGCCGCTTCATGCGTCTTCGCACGGCTTACCCAAACGGTGTGAATGCCAGGTCGGCGAGGGGAGCGTTGGGTAAACTGCCCGCGGCGGAGTCGGGCGCCTCGCCCCCGCTAGTGTCCGCCAGAACCGGGGAGAACGCAGTGAGGGAACCCCTCGACGTCCTACGGCACCCGATCGCGGCTGCCCGGGCTCGGCTGTCGGCGTTCACCCACCAACCGGCACGCACCATCTTGCTCGGCGGCGTCCTGCTGGCGTCGGCTATTTCGGCTATGACGGGCTTTGTTCTCACGCAGTACTTCTCGATCGACGTGCTTTCCTCGCTCGTTTTCGTCCCGGATGACTGCACCTTTGATTGGGCTACAAACCTTGGCCGCCACTGCTTCAGCGACGCCGTCTTGACAATGGACTTCGCGCAGCGAGCCAATCCATGGGAGCCCTACCCGGTGCCGCCGCTGTCGTCGCACCAGCCCCACCTGCACGGCTACGTCCCGGCCATCGTGGAGAGTAACTATCCGGCGGCCGGCATGCTGCCGCACAGGGGCTTTTGGCTGCTCGGGCAGTGGCTGCACGCGCCGCGGCTGGGATTGTTGACGTATCTGCTCGTCCTGACGGTTGCAGTGTTGAGTCCCGCCCTGTGGGCGGCCCGGGGTGCACGCGGCCTTGAGCGGGTGGTGGTCTTCGTGGCCTGCGGCAGCGCGGCGATCCCGGCATGGATGGCGGTCGATCGAGGCAACTCGGCGGGCTTCGTGGTGCCTATCGCGTTGGTTTTCTTGGTGGCGCTATCCCGGCGACGGTGGGGTCTTGTCACCGTCATGGTGGTGCTTGCCGCGATGGTGAAACCGCAATTCGCGATTCTCGGTGTCGCGTTGTTCGCTGCCCGACAGTGGCGATGGGGAGGCGTCGCGGTGGCGGGGGTGGTGGCGTCCAATGCCGCGGCATATCTCTTGTGGCCCCGGGATTTTCCGGACACGATCATGCAGTCGATCCGCCACACCGTCAGTTACGGCGGAGTTTTTCAGGCGGCTACGTCGCTCAACGTGTCCTTCGCAAGGGGGCTCTTGATGGTCCCCGACGGCATCAAGGCCAGCGAAAACGGCGGCTCGATACCGGACGGTTATCTCGCCGGTGTGCGATCGATGATCGGGTACGTCATCCTCGCGCTCGTCGTCGTCTGCGTTCTCGCTCTGGGACGGCGCATCTCGCCCGTCATGGTCGGCATCGTGCTGCTGGCCACGGCCGCTCTCTTCACCGCTGTGAGCCTGCCCTACTACCTGGTATTCGCGTTGCCGATCGCCGCGTTGGTCGCCCGGGACCCGCAGGGGCCACCGGGAACGGGAATCTTCGAGAGACTCGCAGCCGTCGGCGATCGGCGGCGCGGAGTCGGCATTTGTGTGAGTGTCGCCGCGGCACTCAGCATCGCGCACATTGCGTTACCCAGCCCACCGGTTCCGGCGCAGATTGCCGGGCCGGCACAGCTGGGGGTCAGTTCGATCGTTCAAACCAGGGCGCTTGTCGGTACCACGGCCTCGCTTACGCCGCTGCTGTGGTTGATCGCCTGTGCGGCGATCATCATCTCCTACGCACGCCGACCGGCCCTACCAAGCCCGGACGACGACGGGCCGGAGCAGGATGCAGCTGCGAACGCGGCGGCCGATGGCCAACTCACAACCGCGGGTTCGACCGAAGTCTCGGCGCAGCAACCGCCGGGCTGAATACCTTCAGCGGAAAACGCTGGTGGGGACTTCCCGGCGGCCCTTTGCCCGATGGATAACCGCTATCGAATCGTAGAATTCGACCTTCTCCACAAGCGTTGTGGCAAGCGGAACGTGGAGTTCCTTCAGTCGGTGCGGATCGTTCGCCCGATAGTCGAGCTCTTTGCTACCGGCTGTTTGGTAGTGCGCGTGCATCGCGTCGATGAGCCACTTCGTGAAGTCGGCGAACGACATGGGACTGTCGCGGTATGCCCGCCAATAGTTCGAGTGGAGGTCCTCGACGATGTAGACGCCGCCCGAGGCCAGCCCGTTGGGAAAGAGAAACTGAAACGTGTGCACGATGTGCGAATTCATGTGGCTGCCGTCGTCGAGGATCACATCGAACGGGCCAAGTTCGCTCACCACTTGTTGCAGGAACGAATTGTCCGTCTGGCTGCCGATGCGAACGTGCACCCGCCGCGAAGGATCGTCGAACTGCCGAGTGGTTGTGTCGATGTCGATGCCGACGATTGTCGACTCCGGATGGAGGTAACGCCGCCACATCTGCAGCGAGCCACCACGCGCCACGCCGATTTCGAGCATCCGTATCGGCCGAGACCGATACGAAGACAGCGCCGACTCATAGGCCGGCAGATAGTGGAGCATCTTGTGGATGTTCGGCGTCTCCGCGAAGATCGCGGCCAGCTCGCCGTCGGAGGCCGGCGCATCCGACGTCGTCCAGGCGACCTGTTTACCCAGGTCGGGGCCGAGCGCCCGCAGCATGCGACGCCGGCCCCGGTAGGCGGAATACCGCGTCACGAACGGCGGTCGTGCCGACAGCTCAACTCCGGCGGCAAGCAACGACTCCTGGACACGCTTGTTCAACTTTGAGGGCACACCACACCTTGTTCGCGTCGGAAGTGTCGGCTGCCGGGTCTCGAGGTACCCGAAGGAACTCGCGCAGCCGTGGACGTCCAGCAGACACTACCGCGCCCGGTCCGGTCACGAAACACAGTCGACGACAACTAATCGGCCGACGGCCGACTCCGCCGGGCGGGTTGGGTCGGCTTGATGATCAAGCCCTGGCCGGTGGGGAGCGCGCAAACCGTGATGTCGTGCGACCGCGCGAACTCGTCGAACGCGAGCCGTTGCGGGGTGTAGCCGCGGTAGGCGTAGTCGTCCAGCAGGACGGGAGCGCCCGCGACCAGTCGGTCCCAGAAGTAGGTGAGCGCGGCGATCTCGGGCGGGGCGCAATTCATGTCGAGATGCAGGTATGCGACCTGGCGCGGCGTCACCTGCGCGAGGCTTTCTGGGATGGCGCCCTGGACGATGACCGCACGCGGCCATTGTGCGAAGTTCGCGCGAACCGAGTCGGCTCCCGTGATGTAAAACCCGCTTTCGAGGCTCTTCGCGCTCTTCTCCAGCGAGCCGGCCTCGCGTTCGCTCGCGGACACGAATCGTTCGTCCAGCCCCGCGAAGGTGTCGAGCAGGTAGAAATCGCGGTCGAGGCGGTTCCAGTCGAGAAATTCCATGATCGCGCTGCTCACGAACCCCTTGTTGACACCGCATTCCACGAAATCGCCATCCAGCCGCGACGCGATGGAGGCTGCCCACAGGGCGATATGGACACGCCAGTGAAACTGGTAGAGGTCCGCCCCGCCGATCGCCTGGACGCCCCGGGCGTACGCCGCGACGAACCTGGGCTCTTGCATGAAGGCGTGCGAGTGGACGCTGACGAGGCCGTCCTGCGCGTAGGTTTGCGGCGACAGCACCCGCAGGCCCAGGCCGAGGCGCCGCACCCTCGGGTTATAGCGAATGGCATCAAGGATTTTCACGGAATTACCCGCTGCGGGCGAAGACGGCTGCTACGGCTTGGGCGCCCGCAGGGAATTACGATCCGCATCCACGTTCTTCCTGTCGAATGTCAACTCGCATCGGCGATTCGCCGCGGTGACTAGGTCAGGGGACATGTTAGACGGTCGGCGTCCGGTGCACGGGCCGATCCGCGACGACCCGCCAGGCAAACCTTCGCGGGATGTTCATCGGGGTCAGGACGGGCAACGTGCCGACCGCCGCGGGATCACCCGTCGCCGGAAATCGGGCTTTGACTGCCTGGGGCATGACCGCCTCCCGAACCGAATACCATGCGCTACATCGGATATCGTGATCGGGACGCTGCGAGGTGACCTTGGAACTGGTGAGCAGGCTGCGCGCCGAGTCGGGGCGCGCCCGCCGCTATCTGGCCGCCGTCCCGTACCGATTGCGCGGCAACGCCCTACGCTTCATCCGCCAGACACATCAAGAGCTTCCCCCGCGGCCCTCGCCCGGTCGAGCCACGCTCGTGCTCTTCGCTCACTTCGATCCGCAAGGGGTCGTCGATCCTTATGTCGTGCACTACCTCAAGGCCCTCCACGGGCTGGGGGCGACGATCATTTTCATCTCCGCGTCGCCCAAGCTGACCCCGGCGTCCGTCGATCCCCTCCGGCCCCTCTGTGCCGGCATCTACACCAGGCGCACCCTTGCACTGGACTTCGGTTCCTGGCACCTCGCGTGGTGCATCCTCACGTCCCGCGGGTGGTCGCTCGATCAATTCGACCGCCTGGTCGTGGCCAACGACAGCGTGTTCGCTCCGCTGTTTCCGATCGAAGAGATGTGGAGCGCGTTCCGGGGCGCCGACATGTACGGCGCGATCGAAAGCGCCGAGTTCGGCGTCCATCTTCAGTCATTTTTCCTGGCCTGGGACCTCAATTCGCGCACCCGTCCGTTCCTCACCGAGTTCTGGAACGGTTTCCAGTACATCGTCGACAAAGTCAACATCGTCGATCAATACGAGATCGGCCTGTCCCGGCGCGCCCGCGAGGCGGGGCTCACGTTGCAGCCGTTCGTTTCGGTCGCCGACATCCGGGCAACGTACAGGCGCTCACCGGATCATCAGTGGGCCGGCAAGTTTTCGGGGGAACCGTTCAACCACACCCTTTTCTTCTGGGATGGCCTCATCGAACACTTCCGGTTCCCTTTTCTGAAGGCGAGCCTGCCGCGATACAACGAGCCCTGGCACGATTCCATGGCACAGTTGCGCGACTTCATCGAACAGCACACCGACTATCCCTACGAACTCATCCAGTCGAACGTGGACAGGCTCGGCAGCGGGCCGTCAACGTGGGTCAAACCGCCGTAGGCAGGCCGTCACGCCAGCGACGGGCACGGGCGAACTCGTCGACCGGGGCCCGGGCCAGGGTCTTCAACCGCGACGACCGCTCGGGTCCGAACGCCAGCACCCGAAGGGGCAGCGCCAGCCAGGTAATCGACCACCAGACGCCCGCGATGCCGCGAATCGGGGCCGACGAGGCCGGATCGACGATCAGCCAGGTGAGAATCCGCAGCTGGTCGAGCCAATTGCCGCCCGCCTTGACGATCCGCATCGATTCGGTCGACGCCGTGTGGGTGCGCACCGACAGTTCCTGGGGGTAAAAACAGACCGTCGAGCGGACCATCAGGCGATACCAAAAATCCAGGTCAACGAGCTGATAGATGTCGTTGCGAAGCCCACCGATTTCAAGCGCGAGGCGGCGGCGGAACATCACGCAGGTCGGTTCGCCGATCCAATTGCCCGCACCGCCGCGCAGCAATTGCTGGCTGAGCAGCCAACGTCCGCTGTTGCGTCCGCGGAGCCGAAAATAGTGCTTGTGCGCAGGGCCGACGCGCCGCCGCCACGGAAGGTTTTCGTCCTGGATCACACGCCTGGGAGCGAACGCCATCCCGACGGCGGGGTCGTCGAAGCAGGCGGCGAGAGTCTTCAGCGCCCCCGGGAGCAACCAGTCGTCGCCGTGCACGAACTGGACACAAGTGCCGCGCGCGAGTTCGAGGCACTTGTTGTGGTTTCCGTTCAGACCGAGCCGAGATTGGTTGTGTACCAGTCGATCCCCGGGACGGAGCAATGATGTGGCGATCGCGGCGCAGTCGTCCGACGAATCGTCGTCGACGACCACGATCTCGAAATCCGCACCGTCCTGGTCGAGGATGCTGCGCAGACACCGTTCGATCGTGGCGCCGTTGTTGTACATCGGCACGCACACCGAGATCGCGGGGGTTGCGGGCGGGTCGTCGAGCACAGCTGCCCCTTCTGTCCTTCAGCGAACCGGCATGAGCATAGCGCCCCGAGATGCGCCATTTTCGGGGCAACGTGACGCGAGTCACCCCTGCCGCCGTGCGCGGTGCGAACCGCTCGGCCCGTCGCACCTGGTCAGGTGCCAGACAAACGAATTCTTCAGTTACGCCACGGGATACGCGCGCGCACGGTAGCGTTCCCCCTGATGTGGACGTGCGTACTGATTATGGGGTTGGGGCTGGCGATTGACCCGGTGCGCCTGGGGCTGGTCGTGGTCTTGCTGTCGCGTAAGCGGCCCATGGTGAACTTGCTGGCTTTCTGGCTGGGCGGTATCGCCTCGGGGGTCGCCATCGCGATCGGCGTGCTGGTGCTGATGCACGAAGCCGCGCTGGGAGCTATTCGGCAGGCCGCTGCCGTGATCGCGGCGGTCAGGTCGGAGGTCATCATCTTTTCGGGCGGCCGCCTTCAGATCACCTTTGGTTTGCTCGCGCTCCTGCTCGTCGCCGTCGTAACGGCGCGCGCGCGGGCGGCGGCGCGCGAGCCCGTCACGCCGGTGACCGTGGGTGGCGGCGCGGCAACACTGGTGGACGAGCCGCGTTCGCGCAACCCCTTCGTGCGGCTGGGCGCCCGTGCGCAGGCCATGCTGGACTCCGACCTGCTGTGGCCGGCGTTCGTGGTCGGCGCCGCCTCCTCATTCCCCCCTTACGAGGGGGCGGTGCTGCTGGCGGTCATCATGGCGTCGGGCGTGGGGGTGAGCACGCAGTTCAGCGCATTCATCATCTTCACACTTCTGGTGCTCGCGCTGATCGAGATTCCCCTGGTCGCCTTCCTGGCGGTGCCGGAGAAGACCGAGGCGATCATGCTACGGGTGCAGAATGGGCTACGCACCTACCGCCTGCAGATCACCCAGCTGATATTCGGTGGCACGGGGATCCTCCTGCTGAGCCAGGGTATCGCCGCTCTCTGAGGCTGCCTGTACCCGGCGATGCATGCTGACGATGCGCCCGCGACCCCGCTGGTCTCGGTCTGTGTGCCGATGTACAACAACGCCGCCACGATCGAGCGCTGCCTGCGCAGCATCCTGGACCAGGACGGCGTCGACTTCGAGATCATCGTCGTCGACGACGACTCGTCGGACGACGGCGCCGCCGTCGCCGCCGCGATGCTGCGGCCGGGGGACCGGCTGGTCAAGAATCAACCGCGCCTCGGGCTCAGCGGCAACCACAACAAGTGCCTGGAACTGGCGCGCGGCACCTGCGTTCAGTTCGTACACGGCGACGACTGGCTGCTGCCCGGCGCACTGGCGACGCTCGCCCCATACTTCGAGGACCCGGCCGTCGGGCTCGCGTTCGCGCCGCGGCAGGTCGTGGGCGACGACGAGCGGTGGCAGCGCATGTACGGCAAGATGTACACGCACTTTCGGAACCTCCGCGAACGCAATGACGGGCGCGAGTTGGTGCGGCAGGCCGCGCTGGGCGGCCTGAGGGACAACTGGGTCGGCGAACCCACCTGCGTGATGTTCCGGCGCCGCCTGGCACTCGACGTCGGGGGCCTGCGCAACGACATCTACCAGCTCGTTGACTTGGACTTCTGGTTGCGCCTGATGTTGCGATCGACGGTTTGCTTTGTGCCACGCGAGCTGTCGGTGCGCAGTCACATGAAGGGGACCGAAACGACGCATCTGATGACGTCGCGGGGCTACGTGCTCGATCAGCTGCGGATTCTCAGTTGGCTGGCCGTCGACCCGGCGTCATCCCGCTCGATCCGGATCATCGCGCGGCTCTGGTGGTTTCCCGCATGGCTGGCGCTGGTCGTGGAGATCGCGGCCTTCGGGCCGCAGCGGGCGCAACATCTGAAGACCTTGGCGCAAGCCACTTTTCGCGAGTTCCCCCGCGCCCGGGCGCTAGCCGTGAATCTCGGCGGTCAGGCCGAATTCGTCGAACGTGCGTAAGACGTCCTCGCGCAGTGCGGTTTGGGAGTTGGTCCGGCCGGCCAGGTAGGCGTTGACCGCAAGGAAGATCTTTCCGTGCACCCGCCCCGAAGCGACGAACAGTTGCCCGCCCATGCGTTCGAGGGCGCGCCGGTTGATGCCCGGTTCGATCAGCCGCCCGAATGCGTAGTCGGCGTCGGTCCCGTCCGGGCGGTTCGTCGCCGGAGGCATATCCCCGACGTTGGAGCAGCCGATGGGAAGGCTGGCGACACCCAATCCCATTCCCGCCGCGCGCCGTGCAGCCCATTTGGGCGCCAGCGAGGCGAGTGGCAGCGGCCCCAGCAGCTCCTCGGTGATCTCGGTGAGGTCGGCGAACGCTTGCTTGAACTTGAGACGGACCTCCCCGAGGTCGGAGGAGAGGCGCGCCGGGTCGACCGAAATGGTGGGGAATACCACTGCGTTGCCACGCGTGTCGTCTTCCGTGCGGTCGCTGACCGGGAACGCTAGCGTGACCGTTCCGTCGTCGCAGACACGCCCCATTCGCACGCCGAGCCTGCCCGCGAATCCCGCGAGAAGCGTGAAGCTGTTTCCGCCAATGGTTTTCGCGCACGCATCCCAGGCCGCCACGTCGACGTAGGCCGTCAGGTAGGGCACCACGACGGGCCGATCGTGGGCGGCCCTGCGCGGCGAAGGCGGTGGCGAGGTCATCGAGGCGACGACGTCCTTGCGCCGGTGTCGGGCGATGCGCACCGTGGCCCCCACCGCGCGCGCCAGCTCGGGCGCCGACGCGATCGTTTGCCGGGCGTCCTGTAACGCCGCCCGTCCGCGGGTGCGCGAACCGGGGCCCGGGTAGCCCAGGTGGCGGGTTCGTCCCTCCGCCGCGTCGGAGATGGCCTGCAGGATCCCGAGCCCGTCGACCAGGGTGTGCGATGTCGTCAGGCAAACCGCGGTCCCGCCGTCGTCGAGGGGGAGGACCCCGAGATGCCAGCCGGGCCCGTATTCGGGATCCAGCGGCAGGCACGCCCGCTCATGCAACCAGGCATTCAGATCCGCACGGGAGCGCGGTGTTTCGGCCATCTCGATGTCGCGGGGTCCGCGCGAGACGACCCAGCGGTCACGCGCGAAAGGCAGCGGCGACGGTTCGACCAGCCGTCCCAGCAACCCGTATCCGAGGTTTCGGTGGAAGCGGCGCAATCCGTCAACGTTTGCGGGACGGTTGTAAATCCAGTTGAACTGCACGTGCGCCCCGTAGCCAAGCGCCCGCAGACCGAGGAAAGACGCCTGGTCCATGTGTGCGAGTCGATTGTCCACCGCGTACACGGTAGTTTATTTGCCAGCAGCGGCGGAGCGCTTTGCCCGTGGGGAAGACGGAGGGCGGGCGCGGGGCCGTGCGGTTGTAACCTGGCCGTTCCGGGCCGGAAACGCTTTCGACGAAGGTAGTGTGTTCTCCGTGGTTCAGTCATCCATACCCGGTGTGCTGCGCGAACGCGCGAGCCTGCAGCCCAACGACGCAGCGTTCACATACCTTGACTACGACCAGGATTGGGACGGCGTCCGACAGACCCTGACGTGGTCGGAGCTGTACAAGCGCGTGGTCAACCTCGGCGAACAGCTCAGGGCCAGCGGGTCGCCCGGTGACCGGGCCCTGATCCTCGCCCCCAATGGACTCGACTACGTCCTGGGCTTTCTCGGCGCCCTGCAGGCCGGGCTGGTCGCGGTTCCGCTTTCGGTTCCCTATGGCGGTGCGCACGACGAACGCACCATCTCGGTGCTGGCCGACACCTCGCCCGCCGTCGTCCTCACGACATCCGCGGTCGTCGACAACGTCGCCGCGTCGGTGCAGACCGGACAGGCGAAATCCGCGCCCTCGATCGTCGAACTCGATTTGCTGGACCTCGAAACTCGGCAGCGCCCCACCGGCCCGAGACCGCGCGCCGGCGCCGGCGACGGGTCGGACTTCATCTATCTGCAGTACACCTCCGGATCCACCCGCACGCCGGCCGGGGTCATGGTCTCCAGCAGGAACGTCTTCGCCAACTTCGAGCAGATCATGGGCGACTTCTTCGCGCCCGAGGGCGGGGTGGCGCCTCCCGGGATGACGGTGGTGACCTGGCTGCCGCTCTACCACGACATGGGTCTGCTGTTGGGCATCATCATGCCGATCCTGGCCGGCGTACCGACGGTGCTGTCCAGCCCGGTGGGGTTCCTGCAGCGACCGGCCCGCTGGATGCACATGATGGCCCAGAACGACTGCACGATCTCGGCGGGGCCGAACTTCGCCTACGAGCTCGCGGTGCGCAAGACCTCCGACGACGACATGGTCGGGCACGACCTCGGCGTCGTTCACACGATCCTCAACGGCAGCGAGCGCGTGCAGCCGGCAACGCTCAAGCGATTCACGGACCGGTTCGCCCCGTTCAACTTCGACCCTCGGGCGCTGCGGCCTTGCTACGGCATGGCGGAGGCCACGGTGTACATGTCGACCCGCCAGGTGGGCGATCCGCCCGAGATCGGATATTTCGATTCCGAGAAGCTGCCCGGCGGCGAGGCGGTGCGGTGTGAAAGCGGAAGCGGCACACCGCTGGTCAGTTACGGCAACCCCACATCGATGCTGCACCGCATCGTCGACCCCGATACCGGTCGCGAGTGCCCGGAGGGGACGGTCGGCGAGATCTGGGTGCACGGCGAGAACGTCGCCGCCGGTTATTGGCAGAAGCCCGAAGAAACGGCGCGGACGTTCGGGGCGACGATCGTCGAGCCGTCGCAGGGCACACCCGAAGGCCCCTGGCTGAGGACGGGCGACTCGGGCTTCTTCTCCAGCGGCGAGATGTTCATCATCGGACGGATCAAGGACCTGTTGATTGTCTACGGGCGCAACCATTCTCCCGACGACATCGAGGCGACCATCCAGGAGATCACCGCGGGACGTTGTGCGGCGATCGCCGTTCCCGACAAGGGCGTCGAGAAGCTGGTCGCGATCATCGAGATGAAGAAGCGCGGCGCCTCCGAGGAGGAGGCAGCGGACAAGCTGCGCGGCGTCAAACGCGAAGTCACCTCCGCGATTTCGAAGTCCCACGGGCTGAAGGTGGCGGATCTCGTTCTCGTATCACCGGGTTCGATACCCATCACCACGAGTGGCAAGATCAGGCGATCGCAGTGCGTCGAGCTCTACCGGCAGGACGAGTTCGTCCGCTTGGACGGCTAGGGCTAGAGAAGCGGGTGCTTGCCGTGCCCGTTGCCGTTGGTGGGCTGCTGCGCCGGGGCGCCCGTCCCGAACAGCGGCAGCGGATTGCCGAGGTCGTCGTCCGCTGATTGTTCGCTGTGCCCGTTGCCGTTCGAATGCCCGTTTCCGTTGGCGCCGACCGTGATTGGCCGGGGCGACAGGAAGTCCTGGCCGAACAGCGGCAGCGGGTGGCCGGAATAGCGATCGCCCTTGTGGTTGCCCTTGCCGTTGCCGTTGGTGGGCGGCGCGGAATCCAACCCCGGATCGCGGAGATCGTCGGTCAGGTGGCTCGGCAGGCCGCTGAGGTCGAACAGCGGGAGCGCGTGGTTGGAAAGTCGTTGTCTCTTCGACCGTTTTCCGTTCTTGGCGGCCGCGGCGCCGGACGCCGTCTTGGCGGCGCCGTTGGGCCGTGTCCGACGCGACTTCATCCGCGGCTTGTGCCCGGGCGGAACGAGTTTCAGGCGAACGAGCAGGTCGTCGGGAATCAACGGCTCGCTCGGCGCGCTCGTCGCCGAGGACGCGGCCGCCGGTCCCAGGGCGGCCGGGCTGGGAATCACCTTCATCTTGACCAGCTGATCGGTCAGCTGATTGAGCTGGTGCTGCTTCTTCTGGTGGGCCGCGTAAACCTGGGCGGGGGTCTTGCCGAGGTGTGAAGGCCACCAGTTCTTTTGGCCGATCATCGCGGCCATGGCCGGCACGGTGATCGAGCGCACCAGGAACGTGTCGATCAGAATGCCCATCCCGAGGATGAAGCCGGCCTCGGCCATGGTGTAGATGCTGGCGCTCATCAACCCGAACATCGAGGCCGCGAAGATCAGGCCGGCCGACGTGATCACGCCGCCGGTCGAACCCACGGTGCGAATGACGCCGACCCGCACGCCGTGCGGCGACTCGTCGCGGATTCGCGAGATGAGCAGCATGTTGTAATCCGCCCCCACCGCGACGAGCAGGATGAAGGACAGCCCGGGCAGGCTCCAGTGCAGGTTCTGCCCGAGCAGCAGCTGGAACACCAGGACGCCCAAACCCATTGCCGACAGGTAGGAAAGCAGCACCGAACCGATGAGATACAGCGGCGCGACGACCGCACGCAACAGGCCGACCAGGATCAGGAACACGATCATGATCGTGGCGAAGACGATGTAGCCGATGTCGTTGTTGTAATAGCTACGCGTGTCGGCGAGCCCGCTCGGCACACCCGCTACCTGGACCGTGGCGTCCGACAGTTCCGTGTTTGGCTGCGCCGACTGCGCGGCCTTGATGATCTTCGGGATCTGATCCATGGCGTCGGTGGAGAACGGGTTGAGCGCGCTCTGGATCAAGTACCGCGCCGCGTGCCCATCGGGGGACAGGAAGATCGCGGCGCCCTGCTTGAACTCGTCCCTCGTCAGGATCTGCGGTGGGATGTTGAACCCGGCCATCGACGGTTTGTTGTCGGTGTCGTGCTTCATGCTCAGCAGGAATTGCGACGCCTCGTTGAGGCCGCTGCCGATCTGTCGGGTGGAATCGACGAGTTGTTTCACCCCACCGGCGATCGCGCGGCTGCCGTCGGCAAGCGCGTTGGCGCCCTGCTGCGCCTGGCCCATCGTGGTCTGCAGATCCCTGATCGTCTTCATGGCGCTGGAGGCCTGAGTCAGCGTTTGCTGGGCCGTGTTCAGCGTCTGCCCGACGGTCTGCGATTTCCCGGCCGCTTGCAGGTTGCGGGCCATGATCTTGATCGAGTTGAGGGTGCCGTCATTGTTTGCCTGCACCATCGCGGCCAACCCCGAACGTGAGCTCACGCAGCCCGGGTCGGCGTTGCAATCCGGGCTGTTGTTGAGGGCGTTCAACATCGGCGTGGCCCACGCAGCGATGTTTTCGGCGTTCATGGTGGACGTGTTGAGGTTGTCGCCGAGCGTCTTCATTCGCCCGGTGAGGGCGGCGCCCTGGTCGAGCGCGGCGATGGTGCTATCGCCGCCCGCCATCTGCTCCATCGCCGTCAGCGCCGAGACCGCCGGGCCGAGGCTGGTGACGGCGCCGGTGACCTGATCGCGCAGCATTGCCAGGGCGTCGGCCAACTGATTGGAGCCGTTGACCAGGCGGTCCAGATCGCTCCCATGCTCGGTGATCTGACGGGATCCGTCGTCGAGCTTATTGCCGACCTCACCGGCCTGGAACGAGATCTTCGTCTGTTCCAGCGGTTCGCCGTTCGGCCGGGTCAACCCCCGCACCATCGTGATGTCGGGCAGCTGGCTCACCCGGGCGGCCATCTGTTCCAGGTCCGCGAGGGCGGCCGGCGTCCTCAGGTCGTGGGAGGGCGACTTGACGAACAGCACCATGGGTGTCAGCGCGTTCGCCGGGAAATGGCGATTCATCACGTCATATCCCTTGGAGCTGTCCACGGAGGCGGGCATCGTCTTGAGGTCGTCGTAGTTGAAGCGCATCACGGCCGTGCAACTGGCCAAACCGATGAGCACGATTAGGCTTCCGATCAGGTGGATGCGCGGCCGGCGCACGACGCGCGTGCCCATGATTCGCCACATCCGAGTGGTGAGGTCGCGACGCGGCTTGATCCAGCCACGACGTCCGGCGAGCACCAGCAGCGCGGGCAACAGGGTGACCGCACACAGGAATGCCACGATGACCGAAATCGAGATCGCCGGACCGACAGTCGAAAACACTTCCAGCTTGGTGAACACCATCGCGAGGAACGCGACCGCGACGGTGGCCGCCGACGCGGCGATCACCTTGCCGATCGACATCAGCGCCATCTTGACCGCTTCGTCGGACGTGTGGCCCTTTCGCACATAGTCGTGATATCGGCTGATCAGGAAGACGGCATAGTCCGTTCCCGCACCGACCATGACGGCGGTCATCAGGACGAGGGTCTGCAGGGCGAACGGCAGGCCGATCTCGCTCAGACCGGACAGGACGCCCTGCGACGTTCCGATCGACGCACCGATGTTGATCAGCGGTACCAACATCGTGATGATGTTGCGGTAAATCAGGAAAAGGATGGCCAGCACGGACACCACGGTGCCGATCTCAATGAAATGCGCGTCTTCCAGCGCCATTTCGGTCGCGTCGGCGATCGTGGCCAGCGGTCCGCTGACGTGGGCGGTCAGCGGGGTTCCCGCGGTGACCTCTTTGGCGATGTCTTTGACGTGGTGATATGCCGCGATCGTCGACGGCGCGGTCCCGGCGCCTGGGAACGAGACCGGCAGGATGAAGGCCTTGCCGTCCTTGCTCGCCAGGACCTCGCGCATCTGGGGGTTGCTCAGGAAGTCCTGCACCGTCAGCTTGTCGGTCTTGTCCTGGCGCAGCTTGTCCACCAGCTTGGCGTAGACGGCCTCGTCGGCGGGTGTGATGCCGTTCTCGTCGCTGAGCAGGATCATCAGCAGGGAACCGCCGCCGCCCAGCGGATTGTCGCCGCCCCCGTCCCCGGCGGCGTCCGGGGCCTTCTTGGCGTCTCCGCCGGCTTTAGGGGCGCCGGGCATCGCGAAGGCCTTGGCCATTTCCTGGTTGACGACCACCGTCGGGGCGTTGTCCGGGAGGGCCTTCGGCTCGCGCTTGCTGGCCTGGACCGGCAACGGCGGAAAGACCAGTGCCAGGGTGACCGCCACCCCGATCCAGCCCGCGATGACAAGCAGGGGCCACCGCACGACGATGTCGCCTATGCGGTCGAAGATTCCCCCAGGCTTGGCTGCCTCGCCCGTGCCAGTCCGGCTCGACACGCCAACCACCCTACAATCCGGGGCACACTCGCGTGGGCTAATCAAGATCTGGGCGGTGACCGTGACATTGCTGTGATCTTATGGTGAACGCGCTGGTCAGGCCCGCAATTGCCGGTCGCGAAGCGGTCAAGGCGGCTATTCGCCGTGTAGCGCCGCGGATCCGTGCAACACTCTCCCCGTGGCTCTCAAATACCGCCTGCAATCCAACCCGCTCGTCGGCAAGCTCACCACGAAGTACTTTCTGCCCCTCGGCACCCGCCAGGTCGGCGACGACGTGGTCTTCTTCAACTTCGGCTACGAAGAGGACCCTCCGATGGGCCTGCCGTTGGCGCCGTCCGACGAACCCAACCGCTACTGCATCCAGCTCTATCACGTGACCGCCTCGCAGGTGGATCTCACCGGCAAGAAGGTGCTGGAGGTCAGTTGCGGGGCCGGCGGGGGCGCGTCCTACATCGTGCGGAAACTGGGCCCGGCCTCCTACACCGGGCTGGATCTGAACCCCGCCAGCATCGACAAGTGCCGGGAACGCCACCAGCTGCCCGGCCTGGATTTCGTACAGGGCGATGCCGAAAACCTGCCCTTCGGTGAGGGCTCCTTCGACGCGGTGGTCAACGTCGAGGCCTCGCATCAGTACCCCCACTTCTCCCGCTTCCTCGAGGAGGTGGCGCGCGTGCTGCGGCCCGGGGGGGATTTCCTGTACACCGATTCCCGCCGCGCTCCGGTCGTCGGCGAGTGGGAGGCGGCGCTGGCCGCCGCCCCGCTGCGCAAGGTCTCGGAACGGGACATCGACGCGGAGGCCAAGCGCGGGCTGGACGCCAACACGCGGCGGACCCAGCAGCAGATCGGTGACCGCCTGCCCGGATTCATGAACTCCCTGATCCGTTACGGCGTCGGGGTGATGGACTGGGATCTGCGCCGCGCCGGGGGCTTCTCTTACCGCGTCTACCACTTCGTCAAGGATTGATGGGCTCGACTCCGTCATGAAGTTTGCGTTGGCGAGCTACGGAACTCGCGGCGATATCGAGCCGTGCGCCGCCATCGGCCGGGAGCTGCAGCGCCGGGGGCACGACGTGCGGGTTGCGGTGCCGCCCAACCTGATCGGCTTCGTCGAGTCGGCCGGGCTGCCCGCCGTCGCCTACGGGCAGCGGGATTCCCAGCAGCAGCTGGACGAGGATTTCCTGCATAATTCGTGGAAGTTCCAAAACCCGGTCAAGCTGGCGCGCGAGGCGATGGAGCCGGTCCGGGCGGGCTTCGAAGAGCTGGGCGCCGCGCTCAACTCGCTCGTGGACGGGGTCGACCTGCTGCTGACCGGCCAGCTCTATCAGGAGATTGCCGCCAACGTCGCCGAGCGCTACGACATTCCGTTGGCCGCGTTGCACTTCTACCCGATGCGGCCCAACGGCCACGTGGCGTTTCCCGCGCGGTTGCCCGCGCCGCTGGTGCGCTCGACGATGAAGACCCTCGACTGGATGTATTGGCGGTTCACCCGGGGCGCCGACGACGCGCAGCGCCGGGATTTTGGTCTGCCGAAGGCCACTTGCCCTGCGCCGCAACGCATGTCGGAACTGGGAGCGCTGGAGATCCAGGCCTACGACGCGCTTTGTTTTCCCGGGTTGGCCGAGGAATGGGGCGCCCGGCGGCCGTTCGTCGGCGCGCTGACCATGGAGTCGCCCACCGATGCCGACGACGAGGTCGCGTCGTGGATCACCGCCGGAACGCCGCCGATCTATTTCGGGTTCGGCAGCATGCCCGTCGGGTCGCTCGCGGATCTCGTCACGATGATCGGCGGGGCCTGCGCGGAGCTGGGCGAGCGAGCGCTGATCTGCTCGCGGGCGCAGGACGGCGGCGTCCCCGCATTCGACCATGTGAAGGTTGTCCCGGCGGTCAATCACGCCGCGATATTTCCGACCTGTCGCGCCGTTGTGCACCACGGCGGTTCCGGCACCACGGCCGCGGGATTGCGGGCCGGCGTCCCCGCGCTGATCCTCTGGATCACCTCCGACCAGCCGATCTGGGCGGCCCAGATCAAACAGCTGAAAGTCGGCTCGGGCCGCCGCTTCTCGAGCACCACCCGCAAAACGTTGGTCGCCGACCTCAGGTCGGTCCTCGCGCCCGCCTATGTCAGCCGGGCGCGTGATGTCGCCTCGCGGATGACAAAGCCCGCCGAGAGCGTCGCCAGCGCCGCCGATCTGCTGGAAAAAGCCGCCCGACGCGGGGGTTTGGACTGATGCCGGAACGCCCCGCGGGGTTGCACGGCTCGGGGTACGCTCCCGGTGTGTCCCTACTGATCACGGTGCCGGTCTTCGGCCAGCACGAGTACACACACGCGCTCGTAGCGGATTTGGAGCGCGAGGGCGCCGACTACCTGATCGTCGACAATCGCGGCGACTACCCGAAGATCGGCAACGAACGCGTCGCCACGCCGGGCACGAACCTGGGGTGGGCCGGGGGCAGCGAGCTCGGCTTCCGAACCGCGTTCGCGGAGGGCTACTCCCACGCGATGACGCTCAACAACGACACCCGGCTGTCCCGGGGATTCGTCGCCGCCCTGCTCGACCCGCGCCTGCCCGCGGACGTCGGGATGGTGGGGCCGCTGTTCAACATCGGATTCCCCTACGCGGTGGTCGAGGGAATACCGGACGCCGCGAGCTACGTTCCGCGGCCGCAGTATCGGGTGGTGCCCGCCATCGAGGGCACGGCGCTGGTGATGTCACGGGAATGCTGGGACGCCGTCGGGGGAATGGATCTCGACACCTTCGGCCGCTACGGCTGGGGGCTCGACCTCGACCTCGCGTTGCGGGCGCGAAAAGCCGGATTCGGCGTGTACACAACGGAAATGGCCTACGTCAACCACTTCGGGCGCAGGACCGCCAAGGTTCACTTCGGCGGCCTGAAGTACCACTGGGGGTCCAGCCGGGCGATGATTCTGGGGTTGCGCAAGACGCACGGCTGGTTCGCGGCCATGGGCATCCTGCGCGAGATGGGGGCGGCGCACCACCGCAAGTGGTACAAGTCTTACCCGCTCGTCCAGCGCGACGCGGCCGCCAGCCGGCAGCCGTAGCGGCACCGGCCGTTCAGACGCCGACGCGGACGGTCTGCTCCAGGAGGTCGGCGGCGGTGACCACCCCGACGGCCGGTTTGGACATCTGTGGCGCGATCTGACGGGCCCGGGCCACGTAGTCCGGCGCGAGGATCTTGCGCAGCTGCCTGACCAACGATTTGCGGGTGATGGTCGAAAGCTTTTTGGCAGAGCCGACTTTCAGCCGTTTGACCTGGGTCGCCCAGATGAACTGGTCGGCCACGTCCCACAGGATGAGCGTCGGGAGCCCGGCTCGTAGGCTCGCCGCCGTCGTGCCCGCTCCGCCGTGGTGGGCGGCCGCCCGGCACATGGGCAAGATCGTGCTGTAGTTGACGTGTCCGACCAGCTTGATGTGCTCACGATGCGGAGCGGGCTCGGAACCGTTGGCGCCGGAATAGATCAGCGCGCGTTCGCCCAACTCGGCGCAGGCGTCGGAGATCATGGCCACCGTCTCGGCGGGGGAGCTGACCGGGGTGCTGCCAAACCCGAAGTAGATCGGCGGCTTTCCCGCGGCGATCCACGACGCGACCTCATCGTCGGTCTCCGCGGCCAACTCCAGGGTCAACGAACCCACGAAGGGGCGCTTGCCATTCCACTCCGCCGCCAGCCCGGGGAACAAGGCCCGGTCGTAGGCCTGGATTTCGAGCGTTCCGCCGTCGGCCATCCGCTGCCACGCGGGAACCGTCGTGGGCGGCAGACCCAGCTCGCGGCGCTGCGCATCCTCGTCCGCCTTGGTGAAGCGGGAATACAGCCACCAGCCCGCCGACAGCGTGGTGCGGACGATCGGCGCCGGCGACGGCAGAAACGGAACGCCGATCTGACCGTTGACCCGCACCGGGAAATGATGCAGCCCCGCCACCGGAATGTCATAGTATTCCGCGACATTCGCCACCACCCCGTGGTAGGTCTGGCCCGTCAGCAGCAGGTCCGCCCCGTCGGCCAGCGAGGTGAGCGTCCGGCTCATCTCCGCCCAGCCCTCGACGAAGAGCGACTTGAAGGTGCGCATGAAGTCGGCCGGGTTCTGGGGTTTGAAGGCGTTGTGGGTGAAGTCGGCGACGGCCACCACCTGCTCACGCGTGTCCGGCCCGTAGGAGACGGCGGGCACCCCGGCCGACTCTACGAAGTCAACCAGGTTGGGCGGCACCGCCATTCGGA
Organism: Mycobacterium sp. IEC1808; assembly: GCF_002101935.1. Classification (NCBI taxonomy): domain Bacteria; kingdom Bacillati; phylum Actinomycetota; class Actinomycetes; order Mycobacteriales; family Mycobacteriaceae; genus Mycobacterium; species Mycobacterium sp. IEC1808. Next base: position 87,594 of record NZ_LQPV01000024.1, on the reverse strand, counting down.
CATCGTGGCCCCGGCGCCGGAGTTCCACGCCGACCGTGGCACCGGGCTCGATGTCGCCGCGGGTACCGTGGGCCGCCAAGACAAACTTCATCGACGGAGCTCAGCCTTCCACTTCGCTCGAAGACGAAGCGCTTCGCAGCTTACCTGGCTACGCGAACCGGCACCTCGGCCAGCTTGCCCGCGACGACCCGGTCGAACACTGACTTCAAGGCCTCCGTGTAGCGAATCACGGATTCGCGGGCGACCGGGTTGTTCGGGTAGGACACCATGATCGAGACCTCGTCGAACAGCCGGAAGACCGTCGAGTACATGTACGCCGGGCTGCGGCCATCGGTGAACGCGGTCGCGTTCACGCCGTCCAGGGCCGTGGCGACGATGCCGGACAGGGGAGGAAGGCCCGCGTCCATGTAGCTCATCATGGTGAACTGGGGTCCGTGCTTACGGAGCCAGGGCGCCAATTCCAGCACGCGGTCGAACGGCACGTTCGCCAGATCCATGTTCGCGTCGAAGGAGGCCTGCGCCGCGCGGGCCGTTTCCTCGAACGAGTTCGGGTCGACGGGAACGGTGAACGGCACCACACCGGTGAACCAGCCCACCGTCATGAAGTCCGCCGGGCTCTTCCGCTTGTCGGTGGGGGTAAGCCCGTAATACGTTTCCGCACCGGTCAATTCGTATTGAGCCAGGGCGGCGCAGGCGAACAGGCCACCGCTGAACCGGGCCCCCGCCTGCCGGCACAGCGCCTCGAACTGGGCCGTTTGGTCGGGGCCGAGCAACCGCTCGACATGGGTGTCGCCGCCGCACGGAATCGACTGGTCGCCCAGCGGCAGCGGGAAGTCGGGCAGGGTCCCGCCGTTGGCTTCGGCGAACTCGATCCACTTGCGCACCTCCGGGGACTCCAGCGTCATCCCCGACACGATGTTGTGCTCCCGCATGCAGAAGTCGTCGTAGCTGGCCGCCGGCGGCAGCGAGACCGGCGCCTTGCCCTCGATGAGCGCGGTGTAGTTCATCAAGATCTCGACGTACAGCCCGGCGAGCAACATCGGATCGCAGTGCAGGTGGTCGACGACCGCATACAGCGCGAAGTGGTCCTCGTGCTGGACGATGCCGAACCGGAAGCAGTCCCACTGCAGCGGATCGGGCGTGGCGAGCACGTGTTCCCGCCACTCGAGCTCCGTCATCACGCCGTATTCCTTCGCGACGAAGTTGATGTCGCGCGGGTTCTTCAGGGTGTGCCGGACGATGTTCTTGTCGTCGGTGTACTCGAACCAGCTGTGGTACGTGGCGTGGCGGCGCAGGTGCGCGTTGATGACGTAGGTCATCGCGCGGATGTCGCAGCGTCCGGGCACATCCCAGGACCCCATGATCGCTCGCGAATAATCCAGCCCACGCTCACCGAACTCGACGAACCCGCGAAGGTGACCCGCCTGCATGGAGCTGGGCGGCACCGGGCTCACCGGCGCCTGCCGAGCCTTCGCGATGCAGCCGGGCGTGGGCTGCCACGTCACGACCGAACCCGCGCCCGGGTACCAGTCGTACGCGTTGCCCACTCGCAGGCTGTCGTGCTCAGAGCCTCCACCTATGAACACGTTTCCCTCCTTAAATACCGGCCTAAGCAGTGCAGTCGACTTTGACGTAGGACCAATCTCACGCGGGTGCCGCAGCGTCCTCCTTAGGAGCCAGCTTCGAAAACAGGTGATCCGCCAAGCCGCGCACCGTGGTGATGTCGGCCGAGGTGATGCGTACCCCCGTCTGTGCCTCGATGTGCGTGCGCAATTCGAGATTGCCCAGCGAGTCGAGGCCGTACTCGGAAAGCGGGTGGTCCACGTCGATGTTGCGGCGCAGGATCAGGCCGATCTGCTCGGAGAGCAGACGCCGCAGCCGGGTGGGCCACTCGTCGAGCGGCAGGTCGGACAGCTCGGCGCGCAGTTTGCTTGAGCCCGAACGCTTTTCGCCGGCCGACTTAAACATCTCGAGGAACTTGCTGCGCTCCGCGAAGGACGCGATCCACGGCGTCCCGATGAGCGGGCTGTAGCCGGTGTACGCGCGGTCGTGGCGCAGCAGCGCTTCGAACGCGTAGGCGCCCTCGTCGGGAGCGATCGCGGCGCCACTGCCCTCGGCGAAGTCCGCGCCGCGGCCGATCTCGCCCCAGGCGCCCCAGGCGATCGCGGTGGCCGGCAGGCCCTGCGCGCGCCGCCAGTGGGTGAACGCGTCCAGCCAGCTGTTGGCCGCGGCGTAGGCGCCCTGGCCCGGCGAGCCCAGCAGGGCCGCCGCCGACGAGAACGAGCAGAACCAGTCCAGGTCCGCTTTCTGAGACTGGCCAGCGGTGGCCTCGTGTAGGTTCCACGCGCCGTACACCTTTGGCGCCCAGTCACGGTCGATCAGCTCATCGGTGATGTTGGTCAGGGTGGCGTCCTCGACCACCGCGGCGGCGTGCAGCACGCCCCGCAACGGCAGGCCGGTGGCGGTCGCGGTGGCCACCAGCCGCTGTGCGACGTCGGCCTGGGCGATGTCACCGCACTCCACGATCACGTCAGAACCTATCGCTCGGACGAGCTCGATCGTTTCAAGCGCCTTCTGCGAGGGCTCGGAACGCGAGGTGAGCACGATCCGGCCCGCACCGGACGCGGCCATCTTCTCGGCTAGGAACAGCCCCAGGCCGCCCAGACCACCGGTGATGATGTAGGAGCCGTCACGCCGGAAGACCGGTGCCTGCTCGGGCGGCAGCACCACGCTGCTGCGGCCGGCCCGCGGGATGTCGAGGATGAGCTTGCCGGTGTGCTCGGCCGCGCTCATCACGCGAATCGCGGTGGCGGCCTCGGAGAGCGGGTAGTGCGTGCTCTCCGGCATCGGCAGCACGCCCTCGGCCGTCAGCCGGTAGACGGTGCTCAGCACCTGGCTGACCTGGCTGGGGTGGCTGACCGACATCAGGCCCAGGTCCACGCCCCAGAACGCCAGGTTGCGGCGGAACGGGAAGAGACCCAGCTTGGTGTCGCCGTAGATGTCGCGCTTGCCGATCTCGACGAACCGTCCGCCCAGGGCGAGCAGCTTGATCCCGGCCAGCTGCGCGGCACCGGTCACCGAGTTGAGCACGATGTCCACGCCGTAGCCGTCGGTGTCGCGCCGGATCTGCTCGGCGAACTCGACCGTGCGCGAGTCGTAGACGTGCTCAATTCCCATGTCGCGCAACAGCTGTCGACGCTGCTCGCTGCCGGCCGTGGCGAAGATCTCCGCCCCCGCTGCGCGGGCGATGGCGATTGCTGCCTGCCCGACGCCGCCGGTGCCCGAGTGGATCAGCACCTTGTCGCCGGCCTTGATCCGGGCCAGTTCGTTCAACCCGTACCAGGCGGTGGCGTGCGCGGTGGTCACCGCGGCCGCCTGCGCGTCGCTCAGCCCCTCGGGCAGCGTGGTGGCCAGGCGCGCGTCACACGTGACGAACGTGGCCCAGCAGCCGTTGGGGGACATGCCGCCGACGTGGTCGCCGACCTTGTGGTTGGTGACGTCGGGTCCGACGGCCGTGACCACGCCCGCGAAGTCCGTGCCCAGCTGGGGCAGGATGTTGTCCAGGCTCTGGTAGCGGCCGAACGCGTTGAGCACGTCGGCGAAGTTGATGCTCGACGCGGTGACCGCCACCTCGATCTGCCCCGGTCCCGGCGGCACCCGGTCGAACGCGGCGAACTCCATCGTCTGCAGGTCGCCCGGCGTGCGGATCTGCATCCGCATCCCGTCGGTCTCGTGATCGACGATGGTGGACAGCCGCTCTTCGGGACGCAGCGGGGTGGGGCACAGGCGCGCGCTGTACCACTCGTCGTTGCGCCAGGCGGTCTCGTCCTCGCCGGGGGCCGTCATCAGCAGCTGGCGCACCACCTGCTCGGCGCCGGTCTGCTCGTCGACGTCGATGTGGGTGGTGTGCAGGTGCGGGTGCTCGGCACCGATCACCCGCAGCAGGCCGCGCAGGCCACCCTGGTCGAGGTTGGGAACGTCCTCCGACAGCACCTTTTGGGCGTTCCGGGTGACGACGAACAACCGGGGCGACTCGCCCTGCAGTTCCGGGAGCTCGCGGGCGATGCGCACCACGTGGTGCACCAAATCACCGCCACGTACGGCGCTTTCGTCGTCCGGGTTGCCGTTCTTCGGTTCCGTCACCACGACGACGCCGGCGAACTCGCCCTTCTCGACCTCGTCGCGCAGCCGTCCGGCCATGGCCTGGTGGTCGGCCTGGTGCGGCCAGTACAGGGTCTTGCATTCCGCGTCGTGCAGCTTCATCGCGTCGGTGAACGCCGCGGCCACCAGGTCGGCGGCGTCGGAGGTGCTGATCAGCAGCCATGCGCCGGTCTCGGCGGCGGCGGCCTCGGGCAGCTGGCGTTGCTGCCATTCCACCGTCAGCAGGCGCTCCGCCATCACCTTGGCCCGCTCGCCGCTCGGCGAGATTCCGGTGCCCATCTGCAGCCCGCGCACGGTCAGCAGCACGGTGCCGTGCTTGTCCAGCACGTCGAGGTCGGCCTCGACCGCTCCGCCGCTCGCCGAGGTCACCCGCGAGTAGCAGTAGCGGGCGGTGCTGACGGGGCCGTGGACCCGAAGCCGGCGAACACCGAGCGGCAACAGCAGGCCGCCCAGGCTGGCGTTCGCGACGCTGGGGTGCGCGGCGACCGACTGGAAGCAGGCGTCGAGCAGCGCCGGGTGGACCCCGTAATTCGTCTGCTGGGTCCGGATCACGCTGGGCAGCCCGATCTCGGCCAGCACCGTGGTGCCGGTTCCCTCGGCGGTGTGCGCGCCGGCCAGGCCGGTGAAGGCGGGACCGTACTGGATGCCGCACAGGTCCATGGCGTCGCGGAGGTCGGCGCCCTCCAGGCGGCTCGGGTGGGCGTCGAGCAGCTCGTCGATGTCCTGCGCGGACGGCTGGTCTTCGTCGTCGACGTCGTGCAGCACCGCGGACGCGCGGCGGGCCTGCACGCCGTCCTCGTTGGTTTCCACCACGAAGGTGAGCGCGCCGGGCGTCTCAGCGGTGGCCGTGAGGCTGATGTGGGTTTCCTCGTCGAGCATCAGCATCTGCTCGAAGCGGACGTCGCGAACCTCGGATGCCTCGCCGAAGACGGTGCGCGCGGCGGCCAGCGCCATTTCGCAGTAGGCCGCACCCGGCAGCGTGGCCGTGCCGTGGACCTGGTGGTCGGCCAGCCAGGGCAGCGTCGCCGTGCCGATGTCGGCCTGCCAGACGTGGCGCTCCGGCTCCTCGGGCAGGCGGACGTGCTGGCCCATCAGCGGGTGCACCGCGACGCTGGAAGCCAGCGCGCGCGAGCTGTGGCCCTCGCGGCTCAACAGCAGCGAACGGTGCGTCCATGCGGGCAGCGGTGCGTCCACCAGGTGACCGCCCGGGTACAGCACGGAGAAGTCGACCGTGGCACCGGTGGCGTACAGGTCACCCAGCAAGCCGCGCAGGCCGTGGGGCAGCGGCTGTTCGCGCCGCATCGCGGCGAGCGCAGCCACCGTCATGTCGAGGCTGCGGGCGGTCTGGTCGACCGCGTGGGTCAGCAGCGGGTGGGGCGACAGCTCGCCGAAGACGCGGTAGCCGTCTTCCAGCGCCGCCTGCACCGCGGCCGAGAAACGGACCGTGTGACGCAGGTTGTCGACCCAGTAGTTGGCGTCGCAGTAGGGCTCCTCGCGGGGGTCGAACGAGGTGGCCGAGTAGTAGGGGACCTCCGGGGTCAGCGGCTCGATCTCGGCCAGCACGTCGTACAGCTCGTCGAGGATCGGGTCGACCTGCGGCGAGTGCGATGCCACGTCGACGGCCACCTCGCGGGCCATCACCTCGCGCTGCTCCCACACCGCGACCAGTTCGCGGACCGTCTCGGTCGCGCCGCCGATGACGGTGGACTGCGGAGAGGCCACCACCGCCACCACGGCGTCGTTGACGCCGCGCGCCATCAGCTCCGAAAGCACTTGCTGGGCAGGCAGTTCCACGGATGCCATGGCGCCCGAGCCGGCGATTTTGGTCATCAGTCGCGAGCGGCGGCAGATGACCCGCACCCCGTCCTCGAGCGACAGCGCCCCGGCGACCACGGCCGCCGCGGACTCGCCCATCGAGTGGCCGATCACTGCGCCGGGCCGGACCCCGTAGGACTTCATCGTGGCCGCCAGCGCGACCTGCATGGCGAAGATCGTCGGCTGGACCCGGTCGATGCCGGTGACCTTCTCGGGCGCGGTCAGCGCTTCGGTCACGGAGAACCCGGACTCGTGGGCGATCAGCGGCTCGATCTCGGCGATGGCCGCCGCGAAGGCGGGCTCGTTCGCGAGCAGGTCGGTGCCCATGGTGGCCCACTGCGAGCCCTGCCCGGAGAACACCCAGACCGGGCCGCGCTCCTCCTGGCCGACGACTTCCTGGAACAGGGCGTCACCGTTCGCGACGTCCCGCAGGGCGGTCAGCAGCTCCGCGGTGTCGCTGGCCAGCACGGTGGTGCGCACGGAGCGGTGCCCCCGCTTGCGGGCCAGCGTGTAGGCCAGGTCCGGCGCCGCCAGCTCGCCGGCGTGGGCCTCTACCCAGTCCGCGAGCCGTGCGGCGGTTTCGCGCAGGCTGTCGTCCGAGGTGGCCGACAGCGGGAACAGCAGGGTGCCGTCGCGGCCGGGCCGGGTCGCGGCGCCGTTGCGCGACAACGGTTCTGGGGCTTCCTCGACGATGGCGTGCACGTTGGTGCCGGAGATTCCGTACGCCGACACCGCCGCGCGCCGCGGTTGATCGCCATTCAGCGGCCACGGCGTATTCTCTTGCGGCACAAACAATCCGGTGTCGATCCGGGCCATTTCGTCGGGCAGGCTTTCGAAGTGCAGGTTCTTGGGAACCACGCCGTGCTGGACGGAGAGAACCGCCTTCATCATCCCCAGCGCACCCGCGGCCGCCTGGGTGTGCCCGAAGTTCGTCTTCGAGGCGCCGAGCACGCAGGGGTTGCCGATGCCGTACACCTCGGCCAGGCTGCCGTATTCGATCGGGTCGCCGACCGGGGTGCCCGTGCCGTGCGCCTCGACCATGCCGACGGTGCTGGCGTCGACGCCGGCCGCCGCGAGCGCGGTGCGGTAGACCGCCGCCTGCGCCTCGCCGGACGGCATCGCGATGTTCATGGTGTGGCCGTCCTGGTTGGCGGCCGTGGCACGGATCACACCGAGGATCCGGTCGCCGTCGCGCTGCGCGTCGGTCAGGCGCTTGAGCAGCAACACCACGCAGCCCTCGCCGGAGACGAAGCCGTCGGCCTTCACGTCGAACGCGAAGCAGTGCCCGGTGCCGGACAGCATCCCCCCCGCCGAAGCGGAAGCGGACCTGCGCGGCTCCATCATCACGTTCACGCCACCGGCGAACGCGAGGTTGCTCTCTCCGTCGTTGAGGCTGCGGCAGGCCTGGTGGATGGCGAACAGGCCGGAAGAGCACGCGGTGTCGATGGTGACCGCAGGACCGTGCAGGCCGAGTGCGTAGGCGATGCGCCCGGAGGCCATGCAGGAGATGGTCCCCGGGTTTCCGTAGGGACCGTCGAAGGCGTCGGTGGCGGCGTGGACGAATTGGTAGTCGCCGTAGTTCAATCCGACGAAAACGCCCGTTTCCTCGGCCATCGTGTCCTTGGTGAGGCCGGCATGTTCCATGGCCTCCCACGCGGTTTCCATGAGCAACCGGTGCTGCGGGTCCATCGCGGTGGCTTCTTTTTCGGTGATGCCGAAGAACTCGGGGTCGAAGTCGCCGACGTTGTCCAGGAACGAGCCCCACTTGCAGACCGACCGGCCCGGGACGCCCGGCTCGGGGTCGTAGTAGTAGTCGACGTCCCAGCGTTCGGCGGGAATTTCCTTGACAAGGTCGTCTCCGCGGAGCAACGCTTCCCAAAAGAGGTCAGGTGAGTTGATACCCCCTGGCAGCCGGCATGCCATCCCGATGACGGCAACCGGAGTCACGCCTGCCTTATCCACTGTCCTTCACCTCTCCTTGCCTATCCACAAGTTCCTATCACTGCTGCTCGCTCTTATCCGGGCTTCGAGAAATCTCGTCGAATTTTTTTGTGCGAGCTGGCAACTCCGCCGCAACGCGCAAAAAACCCACCGACCCCCGGATCGAAGCCCACCCGTAAGAACATGGCGCGATCAGCAGCGTAGCGGCTTCGCTTCTCACGCGTGGAAAAATCGTGCGAACGTACAGAAATTTAACAATGCCCTGGCCAGGGCCGGTCGACGTCCGGCTTGGCCAAAGGCCCAGACGCATACTTTTGGGACGGTATTTGGCCATAACGTCGTACCGTCGTCGCCGCCAGAGGCGCTGTCCGCCAAGGTGTCCGGGCGTTTACCTGCCCGAACAAGCGTGACCAGGGACGTTGTCAGCGCGCGGCGCCGAGGGCGGGCTGAGGCAGCCCGACCCGCGCGGGCCGAGACAGAGACGAAATTGGGCGCACCGATGCCCTGCATCGAGGATGCGTAATCACGCCATGCTAGGGGCTATTGCGAAACTCCGCAGGGAAATCGCTGAAATCTTTAAGATTGCAAGTTAAGTCCCAACTGAATTGTGGCGAGATTCATACTTTGTCGTGATTGGCGTGTCCGGTTCGGGGCCGAACCGTGGCGGCCGGCGCAGGGCGTTGGCGCCGTCCAGGGGGACCGATCACGGCCCGATCACGGCAGCCCCCGGCTTTGAATTCATTCGCTGGGGAGGGACGGGCTGGGCCCGCGCGGCGAACCGGCACGAAGCCGACGGCGTCGGGGTATCCAGATGGGCGCCAACGGCATTCGCACGCGCGGCCCCGGCGCAACCCGTGCCGGAACCGCGGTTTTCACCGCCCGGTTCCGCGTTGCGGCGTTGGGGCTCCGGGCTTTTCGTTCATGATTCTTCGCCTCTGGCGTCTGCTGCCGCTGGCTACCATTGCCGGTGAACGCGAGGTGTCCACCAGTGGACGGAGTGCCCACACCATGACCCCACCAACTGGGCAGGCCCGGGTCCCCCGACTGCCGCTTGACGTGGCCAAGGCCGCCGCCGACGAGGCCGCGGTACCCGACTACATGGCGGAGCTCAGCATCTTCCAGGTTCTGCTCAACCATCCGCCGCTGGCGCGTGGCATCAACGACCTGCTGGCCACGATGCTCTGGCACGGCGCCCTCGAGCCGCGGCTGCGCGAACTGGTCATCATGCGGATCGGCTGGCTCACCGCGTGCGACTACGAATGGACGCAGCATTGGCGGGTCGCGTCGGGGTTGGGCGTGAGCGCCGACGACCTCGTCGGCGTGCGCGATTGGCGCGGGTATGAGGGCTTCGGGCCGGCCGAGCGCGCGGTGCTGGCGGCCACCGACGACGTGGTGCGCGACGGCGCGGTGAGCGCCGAGAGCTGGGCCGCGTGCGAGCGCGAATTGCACGGCGACACAAAGGTTCTCATCGAGCTGATCACCGCAATCGGGGCCTGGCGGATGGTTTCGTCGATCCTGCGCAGCCTCCAGGTCCCCTTGGAAGAGGGCGTGGCCAGCTGGCCGCCGGACGGCCGGTCGCCCTAACCGATTGACTTATCAGTCAGTAGCTCCTAGCGTCGGGCAATGCGAACCAGGGTCGCCGAGATGCTCGGCGTCGAGTTTCCGATCTGCGCCTTCAGCCACTGTCGCGACGTGGTGGCCGCGGTAACCAACGCCGGGGGGTTCGGGATCCTCGGCGCCGTCGCGCACAGTCCCCAGCGCCTGCACAACGAGCTCACCTGGATCGAGGAGCAGACGGGCGGCAAGCCCTACGGCGTCGACCTGCTGTTGCCGCCCAAGTACGTGGGTGCCGAGCGGGGCGGGATCGACGCCGAACAGGCGCGCGAGCTGCTGCCCGAGGAGCACCGTGCGTTCGTCGAGGACATCCTGTCCCGCTACGGCGTCGTGGTCCCCGCCGAGGAGCCCAGGGCGTCGTCCGGGGGCCTGAACATCTCGCCCAAGGGCTACGAGCCGTTGCTCGACGTGGCGTTCGAGCACGACATCCGGCTGATCGCCAGCGCGCTCGGGCCGCCGCCCGCTGACCTCGTCCAGCGCGCCCATGACCGGGGCGTCGTGGTGGCCGCGCTGGCGGGCACCACGCAGCACGCGCGGCGGCATGCGGCCGCGGGCGTGGACCTGATCGTCGCGCAGGGCACCGAGGCGGGCGGGCACACCGGCGAGGTGGCGACCATGGTGCTGGTGCCCGAGGTGGTGGATGCCGTGGCGCCGGTCCCGGTTCTGGCGGCCGGCGGGATCGCGCGGGGCCGCCAGGTCGCCGCCGCGCTGGCGCTGGGGGCCGAGGGGGTGTGGTGCGGCTCGGTGTGGCTGACCACCGAGGAGGCCGAGACGGTCCCCGTGGTCAAGGAGAAGTTCCTGGCGGCCAGCTCCTCGGACACGGTGCGCTCCCGGTCGATGACCGGGAAGCCGGCGCGGATGCTGCGCACGGCCTGGACCGACGAGTGGGCGCGGCCCGACGCCCCCGATCCGCTCGGCATGCCGCTGCAGACCGCGCTGGTCACCGGCTCTCAGGTGCGCATCAACCAGGCCGCGACCAACCCGGACTCCAAGGCGCGTGAGCTGGCGACGTACTTCGTCGGCCAGGTGGTCGGTTCGCTCGACCGGGTCCGCCCGGTCCGCTCGGTGGTGCTCGACATGGTGGAGGAGTTCATCGACACCATCGGCCGGCTCGACGGCCTGGTCGGTACGTGACCAGCGCGACCCGACGGCGCCGCGCGGTCAGCGACGAGGACAAGTCGCAGCGGCGCGAGCAGATCATGTCGGCCGCCAAAGAAGTGTTCGCGCGCAAGGGTTTTCATGCGACGACGATTGCCGACATCGCGAAGCGGGCCGGCCTGGCCTACGGCTCGGTCTATTGGTACTTCGCCTCCAAGGACGAGCTGTTCCACGCGTTGATGGCGGCCGAGGAGGGCGCGCTGCGCGCCCATGTCGCTGCGGCGTTGGGGGCTCCGGCCGGGAACGCCGGGCAGGAGGAGTCGCTTCGGGTCGCGGTGCGGGCGACGCTGGAGTTCTTCGAGTCCGACAAGGCGACGGTCAAGCTGTTGCTGCGGGATCCCTGCGCGCTGGGCGAGCGCTTCGAAAAACATCTCGGCGGGATCTACGAGCGGTTCATCGACGACATCGAAAGCTTCATCGTCGCCGCCCAGGAGCGCGGCGAAGTGGTGAGCGCCCCGCCGCGCATGGTGGCGTACACGCTTGCCGCGCTGGTGGGCCAGCTGGCGCAACGGCGGCTGAACACCGACGACGACGTCACCGCTGCTCAGGTGGCCGATTTCGTGGTGGCACTGGTGCTCGACGGGCTACGCCCGCGCGGCACCGATGAAGCTTGTTAAATCCTGAGTGCCCGCGTAATGACTGCATAAAGATTCGGCCACACGGCACAGATCACATTGACCGTGTCATGGCGGTCATGCATGATCGGTCGCGTATGCACCTCGTTAGGTGAGGCGTCTACACGAATACAGGCCACTGACCCCGAACGTCGAAAGACGCCCCGGGTCAGGACAGCTCCTCCCGGCTTAAGGGTTGAGCCCAGGTGGCTTCCGAGGGATCGGACACGTCGTGTAGTGCCAAAGCTCTGACGAGAGGGGTGCGGATCTCCGGCGGTTCGCCGGTTTCTGTACTCCTTTTGGTGCGCGTGGATCGCGCGGGCAACCGCACGCGTCGTGACGTCGAGGAGGTGAGGGACGTATGAGTTCCAGCGATAGTCCGGATCGAAGTCCGGGCTGTGTTCCGTCCCGATCCGACCTGAAGCGCGACGTTCTCGGCTGAGTCGTCAACGCTAATCGGCTTACCCGCCAAGCGTTCTCGGATCGGAACCACAACGGGATGGGACACGTCAGTCCAGTCAACGTTCGTTTGGATTCCGTCAGGAGACGATCATGACCGCAGTTCTGCACGACGAAGTGGTAACCGTCGCGCCCGCCCGCAAGCTGACCGTGGTGCGCGACACGACCCCGGCTCCCGCGCCCAAGAAGGCAACGCGTCGTGAGGGCACGACCATCGTCATCAGCGACCCGCTGGTGGACGGCGCCGCCCACTTCTTGGCCATCGGGGTGCGTCACGTGTACGCCGCGCTGTGGCGCGTTGGCGTGCTCGATGTCCGGGCCTAAACGCCTCCAAGGGGCTACCCGGCCGCAGGTCTTCCCTGAGACCAGGTAGCCCCTTGGAGTGCAGGGTTTGAGTAGAATCGAGACACTGGCATCGATCCGGCGATCACCGGGGAGCCTTCGGAAGAACGGCCGGCAGGCTCAGTAGAACCGAACGGGTAGGCCCGTCACAGCCCTCATCGAGCGGTCGCGTGAGAGCGCGGCAAGCGGGGTGGTACCGCGGCGCTCGCGCACCTTGCGCGTCGTCGTCCCCGGCCTGAGCATGATGGCCACAGGAGACGACACGGATCGTGACCGAGAACGCTGACGTCAAGGCGTACCCGAAGCTGGCCGGCGGTGCGCCCGATTTTCCGGCGCTCGAAGTCGAGGTTCTCGACTACTGGGCGCGCGACGACACCTTCCGCGCCAGCATCGCCCGCCGCGACGGCGCCCCGGAGTACGTGTTCTACGACGGGCCGCCGTTCGCCAACGGGCTGCCCCACTACGGTCACCTGCTCACCGGGTACGTCAAGGACATCGTGCCGCGGTATCGCACCATGCGCGGCTACAAGGTGGAGCGCCGCTTCGGCTGGGACACGCACGGGCTGCCCGCCGAACTGGAAGTCGAACGCCAGCTCGGCATCAACGACAAGTCCCAGATCGACGACATGGGGATCGCCGCGTTCAACGACGCCTGCCGCGAATCGGTGCTGCGCTACACCGACGAGTGGCAGGCGTACGTGACGCGCCAGGCCCGCTGGGTCGACTTCGACAACGACTACAAGACGCTGGATCCCAGCTACATGGAGTCGGTGATCTGGGCGTTCAAACAGCTGTGGGACAAGGGCCTCGCGTATGAGGGCTATCGGGTGCTGCCGTACTGCTGGCGCGACGAAACCCCGCTGTCCAACCACGAATTGCGGATGGACGACGACGTCTACCAGAGCCGCCAGGACCCGGCCCTGACCGTCGGCTTCAAGGTGGCCGGGGGTGAGCTCGACGGCGCCTATCTGTTGGTGTGGACGACGACTCCGTGGACGCTGCCGTCGAACCTCGCGGTGGCCGTGAACCCCGAGGTGACCTACGTGGCGGTCGAGGCGGACGGCCGCCGCTTCGTGCTGGCGGAGGCGCGGCTGGCCGCGTACGCGCGGGAGTTGGGTGAAGAGCCGGACGTGCTGGGTACCTATCGGGGCGCGGACCTGCTGGGTCTGCGCTACGTTCCGCCGTTCCCGTATTTCATGGACACCCCCCACGCATTCCGAGTGCTGCCCGGTGACTTCGTGACCACCGAGGACGGCACCGGGATCGTGCACATGGCGCCGGCCTACGGCGAGGACGACATGGCGACCTGTGATGCGGCCGGCATCGTGCCCGTCACCCCGGTCGATTCGAAGGGCCGGTTCGACGCAAGCGTCCCGGATTACCAGGGGCAGCGGGTTTTTGACGCGAATCCGCACATCATCCGCGACCTGAAGAACGGCAGCGGTCCGGCGGCGGCCAACGGCGCCGTGCTGATCCGCCACGAGACCTACGAGCACCCCTACCCGCACTGCTGGCGTTGCCGCAATCCGCTGATCTACCGGGCGGTGTCGTCGTGGTTCGTCGCCGTCACCGAATTCCGCGACCGCATGGTCGAACTCAACCAGCAGATCACCTGGTACCCCGAACACGTCAAGGACGGCCAGTTCGGCAAGTGGCTGCAGGGCGCGCGGGACTGGTCGATCTCGCGAAACCGCTACTGGGGCACGCCGATTCCGGTGTGGAAGTCCGATGATCCGGCCTATCCGCGCGTCGACGTGTACGGCAGCCTCGACGAGCTGGAACGCGACTTCGGGGTGCGGCCCACCAACTTGCACCGGCCCTACATCGACGAGCTGACTCGGCCCAACCCCGACGATCCCACGGGGCGCAGCACGATGCGGCGCATCCCTGATGTGCTCGACGTGTGGTTCGACTCGGGCTCGATGCCGTATGCCCAGGTGCACTACCCGTTCGAAAACCGGGACTGGTTCGACGGGCACTACCCGGGCGACTTCATCGTTGAGTACATCGGCCAGACGCGCGGCTGGTTCTACACCCTGCACGTGCTGGCCACCGCGCTGTTCGACCGTCCGGCGTTCAAAACGTGTGTCGCGCATGGCATCGTGCTCGGCTCCGACGGCCAGAAGATGAGCAAGTCGCTGCGCAACTACCCCGACGTCTCGGAGGTGTTCGATCGCGACGGCTCCGACGCGATGCGGTGGTTCCTGATGGCCTCGCCGATCCTGCGCGGGGGCAACCTGATCGTCACCGAACAAGGCATCCGCGAAGGCGTCCGTCAGGTGCTGCTGCCGTTGTGGAATGCCTACAGCTTCCTTGCCCTTTACGCGCCGAAAGTCGGCAACTGGCACACGGATTCGGCCAACGTGCTGGATCGCTACATCCTGGCCAAGCTGTCGGAGCTGCGCGACGACCTCACCGCGTCGATGGACGTCTGCGACATCTCGGGGGCCTGCGAACAGCTGCGCCAGTTCACCGAGGCGCTGACGAATTGGTATGTGCGACGGTCGCGTTCGCGGTTCTGGGAGGAAGACGCCGACGCCATCGACACCTTGCACACGGTGCTGGAGGTGAGCGCCCGCCTGGCCGCCCCGTTGTTGCCTTCGGTGACGGAGATCATCTGGCGCGGCCTGACGTTCGAGCGCTCGGTGCATTTGACCGATTGGCCGGACGCGGACGCGCTGCCCGCGGATGCCGGCCTGGTCGCCGCCATGGATCAGGTCCGGGAAGTCTGCTCGGCGGCGTCGTCGTTGCGCAAGGCGAAGAAGCTGCGGGTGCGCCTGCCGTTGCCGAAACTGACCGTGGCCGTTGAGAATCCGCAGCGGCTCGAGCCGTTTGTCGACCTGATCGCCGACGAGCTCAACGTCAAGCGGGTCGAACTGACCGACGCGATCGACACGTACGGCCGGTTCGAGCTCACGGTCAACGCGCGGGTGGCCGGGCCGCGGCTGGGCAAGGATGTGCAGGCGGCGATCAAGGCGGTCAAGGCCGGCGAGGGCGTCGTCAACCCCGACGGCACCCTGACGGCGGGTCCCGCGGTGCTACAGCCTGACGAGTACAGCTCCCGGCTGGTGGCCGCCGACCCGGATTACACTGCGGCGCTGCCCGACGGGTCCGGTCTGGTGGTCCTCGACGGCACGGTGACCCCGGAATTGGAGGCCGAGGGCTGGGCCAAGGACCGGATCCGAGAGCTGCAGGAACTGCGCAAGTCGACCGGGCTGGACGTGTCCGACCGCATCAGCGTGGTGATGTCGGTGCCCGGCGAGCGGGCCGACTGGGCGCAGACGCACCGCGACCTGATCGCGGGGGAGATCCTCGCCACCAGCTTCGAGTTCGGTGAGCCCGCCGACGGCTCGGAGATCGGCGACGGCGTGCGGGTGAGCATCACGAAGGTCTAGCGGCTCGCGACCAGGCTTTCAGCGGCCTGGAAAAAAGTTTCCAAAAAAGTGTCCGACCCATTGTGGGTGGCTGCTCGTACCTATGACAGCGGCCCAACGGGGGCCGCGACGACATTAAGGGAACACACCATGAGCACCATCGAAGACTTCCAATCCGCTACTTTCGCCGCCATCCCGCACGAGGACCTCACGGTCGCCGAGGCGTGGGCGTCGAGCCCGCTGGGTGACCCCGCGGTCGAAGCCTTTCCATCTGCCACGTTCGCCGCCATCCCGCACGAGGCCCTCACGGTAGGCGAGGCGTGGGCGTCGAGCCCGCTGGGTGACCCCTCGATTGAAGACGGATCCCTCTCGAAACCCGCAAACTTCGAGGACTTCTCGCCCACTACGGCGACCGAGCAGCCGCGCTCGCGGGCCACGACCGTCCTGATCGCCGCGGCCGTGATCGCCGGGCTCGGAGTGGTCGGCGGGCTGGGCATGATGCTCATCAACGGGACGGGCTCGAAGCAAGAGAAGCCGGCCGTCGTCGTGCCGAACTCCAATGTCAGTCCGATTTCGCCCCAGTCCGCCGCCGCGGTCGCGCCGCCGCCCGTGGCGCCGGCGCCGCCGTCCCTCGTCACGCCGCCCGACGCCGCGCAATTGCCGAGCGGTCCGGTCAGCGGTGGCGGCGCGCCGGTGTGGAACGCCCCTGCGCCGACTCCGGCGCCGGTCGTCGCGGCGCCGCCCGCCGACCCGGGCACCCCGCCCGACGCGCCGGCCGACCCCGGCACCCCGCCGCCACCGCCGAACGTGACGGTGAACATCCCGCCGGTCGTGGTGCCCGTGCCCATACCCGTTCCGGTGCCGTCGGACCATGATGGCGATCACCCGAGTGGTGGCGGCCAGCAGCAGGGCGGCGGTCAGCAGCAGGGTGGCGGCCAGCAGCAGGGCGGCGGTCAACAGCAGGGCGGTGGTCAGCAGCAAGGTGGCGGTCAGCAGCAGGGCGGTGGTCAGCAGCAAGGTGGCGGTCAGCAGCAAGGTGGTGGCAAGCAGCAAGGTGGCGGCAACGGACCGATCGAGTGCCTGGCCTGCCAGCAGCATCCGATCCAGCAGCAACCGATTCACCCGCAGCCGATTCAGCAGCAGCCGGTTCACCCGCAGCCCGTCCAGCAACAGCCGCTCCACCCGCAGGTGATCCCGGGCAAGAAGTGACGGTGGGCGTAGGGCGAGACCGGAGGTGAGCCGGTCTCGCCCTTTCGCTTGCCGCGAATCGCTAGCGGGCTCGGAGCGCGCGGTGGGCGTGCGGCCAGAACGGCATGCCGGCCACGACGGTCGCGCCGGTGGCGATAACCCCGACCGCGACGTCCACGCTCTCGCGGCCCTCCCGCGCCCAGTAGACGTCCTCGAGGTCCAGCAGCAGGGCCAGCTCGTCGACGATCATCGCGTTCGCGGCACCGTATGCGACCGCCGCCGCGGGGTGTCGTCGCTGCCTTTCAGTCCCGCGCAGACCCACGCCGGCCACCGTCGCCAGCATCGCGATACCGATGTTGTAGTGGTGAAAGTGCTTGCCGCCCAAGTTCATACCGCCACCCGACGGTCCGTGGCCGGCACGGATCCAGTGGGTGAGCCCGCGCAGTCCGGCGAACGTGAGCGTGAACGACGCCCAGGCCAGAACGGTGGCCTGCTCACCGGGCTCCAGCCGCTCGTCCCATTGGCGGCGTAGCCGCGCCCATCGTGATGGCGCCGCGTCAACCATCAGGCGCCCTTGACCGCCCGCCAGCGCTGCCTGCCGCCGCGGACCTCGACCTCCACATCGCGAAAACCTGCCGCCCGCAAGCGATCCGGCAAGGTTTCCGGAGAAACCGTGTTGCACGTGTCGCGGAAGTGCAGGAGGCGGAACCGCAGCGACGTCACACTGTCGCTGCCGGCGAAGACGCCGCCGGGCCGGAGCACCCGGAACGCCTCGGCGAACAGCCGGTCCTGCAGCTCCGCGGTCGGGACGTGATGCAGCATCGTGAACGACACCACCGAGCTGAACTCGTTGTCCGGCAACCCGGTATCCGTGCCGTCGGCGTTGATGATGCGGGCCCGATCGCCGTAGAGCCGCTGCAGTCGCTGCGCCATCGGGGTGTCGATCTCCACCGAGGTCAGTCTCGGCGTCTTGTCGACCAGCACCCGCAGGATCGCGCCGTAACCGGGTCCGATCTCGAGCGTGTTGTCGCCCAGCTCCACACCGGCCAGCGCCCACGGCAGCAGGTCGTCTTCCACCTGCTTCGCCCAGCGATCCGAGCTGCAAATCCGTCGGTGCGCGAGGTTCATTGCCATACCCAAAGACGTTATCCCAATAGCATTTGCAGTTGTGGAGTCCCGGTGGGTGCTGCACCTGGACATGGACGCGTTTTTCGCCTCCGTCGAACAACTCACCCGACCGACCCTGCGGGGGCGGCCGGTGCTGGTCGGCGGCCTGGGCGGGCGGGGCGTCGTGGCCGGGGCCAGCTACGAGGCGCGCGTGTTCGGTGCGCGGTCGGCCATGCCGATGCATCAGGCCCGCCGGCTGATCGGCGTGACCGCCGTGGTGCTGCCGCCGCGCGGCGTCGTGTACGGGGTGGCCAGCCGCCGGGTCTTCGACACCGTGCGGCGGTTGATACCTGTCGTCGAGCAGCTGTCCGTCGACGAGGGTTTCGGGGAGCCGACGCAGCTCGCCGGGGCGGCGGCCGAGGACGTCGTGGCGTTCTGCGAGGAGTTGCGGCGGCGCATTCGCGACGAGACCGGCCTGGTCGCGTCGGTCGGTGCGGGCTCGGGCAAGCAGATCGCCAAGATCGCGTCCGGACTGGCCAAACCCGATGGCGTGCGGGTGGTCGGGCGCGCAGAG
This sequence comes from Mycobacterium sp. IEC1808, assembly GCF_002101935.1. Classification (NCBI taxonomy): domain Bacteria; kingdom Bacillati; phylum Actinomycetota; class Actinomycetes; order Mycobacteriales; family Mycobacteriaceae; genus Mycobacterium; species Mycobacterium sp. IEC1808. Next base: position 69,247 of record NZ_LQPV01000024.1, on the reverse strand, counting down.
GAGCAGGCCCTGCTGGGCGGGTTGCCGGTGCGGCGGCTGTGGGGCATCGGCCCGGTCGCCGAGGAGAAGCTGAACCGGCTGGGCATCGAGACCATCGGGCAGCTGGCCGCGCTGACCGACGCCGAGGTGGCCAACATCCTGGGGGCGACGGTCGGGCCGGCGCTGCACCGCCTGGCCCGCGGCATCGACGACCGCCCCGTCGCCGAGCGCGCGGTGGCCAAGCAGATCAGCGCCGAGTCCACCTTCGCCGCGGACCTGACCAGCCTCGAGCAGCTGCGCGACGCGATCGACCCCATCGCCGAGCACGCCCACCAGCGCCTGCTGCGCGACGGCCGCGGCGCGCGCACCGTCACGGTGAAGCTGAAGAAGTCCGACATGAGCACGCTGACCCGCTCGGCGACGTTGCCCTACGCGACCACCGAGGCCGGCGCCCTTACCGCGGTGGCCCGCCGGCTGCTGCTCGACCCGCGCGAAATCGGACCGATTCGCCTTCTCGGCGTGGGATTTTCGGGATTGAGCGACGTCCGACAGGAATCGCTGTTCCCCGACCTCGAATTGTCGGGGGAGACTTCCGAGCAGCAGCACATCGAGACCGCGGCCGAGGCCATGTTCGCGTCGGCGACCGAGGAGGCCTCGGCCTGGCGGATCGGCGACGATGTGGCGCACCGCGAATTCGGTCACGGCTGGGTGCAGGGCGCCGGCCATGGCGTGGTGACGGTGCGCTTCGAGACCCGCGGATCGGGCCCCGGGCAGGCGCGCACCTTTCCCGCCGGCACCGCCGACCTCACCGGCGCCAACCCGGTCGACTCGCTGGACTGGCCGGATTATCTCGGCGCGCTGCAGGCCGATGCGCTGCTAACCCCAACGGTCGATGACGTCGGCGACGGGTAGCCCCGCGGCCAGCGCGGCCATCATCAGCACCCGCGCCTGCGGCGGCCGCAGCCGCGGCACCATCACCGCGCCCGCGGTGGCCATGTCGTGGCCGGGACCGTAACTCGCGCCGACCCGCCCGCCCGGGACCCGGGTGGACACCGCGATGTTCACTCCATTGCGACAGTGGCGGCGCACCCCGTCGACGACCGCCGCTCCCGCGTTGCCCGAACCCAGCGCCTCGAGCACCACGCCCCGCGCGCCGGCAGCCACGCAGGCGTCCAGCGCCACCGAGTCGCTCCCGAGATACGCCGCCACGATGTCGACCCGGGGAGCACCGGCGGCGTCGAGATCGCCCACATACGGGCGCGTCTTGGGCCCGGTCAGGGTCACGCCGCCGCTGTCCACCCTGCCGACCAGTTCGCCGGCGAACCCGCTGAGGTCCTCGGTGGCCACCTTGTGCATGCCCAGCGGTTGCAGCACCCGGCCGGCGAAACACACCAGCACCCCCAGGTCACGGGCGGCCGGGCTGGCCGCGACCGCCAGCGCGTCGCGCAGATTGGCGGGGCCGTCGGCGTCGGGGGCGTCGGCGCTGCGCATGGCGCCGGTGAGCACCACCGGGACGTTCCCCGCGTGGGTGAGGTCCAGCCAGAGCGCGCTCTCTTCCATCGTGTCGGTGCCGTGGGTGACGACCACACCGTCGGCGCCGCCGTCGACCGCGGCCCGCACGGCGACGCGGATGTTGTCCCAGTCGGCGGGCGTCAGCTCGGAGCTGTCGAGGGCCAGAAGGTCGACGACGTTCACGTCGAGGCCCGACGTGAGGTCCGCCCCGCTGTACGCCGGTCGCCGCACCCCGTCGACCCCTTTGCCGGTCGAGATCGTGCCGCCGGTGGCGATGACGGTGAGCCGGGCCGTCGAGGAAGTCACGGTGGCATCATCGCGCATGTACGGGTTAGGGGATGATGGTGACGTGTCCGACGAACCAGCAGGACCGGCCCCGGAGGTGGCCGAACCCGAACCCGCACCCGCCAAGCCGCAGAGGCGGCTGCGCCTGCTGCTGTCGGTCGCGGCGGTGGTGCTGAGCCTGGACATCGTGACCAAGGTGCTGGCCGTCAAACTGCTGCCGCCCGGCCAGCCGGTGTCGATCATCGGCGACACCGTGACGTGGACGTTGGTGCGCAATTCGGGCGCCGCGTTCTCGATGGCCACCGGATACACCTGGGTGCTGACGCTGATCGCGACGGGTGTGGTGGTCGGCATCTTCTGGATGGGGCGGCGGCTGGTGTCGCCGTGGTGGGCGGTCGGGCTGGGCATGATCCTCGGCGGCGCGATGGGCAACCTGGTCGACCGGTTCTTCCGGTCGCCCGGGCCGCTGCGCGGCCATGTCGTGGATTTCCTGTCGGTCGGCTGGTGGCCGGTGTTCAACGTCGCCGACCCCTCCGTGGTCGGCGGGGCCATCCTGTTGGTGGTGCTGTCGGTCTTCGGCTACGACTTCGATGCCGTGGGCCGCCGAAAGCCCAACGGGGATGCCGTGGCCCGCCGCAAGGCCGATCAGCACTGATGACCGAACGTTCGATGCCCGTCCCGGAGGGATTGGCGGGCATGCGTGTTGACGCCGGGCTGTCGCGGCTGTTGGGGCTGTCGCGGACCGCGGCGGCGACGCTGGCCGAGGACGGCGGCGTCGAATTGGATGGTGTGCAGGCCGGCAAGTCCGACCGCCTGACGAGCGGCGCCTGGCTACACGTGCGGCTGCCCGACGCGCCGGCGCCGCCGGAAAACACGCCCGTCGACATCGAAGGCATGACCATCCTGTATTCCGACGACGACATCGTCGCGGTCGACAAACCCGCGGCGGTGGCCGCGCACGCGTCGGTCGGCTGGACCGGACCCACGGTGCTCGGCGGCCTGGCCGCCGCCGGTTACCGGATCACCACATCCGGCGTGCCGGAGCGCCAGGGCATCGTGCATCGTCTCGACGTCGGGACCTCCGGGGTGATGGTGGTGGCGCTCTCCGAGCGCGCCTACACGGTGCTCAAGCGGGCGTTCAAGCAGCGCACCGTCGACAAGCGCTACCACGCGCTGGTGCAGGGCCACCCGGACCCGTCCAGCGGGACGATCGACGCGCCGATCGGGCGGCACCGCGGCGGCGAATGGAAGTTCGCGGTCACCAAGGACGGCCGGCACAGCCTCACCCACTACGACACGCTGGAAGCCCACGTCGCCGCCAGCCTCCTCGACGTGCACCTGGAAACCGGACGCACGCATCAGATCCGGGTGCACTTCTCCGCGCTGCACCACCCCTGCTGCGGCGACCTCGTCTATGGCGCCGACCCGAAACTGGCGAAAAGACTTGGGCTGGAACGGCAATGGCTGCACGCGCGTTCGCTGGCGTTCGCCCACCCGGCCGACGGCCGGCGAATCGAAATTGTCAGCCCCTACCCGGCGGATCTGCAGCACGCGCTGGACGTACTGCGCGACGAGGGCTGACGGACGCTCAACGCCCCATGCGATTCGTCGACCCTGTAATTTTGCAGGTCGTCTCTCGCACTTCTTCTGCAGATTTACAGGCTCGGCGATATCGGCGACGGATCACCGGGTTCAGCCGGGCTTGCGCGCCTCGACGAGCACCCGCGTCGGGTGCGCGACGAACCGCCCGTCGGCCTCGATCCGCTCGTGCAGTTCCCGCAGCCGGTCCCGATAGCGCTCGACGGTGAAGTCCGGCACCGTCCACACCACCTTGCGCAGGAAGTAGACGACCGCGCCGATGTCGAAGAACTCGGCGCGCAGCCGCTCCATGCGCACGTCGACGACCTCCAGCCCCGCGGCCTGCACCTGCGCGCGCACGGCGTCCGGGTGAAACTCGGCCCATTTCTCGGGCTGCGGTCCGATGAAGTACTCGACCAGCTCGCCCATGGTGGCGGGACCGATGTGCTGCGCGAAGTAGGTGCCGCCCGGCCGGAGCACCCGAAGGATCTCCTTCCACCACACCGAGATCGGGTGGCGGGTGGTCACCAGGTCGAACGCCTCGTCGGCGAACGGCAGCGGCGGCTCGTCGGGCATCGCCACGAGGACCACCCCGAGCGGATGCAGGCGTTTGGTCGCCAGGGCCGCGTTGGGCGGCCAAGTCTCGATCGCCGCCATGGTCGGCGGGAACGGCCCCGCCCCGGCCAACACCTCGCCCCCTCCGGTGTGGATGTCCAGCGCGGCCGACACCGTCGCCAAGCGGCCGCTCAACAGCCGCTGGAAGCCCCAGGACGGGCGTTCCTCGGTCGCGCGGCCGTCGAGCCAGGAGAAGTCCCAGCCGTCAACGTTGACCGAGTCGGCTTCGGCCACCAGATCTTCGAATGTGCGGGGCATGCATTGCATTGTGGTGTCGATCGGACGTGGCCTCAATCGTCATTGCGGTGAAACGATTGAGAAGAAAGGGGCGTCATCATGCAGTACTGCCTGCTCATGCACTACCAGGAGGGCGGCGAGCTCGGGCTGACCGAGGAAGACATGGCCCCCGCGCGGGCGGCGTTCGCCAAGTACGCCGACGACCTCGACGCGGCCGGCGTGCTGATCGGCACCCAGGTCCTGCAATCGGCCGTCGCGTCGACCACCTTCACGGCGCGCGACGGCGAACCAAGGATCCAGGACGGGCCGTTCGCCGACACCAAGGAACGCCTCGGCGGGATCTTCGTCATCGATGTTTCGGACCTGGACGCCGCCCTGTCGTGGGCCAAGCGGTGCCCGGCTGCTGGGTGGGGGTCGATCGAAATCCGGCCTGTCGCGGTCACTTACGCGAGCGGCAAGGGATGGTACAGCCCTGAATGAGGCGCAGGCCCGGGTGGCCGAGCTGGTCCGCGGATCCTACGGCCGGTTGCTTGCGGTGCTGGCCGCGCCGAGTGCCGACATCGCTACGGCCGAAGATGCCATTGGTGACGCGCTGGAGCGCGCGCTCGCCCGTTGGCCGGACGAGGGGATACCGGACAACCCCGAAGCCTGGGTCCTTACTGTCGCCCGCAATCGGCAGCGCGACCGGTGGAAGTCGCACGCCCACCGGAAGACCGGCCCCCTGCCCGAAACATGGGATATCAGTGGCGATTTCCCGACTCCGGAGGCGATCCCCGAACGTCGCCTGGAGCTGATGTTGGTCTGTGCGCATCCCGCGATCGCCGCCAATTGCCGCACCGCGTTGATGCTGCAGACGGTGCTGGGCATCGACTCGGCGGCGATCGCGCGGGCGTTCTCGTTGCCACCGGCGACGCTGGCCCAGCGGCTGGTCCGCGCCAAACGCAGGATTCGCGAAGCGCGCATCCCGTTCGCGGTCCCGGAGGACTTCGACGACCGGCTGCCGGCCGTGCTCGAGGCCGTCTACGGTGCGTGGGCGATCGATTGGCAGCTGGAGCCGCAGGGTCTGCCGATCGAGTCGTTGGCTGCCGAGGCCCTGCATCTGGCGCTGGTGCTGGCCGACCTGTTGCCCGAGGAGCCCGAGGCGCTCGGGCTAGCGGCGCTGATCTGCCTGTCCGAGTCGCGCCGGCCGGCGCGGCGCACCAAGCGCGGCGAGTTCGTGCCGCTGGACGACCAGGACACCCGGCTGTGGGATTCGGCGATGATCGCGCGCGGCGAGGCACTGCTGGGTCGGGCCCACGCCCTCGGCCGCCCCGGGCGGTACCAGTACGAGGCGGCCATCCAATCGACGCACTGCGCGCGGGCCCACGGCGGGCGAACGGATTGGGCGGCGCTGCGCAAACTGCATCGGGCGCTGCTGCACGTCGCGCCGTCTTTGGGTGCGGCGGTTTCCCTGGCGGTAGTCGACGGCCGGCTCGACGGGCCGGAGGCGGGGCTGGCCGCGCTCGAGGGGATCACCGACCCGGCGATGGCGCGCTTCCAGCCGGCCTGGACGGCGCGTGCGCATTTGCTGGCCGAGGCGGGGAGGCCCGCGGCGGCGGCAGAGGCCTACCGCAGGGCCATCGATCTCACCGCCGACGCCGGCGTCATTCGGTATCTGCGTCGAAGGCTCGCCGAGGTCGCGGGGGAGCGCCGCGCCTAGACCTTGGTGGTTTCCGGCGACGCGATCTCGGGCGCCAGCGGCGCGATGGCGCTGAGGATTTCGGTGACCGTCGCGGCGGGCACCCCCGCGGCGGCGAGCGCGTCGGCCAGGTGCCCGGCCACCAGGTTGAAGTGATGCATGGTGATGCCGCGGCCCTGGTGCACCTGTTTCATCGGCGCTCCGGTGTAGGGCTCGGGGCCGCCGAGCGCGGCCGCGAAAAACTCGGCCTGTTTGCCCTTGAGGCGGTTCATGTTGGTCCCGGTGAAAAAGCCTGCCAGTTGGCTGTCGGCGAGCACGCGAACGTAGAAGTCCTCGACGACCACTTCGATGGCCTCGTGTCCGCCGATCCGGTCGTAGATGGTGTGCGGCTCCGGTTTGCGAAAGTGCGCCAGCATTTTCATAACGCCGATTGGAACATTTGGGCGTTGCCCGTCAGTTAGTCCGTGGTCACACCCGGATTTCGCTGTGTAACAAGCCGATTGCCCCCGGATGGCGGTGGCGTGGCCGCCCGGGTGAGCTGGCGCACCGGAGTTCACATGGCGGCAATCCGCCTCTGCCTGCCGGCCGATGCCCTAGGTTGGTTTTATGACCCACGTCACATTGCCCCTCAGGAGCGACAGCCGATGAATCTGCTTGGCGACTTGACCCACATGGTGGAAAAGCCGTTTGCGGCGGTCTCCAACATCATCAACACCCCCAACTCGGCGGGGCGATATCGACCGTTCTATCTACGGAACCTGCTGGACGCGGTGCAGGGCCGCACGCTGCGCGACGCTGTGGAGGGCTGCACCGTCCTCATCACGGGAGGGTCGTCGGGTATCGGCGCGGCCGCCGCCAAGAAGATCGCGGAAGCGGGCGGCGTGGTGGTGCTGGTGGCGCGAACCCGGGAGAACCTCGAGAAGGTTGCCTCGGAGATCGAGGGCGAGGGCGGCACCGCCCACATCTACCCGTGCGACCTGACCGACATGGACGCCATCGCCACGATGGCCGATCAGGTGCTCGACGACCTCGGCGGCGTCGACATCCTCATCAACAACGCGGGGCGCTCGATTCGGCGATCGCTGGAGCTGTCGTACGACCGCATCCACGACTACCAGCGGACCATGCAACTGAACTACCTCGGCGCGGTCCAGCTCATCCTCAAGTTCATCCCGGGCATGCGGGAGCGCGGCTTCGGCCAGATCATCAACGTTTCCTCGGTCGGCGTGCAGACCCGCGCGCCGCGCTTCGGCGCCTACATCGCCAGCAAGGCCGCCCTCGACAGCCTGTGCGACGCGCTGCAGGCCGAAGTGGTCAACGACGACGTCAAGTTCACCACCGTGCACATGGCGCTGGTGCGCACGCCGATGATCAGCCCGACCACGATGTACGACAAGTTCCCGGCGCTGACGCCCGACCAGGCGGCCGGCGTGATCACGGACGCGATCGTGCACCGCCCCCGCCGCGCGAGCTCGCCGTTCGGGCAGTTCGCCGCCGTCGCCGACGCCGTCAACCCCGCCGTGATGGACCGCGTCCGCAACCGCGCGTTTGCCATGTTCAAAGACTCCGACGCGGCCAAGGGCGGCGAATCATCCAGTGACGCAGAGCCTTTCGACAGGCGGAGCGAGACGTTTGTCCGCGCGACCCGCGGGATACATTGGTGAAACCATGAGCCTTCCGAAACCCGACACCGACACCACCGTCGTCATCACCGGTGCCTCGTCCGGCATCGGCGCCGAACTGGCCCGCGGCCTGGCGCGCCGTGGCTTCCCGCTGTTGCTGGTCGCGCGGCGCCGCGACCGCCTCGACGACCTCGCCAACGAGGTGGGCCAGGAGTACTCCGTGGCCGTCGAGGTCCTGCCGCTGGACCTCAGCGACGCCAAGGGTCGCGCGAAACTGGCGGACCGGCTCCGCAGCGAGCCGATCGCCGGCCTGTGCAACAGCGCCGGTTTCGGCACCAGCGGGATCTTCCACGAATTGCCGCTCGAGCGTGAAAGCGAAGAGGTCACCCTCAACGCGCTCGCCCTGATGGAGCTCACCCACGCCGCGCTGCCGGGCATGGTGGAGCGCGGCGCCGGCGCCGTGATGAACATCGCCTCGATCGCCGGGTTCCAGCCGTTGCCGTACATGGCGGTGTACTCGGCGACCAAGGCGTTCGTGCAGACGTTTTCCGAAGCCATTCACGAGGAGCTGCACGGGACGGGGGTGTCGGTGACCGTCCTGTGTCCGGGCCCGGTGCCCACCGAGTGGGCCGAGATCGCCAACGCGGAGCGGTTCAGCATCCCGGTGGCACAGGTCTCGCCGCACGACGTCGCCGAGGCGGCGATCGGCGGGATGCTGGCCGGCAAGCGCAGCGTGGTGCCGGGCATCGTGCCCAAGGTCGTCAGCACCGGCGGCCGGTTCGTGCCGCGCACATTGCTGCTGCCCGGGCTGCGGATCGGCAACCGATTCCGCGGCGGCCCCAGCCACTAGTAGTTGGCGGTGGGGGAGATGGCGAGTGTGAATCTTGGGCGCCGTGTGTGAGTGCAGGGCGACAAAATCGCGAGATCCGCGCCATGGGCTCACACAGAAAGCCGTGGGCGCACACTCCTCCGGCAGCTACGTTTGACTAGTGGCCGCCGTTGAGATGACCGCCGACATGCCGATGGCCCCGCAGGAGATGTGGGACCACGTGTCGGACCTGTCGGAGCTGGGGGAATGGCTGGTGCTTCACGAGGGCTGGCGCAGCGAGCTGCCCGACGAGATCACCGAGGGCACCCAGATCGTCGGCGTCGCGCGTTCCAAAGGACTGCGCAACCGGGTGACCTGGACGGTGACCAAGTGGGATCCGCCGCACGAGGTGGCGATGTCCGGATCGGGCAAGGGCGGGGCGAAATACGCCGTCACCCTCTCAGTGCGGCCCGCCGACGGCGGGTCGACCCTGGGCCTGCGTCTCGAGCTGGGCGGGCGCGCGTTGTTCGGTCCGGTGGGCTCGGCCGCGGCCCGCGCGGTCAAGGGAGACGTGCAGAAGTCGCTGAAGCAGTTTGTCGATCTGTACGGGTAGGCATCACCGCGGTGTCGTCGTCGTCCCACAGCAGCAGCTGACGCACCGAGGCGCGCGACCCGTAGGGCTGCAGCATCGTGCTGGCCGGGCGCGGGCGCACCCGTTGGGGCCACCAGAACCAGCGCCCGAGAAGCGTTGCGACGGAGGGCGTCATGAAGGAACGCACGATCAGCGTGTCGAACAACAAACCAAGGCCGATGGTCGTCCCGATCTGGCCGAGCACCTGAAAACCGCTGAACACGAACGCGCACATGGTGACCGCGAAGACCAGCCCGGCCGAGGTGACCACCGAACCGGAACCGGCCATCGAGCGAATGATGCCGGTCTTGAGACCGGCGTGGATCTCCTCCTTGAACCGGGAGATCAACAGCAGGTTGTAGTCGGATCCGACCGCCAACAGCAGGATCACGGCCAGCGCCAGCACGACCCAATAAAGCTTGATGCCGAACAGGTACTGCCACACCAGCACCGACAGCCCGAACGATGCACCCAGCGAAAGGGCCACCGTCCCAACGATGACGAGCGCCGCGACCAGGCTGCGCGTGATGATCAGCATGATCAGCAGGATGAGCGCCAGCGCGGCGAATCCCACGATGAACAGGTCGTACTTGGCGCCGTCCTGGATGTCCTTGTACGTCGCCGCCGTGCCGCCGACATAGATTTTGGCGTCAGCCATCGGCGTGCCCTTCAGGGCCTCGTGCGCGGCGTTGACGATCGGGTCGATGTGTGAGATGCCTTGCGGCGTAGCGGGATCACCGTCATGGGTGACGATCATCCGGGCCGCCTTGCCGTCGGGGGAGAGGAACAGTTTCAGCCCTCGCTTGAAGTCGGGGTTGTTGAACACCTCGGGCGGCAGGTAGAAGCTGTCGTCGTTCTTCGCGGTGTCGAAGGCCTGGCCCAGCGCCGTCGCGTTGTCGATCGCGGCCTGCGTCTGCGCGTTGATGCCGGCCTGGGTGGCGTGGCTCGCCAGCGCCAGCTCGCGGTTGGTCTCCTGGCTGTCGATCTGAGGCGGTATCAGCGCCACCAGTTTCGGCTGCAGCGCGTCGAGCTTGTCCAGGGTGGCCGTGAGGTTCTCAAACTTCTCCGTGAGCTGGTCGACGCCGTCGAGCGCGTCCAGGACCGAGCGGATCGCCCAGCAGGCGGGGATGTCGAAGCAATGCCTCTCCCAATAGAAATAGCTGCGGATCGGCCGGAAGAAGTCGTCGAAGTTCGCGATCTTGTCCCGCAGGTCCCGGATCGTGTCGACGGTGTCGTGAAAGCTCTGCGTCTCGCTGTGGGTGGCGTCGGCCAGCTGCTGCTGCAGGGCGTACTGCTGCTTGAGGATGTTGATCGTCTTCGCCAACTCGCCGGCCTGCTTGAGCAGGTCGTCCGCTCGATCCCGTTGGTAGGTCAGGTTTTCCTGCTGGGCCGCGCTCTGATTGCTGATCACGAACGCGAGCGAGCTGTGAATCAGCGGGGTTCCCAACGGCCGGGTGATGGTCTGCACCTGCGCGACGCCGGGGACATGGAACACCGCCTTGGCCACCCGGTCCAGGATCAGCATGTCGGCCGGGTTGCGCATGTCGTGATCCGTTTCGACCATGAGCAATTCGGGCTCCAGGCGGGCGCGGGAGAAGTGCCGCTCGGCCGCGGTGTAACCGATGTTGGCCGGGGCGCTGGCGGGCATATACGGCCGGGTGTCATAGCTCGTCTTGTATCCGGGCAGGGCCAGCAGGCCCACCAGGGCGAGGGCGCATGCGGCGGTGAGCACGGGGGCGGGCCAGCGCACGATGGCGGTGCCGATCCGCCGCCAACCGCGGGTCCGCATCACGCGCTTCGGATCGAACATACCCAGCGCGGAGCCCAGGGTGAGCACCGCCGGGCCCAGCGTGAGCGAGGCGAAAAGCGCGACGAGGATGCCGAGAGCGGCTGGGATGCCCAGGCTTTGGAAGTAGGGCAGCCGGGTGAAGCTCAGACAGAAGACCGCACCGGCGACGGTCAGCCCCGAGCCCAGGACGATATGGGCCGTTCCGCGGTACATGGTGTGGTAGGCGGTTTCCTTGTTCTCGCCGGTCCCGCGCGCCTCCTGATAGCGGCCGACGAAAAATATCGCGTAGTCGGTCCCGGCAGCGATCACCAGCAACGTGAGGAGGTTCGTCGCGTACGTGGACAACCCGATGATCCCGGCGTTGCCCAGGAAGGCGACGATTCCCCGGGCCGCGGACATTTCGATGAGGACGGTGAAAAGCACGAGCAGCATCGTGAAGAAGGAACGGTAGACGAACAGCAACATCACCGCGATCACCCCTACGGTGATCGCCGTGACCTTCGCAGTGCCCTTGCTGCCGACGTCGAACTGATCGGAGATCAGCGGCGCAGCGCCGGTCACATAGACCTTGATGCCGGGCGGGGGCTGCATGTGCTCGACGATGTCGCGGACCGCGCCGACGCCCTCGTTGGCCAACGCCGAGCCCTGGTTGCCCGCCAGGAACAGCTGGACATAGGCCGCCTTGCCGTCGTTGCTCTGCGACCCCGCCGCGGTCAGGGTGTCGCCCCAGAAATCTTGAACGTGCTCGACGTGCTTCTTGTCCTGCTCGAGCTTGCGGATCATCGCGTCGTAGAACTTGTGCGCGTCCGCCCCGAGCGGCTTGTCGCCTTCCAGGACGATCATCGCCTGGCTGTCGGTGTCGAATTCCTGAAACTTCTGGCCGATGCGCTTGATCGCCTTCAACGACGGAGCGTCGGGGGAGTTCAGCGCCACATTGTGGGTCTTTCCCACATCTTCCAGCTGCGGCACCGCGATGTTGGTGATCGCGGCGAGCGCGATCCAGAACAGCAAGATCGGCAGCGCGAGCCGGCGGATGATGTGCGGCACGCGGGGCCGTCTCTCTTCGTAGTTGCTCATCCCGACTTATCCAGGCAGAAGGTGTAGGCGTCGACTTGGTTCACTGTGCGTTCGTCCTTGACCTCACCGTTGACGGTGATACGGCAGCCGAGGGTGTTCCCGGTGCCCTGCGCCACCACGTTGCCGATCACTGCGGGCTCGGTCGAGGTGATGGTGTACGACCAGGGGAGTGGGGCGTTCTTAACTTGCTGCGGTTGAGCGTTGACGTCGAGATAGTTGATGGTCGCCACGGCGCCCGGCGCGCCGAAGACCTCGAGGACCACCTTTTTGGGGTTGAACGGGACGATTTCTTGGGCCAGGCCGCTGTTGGCCGAGACGTTGGAGTGGGAGCCGAAGATTCCGTGCAGGCGGTAGATGGCGAACCCCGTGAGCGCGACGACGAGAGCCGCGACTAGCGGAATCCATCCCCGTCTGACGAGGGACATGATCGAAATCCCCTTCACCCGTAGGACATTCGATGCGCGGGCGCGACGATCACGCGGCTCCTGCGAGCGTGGCCGTCGGATATGACCCTACGGTACTGACCAGTACTGCACAAGAGACGTGACCGTACACTTTGTATCAATTTTCCTGATATCTGCCGGATCGGGTGAGGCCCGGCAGGATGAAGCCGTCGACCAGGGCCTGCACGGTGCGACGGTCGGGCGCCTGCCCGGGGATGATCGAGCGGAATATCAGGTATCCGGGCAGCAGGTCCCATAGCTCGTCGGCGACCGCGTCCTCGCGGATCTCGCCGCGCTCGATCGCCTGCCGCAGCACGTGCTGCAGCAGGGCCTTGCGCTGATCGAGGAACTGGTGCTGCAGGGCGTCGCCCAGGGCGGGATGGCGCGACGCCTCCACGAGCACCGCGCGGATGGTGCTGGCGAGCTGGGGGCCCTGCTGACAGATCTTGTCCCCGATATGCAACAAATCGCCGCGTAGGGTGCCGGTTTCCGGCGGCACCGCGATCTGGCAGATGCCCTCGATGAAGGCGGCCAACACCAACTCGGCCTTCGAGGGCCAGCGCCGGTACACCGTTGCCTTGCTGGCCCGGGCCTCGCTGGCCACGGCGTCCACCGTCAACCCGTCATAGCCGTGCTCCTGCAAGAGCCGCAAGGTCACCGCCAGCAGTTCGGCCTCTCGCGGCGACCACGGTGACGACACCGCGTACGGGTCTGCAATCTGGGTCATAGCGCCACCTTAAATCCGCCCCGCCCAAACAGCGGAGTAAGAGACACACGACGCGACACGCCGGGGAAGCGTCGGAGGTCGGTCATACACTGGCGTCCCTATGAGCGGTTCATTTTCCGGGTCCTTCGTGCACCTGCATAACCACACCGAGTACTCGATGCTGGACGGTGCCGCGAAGATCGCGCCGATGCTCGCCGAGGTCGAGCGGCTGCAGATGCCCGCGGTCGGGATGACCGACCACGGCAACATGTTTGGCGCCAGCGAGTTCTACAACGAGGCGACCAAGGCCGGGATCAAGCCCATCATCGGCGTCGAGGCGTACATCGCGCCCGGTTCACGCTTCGACACCCGCCGCGTCACCTGGGGCGATCCCAGCCAGAAGGCTGACGACGTCTCCGGCAGCGGCTCCTACACGCACCTGACCATGCTGGCCGAGAACGCCGCCGGCCTGCGCAACCTGTTCAAGCTGTCCTCGCTGGCCTCCTTCGAGGGTCAGTTGAGCAAATGGTCGCGCATGGACGCCGAGCTGATCGCCGAACACGCCGAGGGCATCATCATCACCACCGGCTGCCCGTCCGGGGAGGTGCAGACGCGGCTACGCCTGGGACACGACCGCGAGGCGCTGGAGTCGGCTGCACGGTGGCGCGAGATCGTCGGGCCGGACAACTACTTCCTCGAGCTGATGGACCACGGGCTGACTATCGAGCGACGGGTCCGCGAGGGCCTGCTCGAGATCGGCCGGGCGCTCAATATTCGCCCGCTGGCCACCAACGACTGCCACTACGTCACCCGCGACGCCGCCCACAACCACGAGGCGCTGCTGTGTGTGCAGACGGGCAAGACGCTGTCGGATCCCAACCGGTTCAAATTCGACGGCGACGGCTACTACCTCAAGTCGGCCGCCGAGATGCGCCAGATCTGGGACGACGAGGTGCCCGGCGCCTGCGACTCGACGCTATTGATCGCCGAGCGGGTGCAGTCCTACGCGGAGGTGTGGGCGCCGCGCGACCGGATGCCGGTCTTCCCGGTGCCCGACGGGCACGACCAGGCGTCCTGGCTGCGCCACGAGGTGGACGCCGGGCTGGCCCGGCGGTTTCCCGCGGGCCCGCCCGAGGGCTATGAGCAGCGGGCGGCCTACGAGATCGGGGTCATCTGCGACAAGGGTTTCCCGTCGTACTTCCTGATCGTCGCCGACCTGATCAACTACGCGCGGTCGGTGGGCATCCGGGTCGGGCCCGGCCGCGGTTCGGCCGCCGGATCCCTGGTGGCCTACGCGCTGGGCATCACCGACATCGACCCGATCCCGCACGGGCTGCTGTTCGAGCGGTTCCTCAACCCCGAGCGCACGTCGATGCCTGATATCGACATCGACTTCGACGACCGTCGCCGCGGTGAGATGGTGCGCTACGCCGCCGACAAGTGGGGCTCGGACCGGGTGGCCCAGGTCATCACCTTCGGCACCATCAAAACCAAAGCGGCGCTGAAGGATTCGGCGCGGATCCACTACGGCCAGCCGGGCTTCGCCATCGCCGACCGGATCACCAAGGCGCTGCCGCCGGCGATCATGGCCAAGGACATTCCGCTGTCGGGCATCACCGACCCGAACCACGAGCGCTACAAGGAGGCGGCCGAGGTCCGCGGGCTGATCGAAACCGACCCCGACGTCCGCACCATCTACCAGACCGCGCGCGGCCTGGAGGGCCTGATCCGCAACGCGGGCGTGCACGCCTGCGCGGTGATCATGAGCAGCGAGCCGCTGACGGAGGCGATCCCGCTGTGGAAGCGGCCGCAGGACGGCGCCATCATCACCGGCTGGGACTACCCGTCCTGCGAGGCCATCGGCCTGCTGAAGATGGACTTCCTCGGGCTGCGCAACCTGACGATCATCGGCGACGCGATCGAGAACATCAAGGCCAACAAGGGAATTGACCTCGACCTGGAGTCGGTGCCGCTGGACGACAAGGCCACCTACGAGCTGCTGGGCCGCGGCGACACGCTCGGGGTGTTCCAGCTCGACGGCGGGCCCATGCGCGACCTGCTGCGCCGCATGCAACCGACCGGCTTCGAAGACGTCGTCGCCGTCATCGCGCTGTACCGCCCGGGCCCGATGGGCATGAACGCCCACAACGACTACGCCGACCGCAAGAACGGGCGCCAGGCGATCAAACCCATCCACCCCGAGCTCGAGGAACCGCTGCGCGAGATCCTCGCCGAGACCTACGGCCTGATCGTGTATCAGGAGCAGATCATGCGCATCGCGCAGAAGGTGGCCAGCTACTCGCTCGCCCGAGCCGACATCCTGCGCAAGGCGATGGGCAAGAAGAAGCGCGAGGTCCTGGAGAAGGAGTTCGAGGGTTTCTCCGACGGCATG
Source organism: Mycobacterium sp. IEC1808 (assembly GCF_002101935.1). NCBI lineage: Bacteria > Bacillati > Actinomycetota > Actinomycetes > Mycobacteriales > Mycobacteriaceae > Mycobacterium > Mycobacterium sp. IEC1808. The sequence goes on along the minus strand of NZ_LQPV01000024.1, from coordinate 53,895 downwards.
AAGGCCAACGGCTTCTCCGCGGGTGCCATCAAGGCGTTGTGGGACACCATCCTTCCGTTCGCCGACTATGCGTTCAACAAGTCGCACGCCGCGGGCTACGGCATGGTCTCCTACTGGACGGCCTACCTCAAAGCCAACTATCCCGCCGAGTACATGGCCGGGCTACTGACGTCGGTCGGCGACGACAAAGACAAGGCGGCCGTCTACCTCGCCGACTGCCGCAAGCTGGGCATCACGGTGCTGCCGCCGGACGTCAACGAGTCCGGGCTGAACTTCGCGTCGGTGGGCGCCGACATCCGTTACGGGCTGGGCGCGGTGCGCAACGTAGGCGCCAACGTGGTGAGCTCGCTGATCAGCACCCGCGGCGAGAAGGGCAAGTTCACCGACTTCTCGGACTATCTCAACAAGATCGACGTCTCGGCATGCAACAAGAAGGTCACCGAGTCGCTGATCAAGGCCGGCGCGTTCGATTCGCTCGGCCACGCCCGCAAGGGCCTGTTCCTGGTCCACACCGACGCCGTCGACTCCGTGCTGGGCACCAAGAAGGCCGAGGCGATGGGCCAGTTCGACCTGTTCGGCGGCGGCGAGGCCGGCACCACCGACTCGGTGTTCACCATCAAGGTGCCCGACGACGAGTGGGAGGACAAGCACAAGCTGGCCCTCGAGCGGGAGATGCTGGGGCTGTACGTGTCCGGGCATCCGCTCAACCGGGTGGCGCACCTGCTGGCCGCGCAGGTCGACACCGCGATCCCTGCGATCCTCGACGGCGACGTCCCCAACGACACCCAGGTGCGGGTGGGCGGCATCCTGGCTTCGGTGAACCGGCGGGTCAACAAGAACGGAATGCCCTGGGCCTCGGCGCAATTGGAGGACCTCACCGGTGGCATCGAGGTGATGTTCTTCCCGCACGCGTATTCCACGTACGGCGCCGAGATCGTCGACGACGCCGTGGTGTTGATCAACGCCAAGGTCGCGATCCGCGACGACCGGATCGCGCTGATCGCCAACGAGCTTGTGGTGCCGGACTTTTCCAACGCCCAGCCGGACCGGCCGCTGGCGGTCAGCATGCCGACGCGCCAGTGCACCTTCGACAAGGTCAGCGCGCTCAAGCAGGTGCTGGCCCGTCACCCCGGCACGTCGCAGGTGCACCTGCGGCTGATCAGCGGGGACCGGATCACCACGCTCGAGCTGGACGCATCGCTGCGGGTGACGCCGTCGCCGGCCCTGATGGGCGACCTCAAGGAGCTGCTGGGTCCGGGCTGCCTGGGCGTTTAGCGGCGATCGCAAGCGCGGCGAAGCCGGGCGAAGCGGGTCGCCGCCATCGATCAAGCGCGGCCGAGCCGGGCGAGGCGGTCGCCGCGGTGGACCATTTCAACTAGGGCCATTCGTGCCGCGAAGCCCTATTGTTAGCGTTTCGGGTGGGTGTACTGGTGTACTCGAGAACTAGGGGCCCGAATGGCGGCGGCAGCATCCACGTGTGCGACGTGCGAAATCGAACTGCGCGAGGGGGCCCGTTTCTGCGACAGCTGCGGTTCGCCGATAACGCCGCAGCAATCCGCGGAGTACAAGCAGGTGACGGTGTTATTCGCCGACGTGGTGGGTTCGATGGACATCGCAGAGGCCGTCGGTGCCGAGCGCTTGCGCGAGATCATGGCGGACCTGTTCGACCGCTGCGCCGCGATAGTTGACCGTTACGCCGGAACCGTGGACAAATTCACCGGCGACGGCATCATGGCCGTTTTCGGGGCACCGATCGCGCTGGAGGATCACGCATTGTGCTCCTGTCTGGCGGCCCTGGACATTCAGGACGCGGTGCAAGAGCTGGCCCGGCAGGTGCAGAGCCGAGACGGTATCCACCTTCAATTGCGGGTAGGGCTGAACTCGGGTGAGGTTATTGCCGGCGATATCGGCTCGAACCCGTGGAATTACACGGCCGTCGGTGTTCAGGTCGGCATGGCCCAGCGGATGGAATCGGTGGCGCCGCCCGGCGGAGTCATGCTCAGCGAGTCGACCGCGCGCCTCGTCGACGACGTCGCCGCGCTTGGCACCCCCGAAAGTGTTCTCCTCAAGGGCGTGGAGGACCCGGTGGTCGCATGGCCTTTGCTGTCCATGCGGACGGGACGCTTTCATTACAGCCGGCGGGTGTCGAAGCTGGTTGGGCGCAGTTGGGAGCTCGCCACCTTGACGGCGTTGCTTGATCGGTCGGCGGCGGGCCGTGGTTGTGTGGTGGGCGTGGTCGGTCCCGTCGGGATCGGCAAGAGCCGCGTTGTCGACGAGATTGTGGCCGTAGCGATTCCGCGTTTGATTCGGGTTTTCTCGACGTACTGCGAATCCCACACCGGCGAAGTCCCCTTCCTGGTGGTGGAGCGGTTGATGCGGGCGGCGTTCGGGGTGGAAGACATGAGTGACCACCAGGCCAGGACGCTTCTGCGCGAGAGAGTGCCCGCCGCCGATCACGCCGATCAGGTGCTCCTCGAGGACACCCTGGGAATCCGCGACCCCGACGACGAACTGCCCGATATCGCCCCCGACGCCCGGCGGCGGCGTCTGACGGCGCTGGTCTGCGATGCGGCCCTCGCCAGCACGGCTCCCACCGTCTATGTCATCGAAGACGCTCACTGGATCGATCCGTCCAGCGAATCACTGTTGGCCGACTTCATCAGCGTCGTCCCTCGGACCCATTCGTTGGTGCTGATCACCTATCGTCCCGAGTACACCGGCGCGCTGAGTCAGCTGGCTGGCGCACAGAAGATTTCCCTTGCACCGCTTAGTTTTTCGGACACCGAAGCGCTGGTCGCCCAGCTGCTGGGTACCGACCCGTCGGTTGCCGGGCTGGTCGAGCGGATCGCCGAGCGCGCGGCCGGCAACCCGTTTTTCGTCGAGGAAATCGTGCGCGACTTGACCGATCGAAATGTGCTCCAAGGCGCCCCCGGCGCATACCTGAACGCAAGTGGATCAACCGACGTCGCCGTCCCGGCCACGCTTCAGGCAGCCATCGCCGCGCGCATCGACCGGCTCGACGGTGCGACCAAAGCGACATTGAACGCGGCGGCGGTGATCGGTGTCCGCTTCCGCGCGGACCTGCTGGCTGCGCTGGCGGATTGCTCGACGTTGGACCGACTGGTGCACGCCCATCTGGTCGAGCAGGTGAATTTCACGCCGTTCGCCGAGTACGCATTCCGCCAGCCGCTCATCCAGACGGTGGCCTACCGATCACAGCTCAAGGCTGGTCGCGCTGCGCTGCATACGCGGCTGGCGGCGGCGCTTGCGGAGCGCGACCCCGGATCGGTGGACGAGAGCGCGGCGCTGATCGCCGAACATCTGGAGGCGGCCGGTGACCTGGCGGCAGCGTTCGGGTGGCACATGCGGGCCGGGACCTGGTTGACGCGCCGCGACATTCGTGCCGCGCGCATGAGCTGGCAACGCGCGTGTCACGTTGCGGACCGGCTGCCGGACGACCAGCCGGGGCGCGCCGCAATGCAAATCGCGCCGCGCGCGCTGCTTAGTCTCAGCGCTTGGCGGTTCGGCGGCCGTGTGGACGACACCATCTTCGACGAACTGCACGAGCTGGCGACCGCCGCCGATGACAAAGCCTCGCTCGCCATGGGTATGGCCGGACAGATCATGGCACTCAACACCTACGGCCGCTACCGCCAAGCCGCGGCAATGGTGACGGAATTTGTGAACCTTCTTGATTCGCTGGGCGATTCGGTTCTCTCCGTCACCTTGCGGCCAGGCGCCCTCACCGCGAAGTTCGGGGCCGGCGAGCTCGCCGAGGTGGTGCGTTTGGCCGACAGGATCATCGACGAGGCCCGCGCGGATCCGCAGAACGCCGACACTATCGTCGGGTCGTCCTTGGGAATCGCCACAATGATGCGCGCGGCCGCCCGGATGTGCTGGGGCGCCCCGCATTGGCGGCAGGATGTCGACCATGCGGTCGCTCTGGGTGACGAGATCGAACCCGGTACGCGTTCGATAATGCTCCTGCACATCTACGGCATCGGGGTGGTAAACGGGCTCCTGGTTCCCGACGCGGCGATGCTGAGCGTATCGGAACAAGCCCTTCGCGCTGCCGAAGAGAGGGGAGACCAATTCGCGTTGGCGTGGGCCAGGTTTCTGCGCGGCCTCATCCTGGTGCAACTCGACGACGCGCACCGCGCCCAAGGTTTCGATCTGCTTGCCCAATCGCAGGTGACCGGCTCACAGGACCGGCTCAACCAGGCGGCTCTGCAGCAGCTCAAGGTCGAGCGCGCCAAGGAGCAATCACGTGCCGGTGACCTCGACAATGCGATAGCGCAGCTGCGGGCGGTTGTCGAGGCGCACTCGGCAACCGACCCGACGACGTTCCACGCGGCCGCCACTGCCGCTTTCGTGGAATCCCTGCTGCAACGCGGCCGGCCAGAGGATCTGGATGAGGCTGCGGGAGCGGTCGAGCGGCTGGCCGCCCTGCCGACCGAGCCCGGATTTGTGTTGTTCGACGTTGCGCTGCTGCGGTTGCGGGCATTGCTGGCGCGGGCTCGCGGTGAAGACTCCGCGTATCAGGACTTCGCCGAGCGCTATCACGCGATGTCAACATCATTTGGCTTCGAAGGACACATGGCGGCGGCGCAGGTCCTACTGGAGCGAAGCGCGTAGTCGCGAAGGCGCGCCCCGCGCGAGAGGTTCTAGGCCGGCAGCTGCTGCGCCGCGTGGTAGTCGTGGGTCGGGATGATCGTCACCGCGTGCCGCGCCAGGTGCAGCCGGTGTAGCGTCCGGAAGGTCTGATCGCGGTCCACATCGACCAAAGCCCCTGGGTAGCTGGACTTTTGGCGGACCTTCTCGATCTGCAGCCGGTGCCAGGCGGCGTCGCCGGCGATCAAGATCCATCCGCGGGCGGTGTGGGCGAGCACCCCGACGCTGCCCGGGGTGTGCCCGGCCAGGTCCACCAGCAGGACGGAGCCGTCGCCGAAGAGGTCGTGGCTTGCGGTGAAGGTCAGCACCGCCGGACCGTCCAGGTCGTATTCGGTGAGGCGCCGATTGCGCAGGGAATCGCGGACACCGCCCACCGGCGCCACCGGGCCGGCACCGACCCACTCGTTTTCCTTGCGGTGCAGCAGCACTGGCAGCTCGGGCAGGTCCAGCAGCCCCGACACGTGATCCCAATGTGCGTGGGTAGGCAGCGCGAAATCCAACCGCGGCGTTTCCGGCAGACGCGCCAACGCCGCGACGGTTGGAATGGTGTCCGCGGGGGGCCGGACCACGCCACGCAGCACGGCGGGCAGTTGGGCGATCGCCCGCCGATCGACGTCGGTGCACACGGCGGGGTCGACGATGAACGTGGCCTCCGGGTGCGTGACGATGAACGACGTCAGCGAGTTCTCCAGGCGCGCAGGGCGGAACGTGCCCTCGACGATGGCGGCCGTCGGCACCGACCCGGGCACCTGCGGCAGCGCGGTCACCGCGACGGTGCCGCGGGGATCGGGCAGTCCCGCGTCGGCGATGCTGCGGATGAGGCGCCCGTCCAGCCGCCGGGGCCACACCAGACCGCGAACGAGTCCGGTTGCCGCGCTGCAGCATTCGAGGACGGTGGGGGAGCGGACGGGGTCGAGCAGTCCGGCCTTGGTGGCGGTCATGGCAGCTCCACCCGCACGATCGCGCTGTCGGCCCAGACGCGACGGTCGCGGGCGCGCCGCAGCTTTTCGCCGACGCACAAGTCCCCGTGGACGTTGGTCACGCCCGGAACCTTGATCAGCGGGACGATGTTCCACTGCCAGCCATAGCGCCGGTGCAGCAGGCGGTTGGCCCGCTCGGCGTCGGCGCCGGACAGGATCGTCGCTCGGCCGGCCAGCGTCGTGGCGCCCGGGCGCACCCGTCCCCGGTAGTCGCACGCGACCAGTTCGACATCGCGACGCGCGGCCAGCCGCCTGGTCTTCGGTCCCACCTTGGTGCGGAACACCAGCGCGTCACCGTCGAGGCCGAACCAGATCGGGGTGTCGACCGGGATGCCGTCGCGGCGGAAGGACCGGAGCAGGGCGTAGCGGGCGCGGCTCAGCTCATCGAGCGTGGGAGTATGCATGCTCCCAGTCAACGACTTAGAGTTAGCTCTAAGTCAAGCATCGAGTTTCTCGGGAGGCGCCATGGCCCCAACCCTGACGATCGGGGAGGTGGCGCGCCGGGCGGGCGTGGCGGCCACCACGCTGCGCTACTACGAGCAGATCGGGTTGGTGTCGGCGCCCGCGCGGCTGGGCGGCCAGCGCCGCTACGACGATTCGGTGCTCGCCCGCCTCGAGGTGATCCGCCTGTGCAAGTCGGCCGGCTTCGCGCTGGAGGAGATCCAGCTGCTGTTCGCCGACGACGCGCCCGGTCGTCCCGCCAGCCGGGCCCTGGCCGAGGCAAAGCTGGCCGAGATCGACGCTCAGCTCGAGTCACTGGCCCGGGCGCGGGCCGTCATCGAATGGGGGATGCGCTGCACGTGCCCGTCGATCGACGCCTGCACCTGTGGGATTCACACCGCGCCGGCGGTCCCGTACGCGATCTAGGACTCGAGGAGCAGCAATGACCCCACCGCAGCCGATCGCCGTGCAGAACTTCTCGCACATCTGCATCGGCGTCTCCGACATCGAGGCCTCCGTGGCGTTCTACACCGAGGTGCTCGGCATGGATGTCGTGTTCGACGTCGAATTGGCAGGCGCCGGACTGGACTCGGTGACCGGCGGCGCGGCGCAGCAGGGCCGCATGGTCGGCGGCCTGATCGGCGCCGCGATGGTCGAGCTGCTGTCATTGGGCGCGGTGCCGGAGACCCCGAGCGGCCCGCACCTGGGCTATACCAACATGTCGTTCCGGGTCGACGATCTCGACGCCACCTACGACTCCGTCCGCCGCCACCATCCCGGCGTGCGCGCCGAGGCGCCCGTCGACATCGGTGGCGTGCGGATGTTCTTCATCTACGATCCCGACGGCACCCCGATCGAACTGCTCGAATTGCCCGGCGGCGCCTCGACCACGGTGCAGCTGTGGCGCCCCGATGCGGGGTGATGTGTTCCGCGCCACAACCCACGGACGTACGCTCACCAAGGGCTGTGCTGATCCGGCGGCAAGGAGAACGGAAATGACGACAACCGAACGTCCGGCAACGTTGTGCGAGGCGTTCCAGCGCACCGCGTCGATCGAGCCAGACGCCGTCGCGCTGCGGACTCCCGGCGGCACCCAGACGCTGACGTGGCGCGAGCTCGCGGAGCAGGTGCGCAAGGTCGCCGCCGGCCTGGCGGGCCTCGGGGTGGGTCGGGGCGACACGGTGTCACTGATGATGGCCAACCGGATCGAGTTCTACCCGCTGGAGATCGGCGCCCAACACGTTGGTGCCGTTTCGTTTTCGGTTTACAACACGCTGCCCGCCGAGCAGCTGACCTACCTGTTCGAGAACGCCGGCACCAAGGTCGCGATCTGCGAGGAGCAGTACGTCGACCGCATTCGCGCCAGCGGCGCGTCCATCGAGCACATCGTCTGCATCGACGGTTCGCCGCCGGGCACCATCTCGGTCGACGACCTCTATGCCGCCGCAAGCGACGGCTTCGACTTCGAATCCACCTGGCGGGCGGTCAAATCCGACGACGTGGTCACGCTCATCTACACGTCCGGGACCACCGGAAACCCCAAGGGCGTGGAGATGACCCACGCCAATCTGCTGTTCGAGGCGTTCGCCCTCGACTCCGTGCTGCCGGCCAAGTTCGGTGACCGGGTCACGTCGTTCCTGCCGACGGCGCACATCGCCGACCGGGTGCAGGGTCTCTACAGCCTGGAGGTGTTCGGCTCCCAGGTGACCACCGTCTCGGACGCGCGGGCCATCGCCGCCGCGCTGCCCGACGTGCGGCCCAACGTGTGGGGCGCGGTGCCCCGGGTGTGGGAAAAGCTCAAGGCCGCAATCGAATTCGCCGTGACTCATGAGACGGACGAGGTCAAGCGGCAGGCGCTGCAGTGGGCGATGTCGGTGGCCGCCCGGCGAGCCGCGGCCCTGGTGGCCGGCGAGGAGATGTCGGAGGAGCTGTCCGCCGAGTGGGCCAAGGCCGACGAACTGGTGTTGTCGAAGCTGCGGGAGCGACTCGGCTTCGGCGAACTGCGCTGGGCGGTCTCCGGTGCGGCGCCGATTCCCATCGAGACGCTGGCCTTCTTCCTCAGCATCGGCATCCCGATCGCCGAGGTCTGGGGCATGTCGGAGCTGAGTTGCGTGGCGACCGTGAGCCATCCGGGCGAAGCTCGCCTCGGCACCGTCGGCAAGTTGTTGCCCGGCCTGGAGGGCAAGATCGCCGACGACGGCGAGTTGCTGGTCCGCGGTCCGCTGGTGATGAAGGGCTACCGCAAGGAACCCGCCAAGACCGCCGAGGCGATCGACGAGGACGGCTGGCTGCACACCGGCGACATCTTCGAGGCCGACGCCGAGGGCTACCTGCGGGTGGTGGACCGCAAGAAGGAGCTGATCATCAACGCGGCCGGAAAGAACATGTCGCCGGCCAACATTGAGAACACCGTCCTGGCCGCCTGCCCGATGGTCGGCGTGATGATCACGATCGGGGACGGCCGCCCGTACAACGCCGCCCTGATGGTGTTCGACGCCGACTCGGTCGGCCCCTTCGCGGCCCAGCACGGGCTGGCGGATGCGTCTCCGTCCGCGTTGGCGAGCCACCCGGACGTCATCGCGCAGATCGCCGCGGGTGTGGCCGAGGGCAACGCGAAACTGTCTCGGGTCGAGCAGATCAAGCGCTTCCGGGTATTGCCCACCGTGTGGGAGCCGGGCGGGGACGAGATCACGCTCACGATGAAGCTCAAGCGCAAGCCGATCATGGCGAAGTACGCGGCCGAGATCGAGGAACTGTATTCTCCCGACCTTCATCCCGACGTTCACGAGCCTGCCGAAGCCGCGACGGTGCAGCCGGCGTGAGCGGGGGACCGGTGGTGTCGGCGCGCGAAATGGGTCGTACGGGGGTGCGAAAGCTGCTGCAGCGCACCGGGATTGTCGACGAGTCGACGACGCCGTTGCCGACCGATCCCGACGAGGTGGTCGAGCTGTTGGCGGCCCCGTGGTACAACGAGCGGCTGGCCAAGCTGGCCGAAGAGCTCGGGCGCGATCGCGACGACGTGCGCGCCGAGGCGGCCGGCTACCTGCGCGAGATGGCGCCGTCGCTGGACGAGCGGGCGGTCAGGGCCTGGCGCAGCTTCAGTTGCTGGCTGATGCGGGCCTACGACATCCTCGTCGACGAGGATCAGATCGCCCAGCTGCGCAAGCTGGACCGCAAAGCGACTCTGGCGTTTGCCTTTTCGCATCGCTCCTACCTGGACGGGCTGCTGCTGCCCGAGTCGATCCAGGCCAACCGACTCTCGCCCGCGCTCACCTTCGGCGGCGCGAACCTGAACTTCTTCCCGATGGGCGCCTGGGCCAAGCGCACGGGCACGATCTTCATCCGCCGTCAAACCAAGGACATTCCGGTGTACCGGTTCGTGTTGCGCGCCTACGCCGCACAGCTGGTGCAAAACCACGCCAACCTCACCTGGTCGATCGAAGGGGGCCGCACCCGGACCGGCAAGCTCCGCCCACCCGTGTACGGCATCCTGCGCTACATCAGCGATGCCGTCGACGAAATCGACGGCCCCGAGGTCTATTTGGTGCCGACCTCGATCGTCTACGACCAGTTGCACGAGGTGGAGGCGATGACCGCCGAAGCCTACGGTGCGGCGAAACGGCCGGAGGATTTCCGGTTCCTGGTCCGGCTGGCGCGACAGCAGGGCGAGCGGCTCGGGCGCGCCTACCTGGACTTCGGCGAACCGCTGCCGCTGCGCAAGCGCCTGGAGGAGTTGCGCGCTTTGGATACCTCGGCGTCCGGGACCGGGACGGAAATCGAGCGGATCGCCTTGGACGTCGAACACCGGATCAACCGCGCGACGCCCGTGACCCCCACCGCGGTGGTCAGCCTCGCGCTGCTGGGCGCGGACCGGTCGTTGTCCATCAGCGAGGTGCTGGCCACCGTGCGTCCGCTGGCGAGCTACATCGCGGCGCGGAACTGGACGGTGGCCGGTGCCGCCGACCTGACGAACCGCTCGACGATCCGCTGGACGCTGCACCAGCTCGTCGCCTCGGGCGTGGTGAGCGTCTACGACGCCGGCACGGAACCCGTCTGGGGCATCGGCGCCGACCAGCATCTGGTCGCGGCGTTCTACCGCAACACCGCTATCCACATCCTGGTCGATCGCGCCATCGCCGAGACGGCACTGCTCGCCGCGGTCGAAGACGCCGAGAATTCCGTGGACCGGCTGGTGTTACCGACGACCGTGCGCGACGAGGCGCTGCGCCTGCGCGAGCTGCTGAAGTTCGAGTTCTTGTTCTCCGCGCGGGCCCAGTTCGAGAAGGAACTGGCCGGCGAGGTGCGCCTGATCGGGCGGGTGGAGGACACCAGCAAGGCCGCCCCCGCGGCAGACGTGCGGGGGCTGCTGGAAAAGGCCGACCTGCTGCTGGCGCACCTGGTGCTGCGCCCGTTCCTGGACGCCTACCACATCGTCGCCGACCGGCTGGCCGCCTACGACGACGAATCTTTCGACGAGGACACGTTTCTCACCGAATGTCTCGAGGTGGGCAAGCAGTGGGAGCTGCAGCGCCGAATCGCCAACGCCGAGTCGCGGTCGATGGAGCTGTTCAAGACCGCGCTGCGGCTGGCGCGGCACCGCGAGCTGGTGGACGCGTTCGAGGACCCGCAACTCGCCCAGCGACGGCGCGAGTTCGCCGACGAGATCGCCACCGCCATCAGGCGCGTCAACACCATCGCGGAGCTGGCCCGGACGGCGGCGACCTAGCCACGGTGACTACGGGAGATCTAGCCCGGAAGGTCGCACCACAGGTGCCTTAGTAGGCAGGAGTGCCGGCCGCGCTCGCCTGCCGAACAGGTGCCTCGGCCGACGGCCCCGCCCAGGCGATGTACCCGTCGGGTCGCACCAGCACGCCCGGACCCTGGTCGGCCCGCTCGGCCTGCAGTGTGCCGGGTGCCTCGACCGGCGCGGCACCGTGTTCGCGCACCAAGACAAATCCGCCTGTGCGTAGCAACTCGGTCAACCGTCCCTCCACCAGGGGGATCTGGGTGGCGCGCGTGCCGACCAGCCCGCGCCGGCCGTAACGCAACGTCGTGCCCGCAAAACTGCCCGCCACCAGGTCTCGCACCGCAGGGATCCGAAGCAGACTGGGAGCCAACAGGTTACGCAGCAACCGGGCCGGCCGCGGATGCAGCGTGGCGGCGCGGGCCATCAATCCGGACTGGAACAGCACGCGTTGGCCGATCGGGTGCCGCTCGTCGTGGTAGGAGTCCAGCAATCGGTCGTCGGCGCCACCGAGCACGGCATCCAACTTCCAGGCCAGGTTGGCGGCGTCCTGGATGCCGGTGTTCATGCCCTGCCCGCCCATCGGGGAGTGCACGTGCGCGGCGTCACCGGCCAGGAACACTCGGCCGTGCCGGTACTGCTCGACTTGTCTTTCGTCGCAATGGAATCGGGACTTCCAGCTGATATCGATCACACCGAAATCGGTGCGCATGGCCCGGGGTAAGGATATCGATGATCTCGCCGTCGTCGACGGGTTCACGGTCGGGCACCTGGTGGTCGCGGTCCCACACCATGGCCCGATACCACGAGCCGTCTGCTTCGTGGCGGTCGTAGGGCGCCAGGAAGCCCAGGACGTCCCCGGTGGCTCCCACCGTCAACCCGCCGTCGGAAGGTCCGTCGGCGAGCTTGACATCGGCTAGCACGATCGACATCAGCACCGTCTTGCCGGGAAAATCGGCGCCCAGCAACGCTCGAACAGTGCTGTGGGCGCCGTCGGCGCCGATCACATACCGCGACCGCCAAGTCTGCTGATGCGCGGGATCGCGGTCGTCCTTCGGCCGGGCGGTGACGGTGACGCCATCGGCGTCCTGACCGAGCGCGATCACCTCGATGCCGCGGCGGATGTCGGCGCCCTCGCCCGCCGCGTAGCGGTGCAGCGCCGCGTCGACGTTGGTCTGCGGGGTCACCAACACGAACGGGTACGGAGAGTCGAGGTGGGTCAGGTCGATGCGGGCCCCGGCGAACAGTTTCACGCCCGGCGCGCGGTGCCCGAGCGCCAACAGGTCGTCGGCCAGCCCCCGGGCGTCGAGGACTTCGAGGGTGCGGGCCATGGTGGCGAACGCGCGACTCGACGGGTTTTCGGTGGGCCAGCGCTCCAGCACTGCGACGGATCGCCCGGCGCGGGCCAGGTCGCCGGCGGCGGTCAGGCCCGTTGGGCCCGCGCCAACCACCAGGACGTCGACGGTGTGCACGGTGCTCATCGGGCCGCTCCCTCCGGCTCGGGGAACCAGCGGCGAATGTCGCCGGGCGTGGACACCGCCGCGCGGTTGAAGACGAAGCGACAACCGGGCTGTGTCGCATGCGCGGCGTTGACGATCGACTCGAACAGCAGGGTGTTGCCGGGGACGAGCCGAATCCCGGCTCCGACCAGCACCGCGTCGTAGGGCTTGGCCTCCAGCCATTGGCGGGCCTTGTCGGCGCCCGCCGTGCCGGAGTCGATCAGGCAATTGTCCACGTCATAGCCGGCGGCGCGCAGGCCCGCGACGTTGTCGTCGTTGGCCGCCCGCAGCGACTCCCTGGACAGCCCCGGGAACTGGGCGAAATCTGGTGATGAGCAGTCGATCACCTCGGGATCGAGTCCGATCTGGATGACGGTGACGGTCATGGCGGGGCCTCCTCGATGAGTTCAACAGTTGTTGAACTCGACGGTAGGCCCCTGGTGCTGGCCGTGTCAACAGTTGTTGAATACAATTTCGCCCATGCCTGCCAAGACTCGCGACGGGGAGGCCACCCGCGCGACGATCCAGCGCGTCGCGCGCGGCCAGTTCTCCGCCCACGGCTTCGAGCGGACCACCATCCGCTCGATCGCGTCGGAGGCCGGCGTCGATCCCGCCCTGGTCATGCATTACTTCGGCAGCAAGGCGGACCTGTTCGCCGCCGTTTCCCGGCTCGAAGTCACCTTTCCCGATCTCTCGGGCGTCGCGCCCGAGCGGCTGGCGGATGTCCTGGTGCCGCTGTTCGTCAGGGTGTGGGACCCGCACGGGTCTTTCCTGCCGCTGCTGCGCGCGGCCGCGACCAACCGGGCCGCCGCCGACGCGCTGCTCGAGGTGTTCGTCGAGCAGGTGGCTCCGGCGCTGGCGGTCGTCACGCCCGACCGCGCCGCCGAGCGCGCCGCGCTGGTGGGCTCCCAGGTGCTGGGAATCGCCATGGCCCGCAACGTCGTTGGGGTGCCGGCGCTGGTGGATATGGACGACGCGACGCTGACCGAATGGGTGCGCCCGGTGCTCGCGCGCTATCTCACGGGCCCGGCGCCCTAGCCGGGAACGCCGCCTAGAGTTGGTGACATGCCACTTTCAGGTGAATACGCACCCAGCCCGCTCGATTGGTCCCGCGAACAAGCCGACAAATACGCCGAATCCGGCGGGACCGAAGGCACCGAGCTCAAGGGCAAGCCCGTCATCCTGCTGACCACCGTCGGGGCCAAGACCGGCAAGATCCGCAAGACCCCGCTGATGCGCGTCGAGCACAACGGCGAGTACGCGGTCGTCGCCTCGCTCGGCGGGGCCCCGAAGCACCCCGTCTGGTACCACAACATCAAGAAGAACCCGCGCGTGGAGCTGCAGGACGGCACCGTCACCCGCGACTACGACGCCCGCGAGGTGTTCGGCGACGAGAAGGCCACCTGGTGGGAGCGTGCCGTGCAGGCGTGGCCGGACTACGCCGAGTACCAGAAGAAGACCGACCGCCAGATCCCGGTGTTCGTGCTGAGCCCAGTCGGCTGAACGCGGCATGGGACCATTGATCGGTGTCCGCTGAACTGAGCCAGACCCCGCGTGAGTCGCCGCTGTGCGCGGCAGACATCGATGCGGCGGCCCAGCGGATCGCCCCCGTGGTCACGCCCACCCCGCTGCAGCTGAGCGATCGGCTGTCGGCGATCACGGGCGCGCAGGTCTTCCTCAAGCGCGAAGACCTGCAGGTGGTGCGCTCCTACAAGCTGCGCGGCGCGTACAACCTGCTGGTGCAGCTCTCCGAGGAGGAGCTGGCCGCGGGCGTCGTGTGCTCGTCGGCGGGCAACCACGCGCAGGGCTTCGCCTACGCCTGCCGCGCGCTCGGCGTGCACGGCCGCGTCTACGTGCCGGCCAAGACTCCCAAGCAAAAGCGCGATCGGATCCGCTACCACGGCGGGGACTTCATCGAGCTGATCGTGGGCGGGTCGACCTACGACCTCGCGGCCGAGGCGGCGCTCGACGACGTCCAACGCACCGGCGCCACGCTGGTGCCGCCCTACGACGACCCGCGCACCATGGCCGGGCAGGGCACCATTGCGCTGGAGCTGCTCGACCAACTCGAGGCGGAGCCCGACCTCGTGGTCGTCCCGGTGGGCGGCGGCGGCTGCATCTCCGGCATCACCACCTACCTGGCCGAACGGACGACGAACACCGCGGTGCTCGGCGTCGAGCCCGCCGGCGCCGCAGCCATGATGGCGGCGCTGGCCGCCGGCGAGCCGGTGACGCTCGACCACGTCGACCAGTTCGTCGACGGCGCCGCCGTGAAACGGGCCGGGACGCTGACCTACGCGGCGCTGGCCGCCGCCGGCGACATGGTGTCGATCACCACGGTCGACGAGGGGGCGGTGTGCACCGCGATGCTGGACCTGTATCAGAACGAGGGCATCATCGCCGAACCGGCGGGCGCGCTGGCGGTCGCCGGGCTGCTGGAGGCGAACGTCGAGCCCGGGTCCACGGTGGTGTGCCTCATCTCGGGCGGCAACAACGACGTGTCGCGCTACGGCGAGGTGCTGGAGCGCTCGCTGGTGCACCTCGGTCTCAAGCACTACTTCCTGGTGGACTTCCCGCAGGAGCCGGGCGCCCTGCGCCGGTTCCTCGACGAGGTGCTCGGGCCCAACGACGACATCACCCTGTTCGAGTACGTGAAGCGCAACAACCGGGAAACCGGTGAGGCGCTGGTCGGGATCGAGCTGGGCTCGGCCGCGGGCCTGGACGGGCTGATGGCGCGGATGCGGGCGACGGAAATCCACGTCGAGGCTCTCGAGCCCGGTTCGCCGGCCTACCGCTACCTCCTATAGCCGAAACATGGGTCAACACGGCTTCGGGCCGGTCAGCGCCGGCACCGTGGTGTCGCTCGCACTGCTGGCCGCGGTCGCGATCTGGATCGCTCGGCACGAGCGCCTGGCATGCCGCGTCTGGGCGCGGGTGCGCGAGGGTGCCGGGCTTGCCCGAGCGGTGGCATGGGCACACGAGCGCGCCGCGGCGTGGCCGCTACTCCGCCGGTTGCCCCCGTACGAGGTCGCCGGCGCCGCGCTGCTGGTGGGGTCGGCCGCGGTCGTGGGGTTGGCGGCCGCCTTCACCGCCGTGCTCGAGGACGTGCTCGAGGGTGACGGCATCGCGGGCGTGGACCAGCCGGTGGCCGGGTGGCTCGCAACGCACCGTGACCCGTGGTTGACGACGACGCTCCGGGTGGCCACCGAGGCGGGCGGCCCCGTTGCGCTGGCCGCACTCGCGGGCCTGGCCTGCGCCGCCGTCGTCTGGCGGTACAGGTCGTGGTTGCCGGTGGTGCTCGCCTTGGTCGGGGTCGGCGGGATCGCGCTGGTGATCGTCGTCGCCAAAGCCCTGGTGGTCCGCGACCGTCCACACGTGTCGCTGGCCGTGCTCGCCGAGGACGGATTTTCCTTCCCGTCTGGACACGCGGCCGGCGCCGCGGCGATGGCGCTGCTGTCCGCTTGGATGCTGACCCGCTGGGTGATCTCCTCCTGGACTGGGCACGTGATCGTGTGGAGCGTGGCCATCGGGCTGGCCGTCGTGATCGGGTTCTCGCGTGCGTATCTGGGGGTGCACTACCTCAGCGATGTGCTGGCCGGCTTGCTGCTGGGCACGACCTGGGCCGCCGTGGTCATGCTGGTCGGATCGTGGTGGGACGGCGCCCGCCGGGCGCCTCGCGCCGGGGCTAGAGAAGGTACGACGGCAGCGGCGTAGCGGGTTCCAGGTCGTCGGCCGGCACCGGGGTTCCGGCCGTCAGGCTCAGCGGCACCACGCCGGCCCAGTGCGGCAACACACTGTCCTCCGGATCGTCGACCGGGCCGCCGGCTCGCACCTTGGCCGAGACCTCGGCCAGGTCCAGCGCGAGCACCCCGGTCGCGGCGAGTTCGCGCGCGTTGGGATTGCGGCAGTCGTCCGCGCGGCCGGGCCGGATGTGGTCGAGCAGGCCGCGCAGCGCGCGCAGCTTCTCCGCGGGATCGTCGACCACCCGAGCGGCGCCCAGCACGACCACCGAGCGGAAGTTCACCGAATGGTGCATGGCCGATCGGGCCAGCACCAGCCCGTCGACGAGCGTGACGGTGACGCAGACCGGCAGGCCATCTGGTGCCGCCTTGGCGGCCAGCAGCGGGCCGCTGCCGGTGGAACCGTGCAGGTAGAGGGTCTCGCCGAGGCGGGCGTGCGTCGTCGGCAATACCACCGGCCCACCGGCGCCCTGGTAGCCGAGGTGACAGATCAAGGCCTCGTCCAGGATCGCGTGGACGGTGGGCCGGTCGTAGCGCGCGCGTTCGCGGTAGCGGGTGGGCGTGGTTCGGGCCGTCGGGCGGTATGCGGTGTCCACTGGATTGCCTTTGATTTCGTACTAGTACATAATTACCATCGTGCCAGTACAATATACGGGGACGGGTGCGGAATCCATAGCCGCCAACGTCGAGGAGGCCATCTCCCACGGCGCGCTGGCGCCCGGGGACGCGCTGCCGCCGATCCGCGACCTGGCGGGCCGACTCGGCGTGAACCCCAACACCGTGGCCGCGGCCTACCGCCTGCTGCGCGATCGCGGCGCCATCGAGACCGCGGGGCGCCGCGGCACCCGGGTGCGGCACCGCCCCGCGACGACGCCCCGTTCGCTGCTGGGGCTCGACATCCCGGTCGGCATGCGGGACCTGTCGAGCGGGAACCCCGATCCGGCGCTGCTGCCGATCGCCTCCGCGCTCGCCCCGCGCCCCAGGCCCCTGGTCTACGGTGAGCCGGCGATGTCGCCCGCCTTGGTCGATCACGCCCGCGCGGCGTTCGCCGCGGACGGCGTCCCGGCCGATCACCTGGCGGTGACGAGCGGCGCGCTGGACGGCATCGAGCGCGCGTTGACCGCGCACCTGCGCCTGGGTGACCGGGTGGCCGTGGAGGACCCGGGATGGGCCAACCTGTTGGATCTGCTTGCCGCCCTGGGTCTTTCGGCGGAGCCGGTGCGGGTCGACGACGACGGCCCGCTGGTCGCCGACCTGTCCCGGGCGCTCGGGCGCGGGGTGCGGGCGGTGGTCGTCACCACCCGCGCGCACAACCCGACCGGTGCGGCGCTGTCCGCGGCCCGCGCAGACGCGCTGCGCGGACTGCTGGCCGCGCGCGCCGACGAGGTGCTGCTCATCGAGGACGACCACTGCGCGGGCATCGCCGGGGCGCCCCTGCACACGCTGGCCGGATCGACCGGCCACTGGGCGTTCGTGCGATCGGCGTCCAAGGCCTACGGTCCGGACCTGCGCGTCGCCGTCCTGGCCGGGGATCACCGCACCGTCGAGCGCGTGCACGGCCGCCTGCGTCTCGGCCCGGGCTGGGTGAGCCACCTGTTGCAGGATCTCGCCGTCGGCCTGTGGTCCGATGACGCGGCAGCGCGCCTCGTCGGCGAGGCCGAGAAGCAGTACGCCGCCAACCGGACGCAACTTCGCACCGCGCTGGCCGAGCGCGGCGTCGTCGCCCACGGGCGCTCCGGGCTCAACGTCTGGGTCCCGGTGCCCGACGAGACGGTGGCGATCACCCGGCTGCTCGGCGCGGGTTGGGCCGCGGCGCCGGGGGCGCGGTTCCGGATTCGCACCGCACCCGGGATCCGGGTCACCGTCGCCGACTTGGGCGCGCGCGAGATCGAGCCGCTGGCCGACGCAATCGCCGAGGCGGTGCTGGCTACCGGCCGTCCGAGCGTGTAGGGATGCCGGCGGCGCGGGCGACCTCGCCGTAGGCGGCCGCGAGGTTCGGCAGCGACGCATGGGCGTTGCGCCCGCTCGGGTTGGGAAGGACCCACAGCGCGGTTCCGGGGTAAGGCGACACTTGGATGCCGGTCCTCGCCAGGCGGTCGCCGAAGGCGTCGCGGTAGGCGGTGACCCCCAGGACGGCGACCACCCGGGGAGAGTACTGTCGGACGGTTTTGTCCAGCCGGTTCCTGCCCTCGATGAACTCGGCGACGGTGAGCTCGTCCGCGCTCGCGGTCGCCCGCTCGACCAGGCTGGTGATGCCGATTCCGAGGTCCAACAAATACTTCCGGTCGGCGGGTGTAAACCCGGCCGAGGCGTCGATCAGATGATCGGTAACGCCGGCGCGGAACAGCGCCGGCCAGAACCGATTGCCCCGGGGAGCGAAATGGGCTTGCACGGCAACGCTTCTCAGGCCCGGGTTGATCCCGACGAACAGCAGCCGGACCCGGTCGGATATCAAGTCCGGCAGGGTCTCACCGGCGAACCGCTTCAGCTGCTCACGGGTGAATGGGGCCTTGTCGGGCGGGGCGTCATCCACAACGCAGTATTGCAGCCCCTGCGCCGACAGGTCACATTGCAGTGCGCACCGCCCGCTCAGACCGCGAGCAACCGCTCAAAGAATTCTCGGTAGTGCATCAGCGCCACCCGCAAGTCTTCGGTGGAAGCTTCCTCGCCGCGAGCCCACTGTTCTTCGAGCCTGGAGCGGGCATGCGCGAAGCCACTGGTGAGCTGGTCGACCAGATCCGAGACGAGCACGTCGGCCTTCTGCACGCAGTCCCTGGGATCGTCGACGAACGCCGCCTGCACGCCCGCCCACCGCGCCCGCAGGTCCGCGAGTTCGTCATCGGCGAAGAGGCTTTCCTCCGCTGAGGACTCACGCTGCGCCTCGGATGTGTGGGCAACGCCCGCGGCGGTTTCGCCGCCGCGTCCCGCCTCGGCGCCGACATTCGGGGATCCGCCCGACATCCCCGATGGCGTGCCGGTCGACGGTTGCGACGGTTGCGTCGAAGCCGTCGGCGGGTCGTTCGACACCGGCGACGCCGAGCCCTGGCTCGCCGATGGTGTTGGAACACCAGCGGGTTCGTCGAACGTCCGAGTCGTCTCGGTGGGGTGCTCGTGCGTGGTCATGCGCTTCTCTCCCTTGATGTGTCGTTGTCTGCTGTCTCCCCGAGCAACTTCTCAAACAGCGCCCGGTAGTGGACGAAGGCCTCCCGCTGCTGCTCGGTGCTCACATCACCGCGCTGCTGCGCGAGGTGAATGCCATGCGCGGCGCGGTAGTCGTCGACGATTTGCGGGTGGTCGACCGAAATGTCGGCCGCCCGCTGATCGAAATCATCGATCGGGTAACCCCGTTCGCACATGACCTCCGTTACCAGACGATCGGCGACGCCGACTGCCGTCGCCGGATCGTCGACGAACGTGGTCTGCACCTGCTGCCAGCGGACGTTGAAATCCGATCGGGCCGCCGGCTTCAGGGGAACGATGTTGAGTTTCTCTCGCTTTCGTTCCCGGGCGAGCAGCTCCTTCTCGGCAGCCTGTTTGTCTCCGGCCTGCGACACCAGGCGCTCGTATTCTGAGCCATAGTGCTGCCTGAGTCGCTGCGATTTCCGACGTCTGTTCCCCACGATCGCCGCGACAACCACCACGGCGACCACGACGACGACACAGGCAGCGATCAAAATCCATTGCCAGATGGGCATTTCGCGCTCCTCTCGTACTCATGTCGAATAACCCGGGCGCCGCCGGGGCAAACGCGATTCCGCGGCGGACCCTGCCCGTAGGTTTCGCTAAAAGTAGTGCCGGCGGCCGGCGACGGCGTGTCCGGTATGACCGACGATCGCCAGGATGGCGCCGATGACCAGCAGGATGATTCCGATGGTCCACAGGATGGAAATCTTGAGCAGGAACCCCGCGACGAGCAGGACGATGCCGAGAATGATCATGACGAAACCTCTCTTTATGAAGGCTGTTTCCCCCGACGCTGAGTCCAGTCGACCACCCCTAAGGGCGGTAGCAATACACCCCTAGGTAGGTAATGTTCGGGGCGTGCCCATCACGGTTGCGCTCGTCGACGACTACGACGTCGTCGTCAAGGGCGTGGCCAACATGCTCGAGCCCTACCGCGACCGCGTCGTGATCGCGGAGCTCGACTCCACCATGCCCGTCGAGGACACCGTCGACATCGTCCTGTACGACTCGTTTGCCCAGCCGGAATCCGACCACGAGGAGATCGCCGTCCTGGTGGCCAATCCCCGGGCACACCGAGTTGTGGTCTACACCTGGAACTTTCATCCAGATCTCGTCGAGAGCGCGCGGCGACAGGGCGCGCACGGGTACCTGTCCAAGACGCTGCCCGCGCGCGAGCTGGTCGCCGCGCTGGAGGCCGTGCATTCCGGCGAGGAGGTGATCAGCGACGTGGCCTTGCGCGCCCGCAGCGCACCCGGCCTGGACTGGCCCGGCCGCGGCGAGGGGCTCAGCGACCGGGAGGCGGAGATTCTGGCGCTGATCACCCAGGGAAAGAGCAATGCCGACGTCGCGCGGTTGACCTACCTGAGCCCCAACACCGTGAAGTCCTACATTCGCACGATCTACCGCAAGCTAGGCGTCGCCAGCCGCACCCAGGCGGTGCTGTGGGGCGTCGACCACGGGTTCACGCCGGATCATCACCGCATCGAGCATTGGCGCGGCGGGCCCTAGGCCAGGGTCGCCGTCAGGTAGCCCGAATTGCGGCCGAAGGGGCTCAGCTCGTCGTTGGGCAACTCGAACCCGTTGGCGGCGTAGCACTGTTCGGTGGTGCGGATGTCCACCCGCCAACCGTGCCCGGCGAGGTATTCCGCGGCGGTGTTGCGCTCGCCGGTGTAGAACAACTCGGCCAGGTTGATGTTGGAGCCGATGCGGCGCGACCGCTCGGTCAGCCGTTGCGCCCAGTCCGAGGGGACGTTGCGCATGTCCAGGTGCTCGGTCGCGATCCGGCTGCCCGGCGCCGAGAGCGCGGCGACGTTGTCGAACAGGCGGTCCTGGGCGTCGGGCGGCAGGTAGGGGAGCAGGCCCTCGGCGCTCCACGCCGTCGGCCGCGCGGTGTCCAGCCCGGCCGCCACCAGCGCCGCCGGCCAGTCGTCGCGCAGGTCAATGGCGACGGTGCGGCGCTGCGCGGCCGGTTCGGCGCCCAGGCCCGCCAGGGTGCGCGTCTTGAAGTCGATGACCGCGGGTTGGTCGATCTCGTAGACCACCGTGTCGGCCGGCCAGTTCAGCCGGTAGGCCCGGGTGTCCAGGCCGGACGCCAGGATGACGGCCTGCCTGATGCCCGAGCCGGTCGCCTGGGTGAAGAAGTCGTCGAAGAAGCGGGTGCGCACGGCGATCTGCTCTTTCATGGTCCGGCGGCTCAGCACCGGATCGTCCTCCGCGGGCCCGATCTCGCCGTCGATCAGCTTGACGAAGGTGTCGATGCCGACCGCCCGCACCAGCGGGTCCGCCCACGGGTCGTCGAGCAGCGGATCCGGGCCCTGGGACGCCATGGCGCGCGATGCGGCGACGGCCGTCGCGGTCGCGCCGACGCTGGACGCCAGATCCCAGGAGTCGTTTTCGGTACGGGTCATCCGCCAACCTCTTTCCACGCAGTCGTTACTTAGGCCATTTAAGGGATACTTCCCCACTGTACCCGCGCTGTGGACTGGGCCACGTTTCCGAGGGCAAGGCATGGGTACCGATACAGCGGTGAACACCTCGAACGACGACATCAGGATAAGATTCGCGACCGACGACGAATTGCCGGCGGTCTACGCCAATCAGGCTCAGGCGTACGGAGTTTCGGTCGACCCGGCCGACGTCGAGGCGTGGCGGCGCCGGGTCCGGTGTGACGACATCCTGGTCGCCGAGGACGTCTCCGATCCGCAGCGGCCACTGCTGGTGGGGACGTCGCTGTACTACAGGTTGCGGCTCACGGTGCCCGGCGGCGCCAGCCTCGAGGCCGCGTGGTTGGCCATGATCGCGGTGGCGGCGACGCATCAGGGCAGGGGCATCTGGCAGCAGATCAGCATCCAGGGCTTCGGCATACTGCAGGAGCGTGGCTATCCCATCCTCTGCGGGGTTCCCACCCAGCCAACGGTTTACGAGATATTGGGTGCTGGAGTGGCCAGCCACGCACGGACGTACAACATCGAGCCACGCTTCACCGAGTTGCGGACCAAACCGGTTGAAAATCGGGCGCGGGTGGTCGACGCGTCCGGGGTGGGGGAGCACCTGGCCGCGGTCTACGACCGGTGGTGTGCCGGCACGCCCGGGGCGCTGAGCCGCGACGCTGCCTGGTGGGCCGACTTTTTGGAGGACCGGCCCACGCAGCGGGACAACGGATCGACCCTCAATTTCGTGGTTCATCCGGACGGCTTCCTGACGTACCGGGTGATCGGAGCCTCGCCGCACGCGTATCGCCGCCCTTTCGGCACCCTCGTCGTCCAAGACTTCTGCGCCGTCACCGATGAAGCGCACGACGAGCTGCTCGGGACGCTGGTGAGCCTGAAGATGTTCGACGACATCATCATCGAGGTGCCGGTCGACGATCCGCTGCCACTCAAGCTGAAGGACCAGCTTGCCGCCCAAACGACGCGGGTGAGCGACTTCCTGTGGATGCGGATCATGAACGTGCCCGACGCGCTCGGCGCCCGCACCTACTGGGCCGACGCCGATGTGGTCCTGGAAGTCACGGATCCGCTGGCGGTGGCCGGAGGGCGATTCCGGCTCCAGACCCGCGACGGCGTCGGGACGTGCACGCCGCACGACGGGCCGGCCGACGTGAAACTCGGACTGGGCGACCTGGCATCGATTTACATGGGCGCTCATCGCCCCTGGGAACTGCACCGGGCGAGCCGCATCACCGAACTGCGCGACGGTGCGCTGGGCGACCTGGATGCCGCCTTCAACACCCGGCGGGTGCCTTACTGCGGCACGCTGTTTTGAGTCGGCGAGCAGTCGCAAAAGCCCCCATTACATGCCAGTTTTTTTTGGGGGGGGGCTTTTATGTCTGCTCGCGCACCGAGAGGATGGCGAACGAATGCGCGGGCAGCTTCGCACTGTCGGCGTCGACCTTCGGCTCGCCCCAGGCGAGCACGAGCTCGCCGGTCACCGGCACGGTCACCGGCTCGGCGCCCAGGTTGCAGGCGATGCGTAATCCGCCGCGGTGCAGCGTGATCCAGCGCTCGGCCTCGTCGTATTCGACGACCAGGTGCTCCAGCCACGGGTCGGCCATGTCGGCGTCGTCGCGCCGCAGCGCGATCAGGCCCCGATAGGTGCCGAGCAGGCGGGCGTGCTCACCGGCTCCGACCTCCCCCCAATCCAGCTTGGAGCGTCGAAATGTCTCAGTGTCCTGCGGATCGGGGATGTCGTCGGCGTTCCAGCCGTGTTCGGCGAACTCGGCCTTGCGTCCCTCGGCCGTGGCCCGCGCCAGCTCCGGTTCGGGATGCGAGCTGAAGAATTGGAACGGTGTCGACGCCCCCCATTCCTCACCCATGAAAAGCATTGCGGTGTAGGGCGATCCGAGGACCAGCGCGGCCTTGACCGCCAGCTGGCCGGGGCTCAGGTTCTGCGAGGGGCGATCGCCGAGCGCCCGGTTGCCGACCTGATCATGCGTACAGGTGTAGGTGACCAGCCGGGTGGCCGGGATGGTCGCGGTGTCCAGCGGTCGCCCGTGGCGGCGGCGCCGGAACGACGAGTAAGTGCCGGCGTGGAAGTAGCCGCGCCGCAACGTCTCCGCCAGGGTGGCGAGCGAACCGAAATCGGCGTAGTAGCCCTGCCGCTCGCCGGACACGGCGGTGTGGATGGCGTGATGGATGTCGTCGGCCCACTGCGCGGTCAGCCCGTAGCCGTTCCGATCGCGCGAGGTGATCAACCGCGGGTCGTTGAGGTCGCTTTCGGCGACGAGCGACAACGGGCGGCCCAGTTGGCTTGACAGCAAGTCGGTTTCGGCCGCGAGTTCCTCGAGGATATGGATGGCCGTGGTGTCCACCAGCGCGTGCACGGCGTCGAGCCGCAGGCCGTCGGCGTGGAAATCGCGCATCCAGCGCAGCGCGCAGCCGATGATGTAGCGGCGCACCTCGTCGGAGTCCGCGTCGGCGATGTTGATGCCCTCGCCCCACGGGTTGCTCGCCGACGACAGGTAGGGGCCGAAGCGCGGCAGGTAGTTCCCCGACGGGCCGAGATGGTTGAACACCGCGTCGATCAGCACCCCCAGCCCGCGCGCGTGGCAGGCGTCGACGAACCGGACCAGGCCGTCGGGTCCGCCGTAGGGTTCGTGCACGCTGTACCACAGCACCCCGTCGTACCCCCAGCCGTGGGTGCCGGCGAAGGAGTTGACCGGCATCAGCTCGACGAAGTCGACCCCGAGATCAACCAAGTAGCCCAGCTTTTCGATGGCCGAATCGAAGGTGCCGCCGGCGGTGAACGTGCCGACGTGCATCTCGTAGATCACCGCCCCTTCGACCGACCGGCCGGCCCAGCCGTCGTCGGTCCAGGCGGCGTCGGCGGCGTCCCACAGCCGCGAGCGGGCGTGCACCCCGTCGGGCTGGCGGGGCGAGCGGGGGTCGGGCAGCACCGTGGGGTCGTCGTCGAGCAGGTACCCGTATCGCGCCCCCGGCGACGCATCGACGTCCGCGTGCCACCAGCCGTCGTCGGACCGTGTCATCGGGTGCACGGCTCCGTTGACGTCGAGGCGCACCCGCGCGGGTTTGGGCGCCCAGACCCGGAATTCAGTCATGCCGGCGTTCCAACAGGACGACGGGCAGGTCCGAGAACAACTGGGCGGCCGACGTCGCCCCGCTGGCCACGGCGCCGGACAGGGCGTCGGTCCAGGTGCCCTCGGGCAGCGGCACCACGGTGTTGCCCCAGCCCATTTCGGCCAGCCGGACGGTCCAGCGGGTCACCGCGACCAGAACGTCGTCGCCGCGGCGAAACGCCACCACGTGTTCGGCGGCATCGCCTTCGGCGAGCACCGGCCGATGGACCCCCCGCAGGAACGTCTCCGGGCGGCCACGGCGGACCCGAAGCGCCGTGGCGACGACGCGAATCTTCGGATGCTGCAGGTCTTTCAGGGCGGCGCGGCGGGCGGCATAGTCGACGGCGCGCCGGTTGTCGGGGTCGACCAGGCTGTCGTCCCACAGCTCGCTGCCCTGGTAGACGTCCGGTGTCCCGGGCACGGTGAGCGCGAGCAGCTTCTGGCCGAGCGCGTCGCTTGCGGCGTGCGGATTGAGTTGGGCCACAAGCTCGGTCAGCTGACCGGCCACCGGGCCGTCGAGGATAGTGTCCAGCCAGCGGTGCACCGCATCCTCGAAGGCGGTGTCCGGGTCGTTCCACGAGGTGTGCCAGGCCGCCTCCCGGATGGCCTTCTCGGCGTAGGCGTGCAGCCGGGCGCGCAGTTCCCCGGTCACCTGGCCGCTGACCGACCACACCCCGAAGATGTTCTGCCACAGGAACTGTCCGGTCGCGGGATCGGGCGAGGGCGCCTGGACCTCCCAGCGGGCCAGGAACTCGGTCCACAGCGACGGCACCTGCGACAGCACGCCGATGCGGGCCCGCACGTCCTCGCCGCGCTTGGTGTCATGGGTGGTCAGCGTCGTCATCGTGTGCGGCCACAACCGGGCTCGGTCGGCGGCGCTCTGGTGAAACTCCGCCAGGCCGACGCCGAAGCGGTGCGGTTCGCCGCCCACCTCGTTGAGCGAGACCAGCCGGGCGTCGCGGTAGAACAGGCAGTCCTCGACGGCCTTGGCGGTCACCGCACCGCAGAGCTGCTGCAGCCGGGTCGCGGGCTCGCCGCCCTCGGCCAGCGCCGCCGCCAGCACCTGCAGCGCAGGCCCCAATTGCGGTGATTGGGCCTGGGTTTCGGCCAACGCCGTGGGCAGCAGCGCGGCCAGGCCGGGGTAGTCGCTGCGGTAGACGCCGATGTGGGTGAGCAGCGCGGCGATCGCGTCGGGCAGCAGCGGATGATCGGTGCCCGCCGTCGCCGCGACCGCCCGTCGCAGCCGCGCCAGCTCGCTGCCCAGGGTCTGGGTGGCGGCGCGAACCTTCAGCTCGGCGAGCAGCGCCGGCATGGCCTCGTAATCCACACCCGCCGAGTCGACGAGCGCGGTGAGCGCCTCCTCACCTGCCGGGTCGACGAAGACGCCGCCCACCTGCCGGAGCACGTCGTAGCCGGTGGTGCCGGCGACCGGCAGCGTCGGCTCCAGGGCCTCGTCGACGGCGAGGATCTTCTCGATGACGATCCACGCGTCGGGCCCGAGCAGCTCGCGCAGTCGGGCCAAATACCCGCAGGGATCGGACAATCCGTCCGGGTGGTCGATGCGCACGCCGTCGACGAGCCCCTCCTCGAACCAGCGGGCGACCTCGGCGTGGCTGGCGTCGAACACCTCGCGGTCCTCTTGCCGCAGCCCGGCCAGCGAGGTGATCGAGAAGAAGCGCCGGTAGCCGGTGACCCCGTTGCGCCAGCCCACCAACCGGTAGTGCTGGCGGTCGTGAACCTGCGGGCCGCTGCCCTCCGCGGTGCCCGGGGCGATGGGCAGCGCCAGATCGCCGAGCCGCAGCCGGTCGCCGTCGACCTTCAGGTCGGCCGCGTCGTCGTCGGAACCCAGTATCGGCAGCACAATTCGGCCGTCGTCGTCGAGGTCCCAGTCGATGTCGAAGAACGCCGCGTACTGCGAGCCCCGGCCGTGCCGCAGCACGTCCCACCACCACGCGTTCTGCTCGGGGTCGTCGATGCCGACGTGGTTGGGCACGATGTCGACGATCAGGCCCATGCCGCGCGACCGGGCCGCCGCGGACAGCCGGGCCAGGCCGTCGGCGCCGCCCAGCTCCGGTGCGACCGTGGTGGGATCGGTGACGTCGTAGCCGTGGTTCGACCCCCGGGCGGCGGTCAGCACCGGGGAGAGGTAGAGATGGGTCACGCCGAGTTCGTCGAGGTAATCCAGCAGGTTCTCGGCGTCGGCGAAGGTGAACCCGAACCCGCTGGACTCACCACGCAACTGCAGCCGGTAGGTGGACAGGACGGGAAAAGCCATGCGTCACAAGGTCTTACGAAGGATCAGCAGCGAACGTGAGGGCAGCGAGACCTTCTCCTCGGCGTTGACCACCTGGTCCGCCTCACCGGCGGGATGATTGGTGTCCAGTTCCACGGTCCACTCCTGGGCGTAGTCCTCGGGCGGCATCACGAACTCGATCGGGTCTTCGCCGGCGTTGAAGCACAACAGGAACGAGTCGTCGACCACCCGCTCGCCGCGGGCATTCGGTGCGGTGATGGCCTCGCCGTTGAGGAACACCGCGACGCACTTGTGAATGCTCTCGCCCCAGTCCTCGTGCGTCATCTCGCGACTGCTCGGATTCAGCCAGGCGATGTCGCGCACCTCGTCGCCGCTTCGGATCGGTTCGCCCTCGAAGAACCGGCGCCGGCGAAACACCGGATGGTTCTTGCGCAGGGTGGTCACCTTGCGCGCGAAGGCCAGCAGGTCGGCGTTCTTTTCGACCAATGACCAGTCCATCCAGGACAATTCGGAGTCCTGGCAGTAGACGTTGTTGTTGCCGTCCTGGGTGCGCCCGATCTCGTCGCCGTGCGCGATCATCGGGGTGCCCTGGCTGACCAGCAGCGTCGCCCAGAAGTTGCGCATCTGGCGGCCGCGCAGCTCCACGATGTCGGGGTCGTCGGTGGGGCCCTCGACACCGCAGTTCCACGACCGGTTGTGGCTTTCGCCGTCGCGGTTGTCCTCGCCGTTGGCCATGTTGTGCTTCTCGTTGTAGGACACCAGGTCGTTCAGCGTGAACCCGTCGTGCGCTGTGACGAAGTTGATGCTGGCGCTGGGGCGCCGGCCGGTCGCCTCATAGAGGTCCGACGACCCGGTCAGCCGGGAGGCGAACTCGCCCAGGGTCGCGGGCTCCCCCCGCCAGTAGTCGCGCACAGTATCGCGATACTTCCCGTTCCACTCGGTCCACAAACCCGGGAAGTTTCCGACCTGGTAGCCGCCCTCGCCGATGTCCCACGGCTCGGCGATCAATTTGACCTGGCTGATGACGGGATCCTGCTGCACCAGGTCGAAAAACGCGCTCAGCCGGTCGACGTCGTGCAGCTCGCGGGCCAGCGTGGCGGCCAGGTCGAAGCGGAACCCGTCGACGTGCATCTCGAGCACCCAGTAGCGCAGCGAGTCCATGATCAGCTGCAGCACGTGCGGGTGTCGGGGGTTCAGGCTGTTTCCGGTGCCCGTGTAATCCTTGTACAACCGCAGGTCCGTGTCGACGAGCCGGTAGTAGGCCGCGTTGTCGATGCCGCGGAAGTTGATCGTGGGGCCGAGGTGATTGCCCTCGGCGGTGTGGTTGTACACCACGTCGAGGATGACCTCGATGCCGGCCTCGTGGAAGCTGCGCACCATGGATTTGAACTCGGCGACGCTGGCGGTGCGGTTGGCCGCGTATTGGTTGTGCGGGGCGAAAAAGCCAAAGGTGTTGTAGCCCCAGTAGTTTCGCAGCCCCAGGTCCAGAAGTCGCGAGTCGTGCATGAACTGATGAACGGGCATCAGCTCGATCGCGGTGATGTTGAGCGACTTGAGGTGGTCGATGACCACCGGGTGGGCCAGCCCGGCGTAGGTGCCCCGAAGCTGCTCGGGGATGCCGGGATGGGTCTGCGTCATGCCCTTGACATGGGCCTCGTAGATGACGGTCTCGTGGTACGGGGTGAGCGGGGCCCGGTCGGAGCCCCAGTCGAAGAACGGGTTGCTCACCACGCTGGTCATGGTGTGGCCGAGCGAATCCACCATGGGCGGAGTACCGGGATCGAGCCCGTCGGCGTTCGGGCCGTCGGGGTCGACGGCCTTGAGGTCGTAGGAGAACAGCGCCTGCCCGAATTGGAAATCGCCGTGAAAGGCCTTGCCGTACGGGTCCAACAGCAGCTTGCTGGGGTCACACCGGTGCCCGGCCGTCGGGTCGAAGGGCCCGTACACCCGAAAGCCATAGCGCTGGCCCGGGACGATGTTCGGCAGATAGGCGTGCCAGACGAACCCGTCGACCTCGTCCAGCGGGATGCGCGACTCGCTGCCGTCGCCGTCGATCAGGCACAGCTCGACCTTGTCGGCGATCTCGGAGAACAGCGAAAAGTTCGTGCCCGCCCCGTCATAGGAGGCGCCGAGCGGGTAAGGATTTCCCGGCCAAACGGTGGCCAGTCGGGGCTGGGCCATGCCGGCATCATGTGCGACGGCGGCGCCTTCGTCCGAGCCTGGTTTGTTCGTAGGCATCATCTGACCTTATCCGCGCCCGGGCGCGGCGGCCTGTCACCACCAACCGGTGCCGGCCCCGATCTGGCGGCCCAGCTCGTTGGTCATCGTCCGCACGTAGGTGGGTGACAGGTGGTGCGCGCCGTGGTAGATCAGCACGTTTCCCTCGACGGGGCGGCAGACGTCGGCGCGGCAGATCGCGTCCGACATGTCGAGGACCTTCAGCAACGGGAATTGTGTGACGAAGTCGAGCGTCTGGTTGCGATCGCCCAGCACGTCGGAGCGCTTGACCGCGCACGAATCGGGGCTGCCGCCCTTCTTGGCCAGGCAGTCCGCGGGGTCGAACGGCTTGCCGTTCTTGACCAGCCACGGGGTGTCCCGCATGCCGAGGATCGGAATGTTGTTGTCCGACAACGTTTGCCAGATGCCGATGTAGGTCGCCGGCATCACGTCGCCGGCCTTGATGTTCCACGGGCGGGTCGTCGTGGTGAACACGTAGTCGGGACGGTCGGTGACCAGCTTGGTCATCGTCCGCTGGACCCACTCCCGACACTGCATGTACGGGGCGTTGTTGCCCATGATCAGCGGGACTTCCTCGGTGGACAACGGGCAGCCCATCTTCAGGTAGGTGACCACCTTGAAGTGGTGCAGCTGGCCCAGCAGGTCCAGCGCGGGCAGCCAGTGCTCCGCGTGCGACCCGCCGGCCAGGGCGATGCTGCGGGTGGCCTCGACGTCGCCGTAGGTGCAGTTGACCAGCGCGGGGTTGACGAAGTCGCTGATGCAGCCGTCCCGGGTCGAGATCGGCAGGTCTTCCTTGACCTCCAGCACGCTGGGCCGCATCGGCAGCGCCGGGACCCGCGCGTGCTCGGTGAGGGCGCGCGCGCCCGGGTAGTCCTGCGGGTTGAGGACGCTGAGCTCCTTGCCCGCGGCGCGCAACACCGTGACGTGCTGACGCCAGGTGAACGACGTCGCGGTGAGCGTGACGGCGAGCAGCACCACCATCGATCCCAGCGCCATCGTCGGCCTGCGTAGGCGCAGCGACCAGGGGACCGGGGGGATCCTCGGCTCGGGCGGCGGGGACGCGCTGGATGTCCGGTAACGCAGCGGGTCCTCGACGAGGCGGGTGGTCAGGTAGGCCAGCGCCCCGGACACCAGCAGCACCGCCGCACCGTCGACGAGGCTGGCGTGCCGGTGGCCGCTGTAGGACAGCCAGAAGATGAGGAGCGGCCAGTGCCACAGGTACAGCGAGTAGGCCATCGCACCCAGCGCCACCAGCGGTCCCGCCGCCAGGATCCGGTTGGGCAGCGGCATCCGGTTATGGGCGCCGGCCGGTAGGTTCGCCCCGGCCAGGATCATCAGCATGGTGGCCCCGACCGGCACCAGCGCCCAGGGGCCGGGGAATTCCTTGACGCCGTCGATGAGGGCGCCGCACGACACGATCGCCGCCAGCGCGGCCGTGGCGAGGGCGGTGCGCAGCCACATCGGCCAGCGGACGTAGGGCACCACGGCGCCGACGAGCGCGCCCAGCAGCAATTCCCAGGCCCGCGCGAAGCTGTTGTAGTAGGCCAGCGCCTGGTTGTCCTGATGGGCGACGGCGGCGTAGACGAACGAGGCCACCGTCAGCGCGCCGAGCAGCAGCAGGAACCCCGTCCGTAGGTGCGGGCCGAGCGGGCGGCGCAGCAGAAATGCGCAGCCGGCGACCAGCAGCAGGAAGGCGATGTAGAACTGGCCCTGCACCGACATCGACCAGATGTGCTGCAGCGGGGTGACGGCCTCACCCGCGCGCAGGTAGTCCGCCGCCGAGTTGGCCAGCTCCCAGTTCTGGTAATAGCCGAGGCTGGCCAGGCTCTGGTCGGCGAACGTCTCCCAGCGGGTTTCGGGTTGCACCAGGACGGTCAGCAGCCCGCAGCCGGCCAGGACCACCACCAGGGCGGGCAGCAGGCGGCGGATCAGCCGGGTCACCTCGGAAACCGGCGACAGCGGGACATCGGGGTTGAGCGCGGCGCGCAGGATCTTCCCGCCGAAGAAGAACCCGGACAACGCCAGAAAAACGTCCACGCCGCCGGAGACCCGCCCGAACCAGACGTGGAACACGGCGACGAGCGCGATCGCGATGCCGCGCAGCCCGTCGAGGTCGTAGCGGTAGAACCCGACCGCACGCGCCGGCACCGGTGCGGCGGCAACCGGTGGACGAGGCGGCGACAGGGTCTGCATGGTCAACCGCCAACTTAACCGAAAACCGCCACCCGCTCCTGGCGGCCGGCCTTCCGGCGAGCCTGTTCAGGGGAGCAAGTGGCGGGTGTTCGGCGGCGCGAAACGGCCCCGGCTGAGGGCTACCGCGTGATGCCGTAGGGCGACTGCTGCACCGGCGCCTGCTGCGGCTGCTGCAGCAGGGGCAGCTGCTGCACCGGCGCCTGCTGGACCGGCGCCTGCTGCAGGGGGGCCTGCTGGGTCGGGACCTGCTGCAGCGGTGCTTGTTGCGTCGGGACCTGCTGCACCGGCGCTTGTTGCGTCGGGACCTGCTGCACCGGCGCCTGTTGGGCGGGCACCTGTTGCAGCGGCGCCTGCTGGAACGGCGTCTGCTGGACCCCGAGAACCCGGACCAGGTAGGGCGTCATGCCGTTGGCGCGCACCGGTGACACCTGGACCACGTCGCCCACCTCGAGCATCTGGTTGTTGCCGAGATACATCGCGACGCTCTGGGTGCCCTCGGGGCCGTAGAAGATCAGGTCGCCGCGTTGCGCCTGCTGCGGCAGCACCTTCTGGCCCAGCCGGTACATCTCACCGGAGGAACGCGGCAGCTTGATCCCCGCGCCGGCGTAGGCGTACTGCATCAGGCCCGAGGCGTCGAAACCGACGGTCATGGCGCCGGTGCCCTTGCCGCGGGTGGGGCCGGTGACGCCGCCGCCGGCCCAGGAAAACGGCACGCCGCGTTGCGAAAGACCGCGCATGACGACGATGTCGGCGGCCTGCTGGTAGTCCATCGACCGGGTGCCGGGGTCGGCCGTCGCGATGCTGGCGGTGGCCAACGGGGCCACCAGCATCGCGAGACCGATCGCGAAAGCGGAGATGCGTTTCATGGGGTTCCCACCTTCTTGGGTCCTGGGCCTCCGTCGCGGTGACTTCGCGCGGCGGCCGCTAGTGCAGGCGGCTTGGGCCTCCCCGTCGGGGCCCGACGCCGCTGCATGACGCTTGGCGATGAACCCGGCCGGCCTACCGAATTCACACCAGTCACTACAGACACTTTTACAACAGAAGTGGCTGGCGGAAAACGCCTGGTGAGCTTCGGAAAGGATTATTTGTCGTAACGTGACCGGACGGTGACTGGCCGCCCCAATCGCGTGCGCCCCGTTGTGATTTGGGTCTCAGTCGCGCGCCTGCGCCGGACTCGCTGAAACCGACGTCAGCGCGACACCCACTCGCATTTTTTCGACGTTGCCGTCGATCTGGGTGAAGACCGCGCGCCCGGCTCAGAGCCAGTAGCGCTCGCTGAAGGTGGTCAGGATGAAGCCGGCCGCCGAGGCGACCATGAGCAGGACGAGCGACAGGACCGGCCAGAAGGACATGTACCAGCCCTTCAGGAGGGAAACGAACGGGCCGATTGCGGCCGCGGCGATCGCCGCGCCGATGCCGCCCCACACAACCGGGTGGATGTAGTAGTCGATCCCGAACGGAACCGGTCCGCAGTCCTCGCCCTGGCAGACCTTCCCGAGGTAGCCGAAGAGCCGCGCCGGCCAGTCCGTCGCCGTGGCGAGGACCAGGAGCAGCACCAGCAGCGTGACCGTGCAGATGACGTCCCAGGCCGCGATCCGCAGGCGAAGCACCCGGGGCGGCTCGTGGTCGCGCTGGTCGGGGCGCTCGGGCGCCGGCGGGGCGGCGATGTGGTCACCCGGGTTGGGGCCGTCGGTCTGATGCGGCGAAGCCATGGCCATAGATGGTCCCCGATGGCCGCGAATTGTGCGAACCGGCTGCCTCTACGCTCGATCTCTATGCCTGCGGCGAGGGCCGGGCTGACGCCCGAGGAGATCAGCGCGATCGACGCGGCGCACCTGTGGCATCCATACAGCACCATCGGCAGGGAGGCGATGGCGCCCGTCGTGGCCGTCGCCGCCCGGGGCACCCGGCTGACGCTGATCCGCGACGGCGAGCCGGTCGAGGCGCTCGACGCGATGAGCTCCTGGTGGACCGCGATCCACGGGCACGGCCACCCGGACCTGGACGCCGCGCTCGCCGCGCAGCTGGCCACAATGAACCACGTTATGTTCGGCGGGCTGACCCACGAGCCCGCGGCCCGGCTGGCGCGGCTGCTGGTGGAGATCACGCCGGCGGGGTTGGAGACGGTGTTCTTCAGCGACTCGGGGTCGGTGTCGGTTGAGGTGGCGGTCAAGATGGCGCTGCAATACTGGCGCAGCCGCGGCCGGCCCGCCAAGCACCGGCTGATGACCTGGCGGGGCGGCTACCACGGCGACACCTTCACCCCGATGAGCATCTGCGACCCCGACGGCGGCATGCACTCGCTGTGGACCGACATCCTGGCGCGACAGGTCTTCGCGCCCCAGGTACCCCGCGACTACGACGCCGCCTACAGTGCGGCGTTCGAGGCACAGCTTGCCGAGCACGCCGACGAACTGGCGGCCGTCGTCGTCGAGCCGGTGGTACAGGGTGCGGGTGGGATGCGCTTCCACGATCCGCGCTACCTGACCGATCTTCGGGAAATGTGCCGACGGCACGACGTGCTGCTGATCTTCGACGAGATCGCGACCGGCTTCGGGCGCACCGGCGAGCTGTTCGCCGCCGACCACGCCGGGGTGAGCCCGGACATCATGTGCGTGGGCAAGGCGCTGACCGGCGGGTACCTCAGTCTGGCCGCCACCCTGTGCAGCACCGACATTGCGCACACCATCAGCTCGGGGGAGGCCGGCGCGCTGATGCACGGGCCCACGTTCATGGCCAATCCGCTGGCCTGCGCGGTGTCGGTGGCCAGCGTCGAGCTGCTGCTCGCCCAGGACTGGCGATCCACGGTGGGGGAGATATCCGCGGGCCTGGTGGACGGACTGCGACCGGCCCGGGAGCTGCCCGGCGTGGCCGACGTGCGGGTGTGCGGCGCCATCGGAGTCATCGAATGCGACCGGCCGGTCGACCTGGCCGTCGCCACCCCGGCGGCGCTGGACCACGGCGTGTGGCTGCGCCCGTTCCGCAACCTGATCTACGCGATGCCGCCGTACGTGAGCTCCGGCGAGGAGATCGCGCAGATCACGTCGGCGATGGTCGAGGTTGCGCGGGTGGTGGGCTCAACCGGTCGCGGTCACTCAGCGAATTCTCAGTAGATTCTTCGAAGCCGGTTAGCTCGGCTCAAAGGGTCCTCAAAGTCGCAGGCCGCAGGATCTAGCTCATGATGAGTCAGTCGCTCTGCGCCAAGTTGATCGACCGCTACGTACGCACCTGCGGCCTGCAGTTCCTCAAGGGCGAGCACGACGGCGAATACTTCTGTGTCGCCAATGCCGATGCCAGGCGGCTGCACATCCACCTCGAGATCTCACGGTCGTTCGGCGACATGTTGATCATCGGGATCGCTCCGGCGGGCTCCTTCCGCGCCGCTGACCGCCCCTGGCTCACCCGGTTAGCTGACACGTGGAACAAGCAGAACCGCAAAGTCACCGCGATCGTGCACAGTTGCTCGGACCCGCAACGCGTCGGCCTCGTGGCCCGCAGGTCCCGGTGGATCCAGGACAGCATCTCGTTCGAGGAGTTCGCTTCCTTCGTCGACCGCACCATCGCCGACGCCGTCGACCTGTTTGCTGAGGCGACCGTGGTTGTCGAGTTGACCTCGACGGCGCAGCCGATGTTGCGCGACGCCAGCTGAGATTCTGACGCGCACGGCCGGGCGCGACGGCGCCGCCGTCCCGCCAGCGTGGGCCCGACCGCCGACGATGAAGTTGTGGCTGATCGAAGCCAACCGGGACGGTTTCCGGGGCGGCTCCAACCGCGCGTCCCGGTAGGAGCGCAACGACCCGGAGGACCGCATGCTTTTCGGCCTGCGCGCACCATGTTCGAAAGCCGTCTAGCAGCGGGTATGCGGCGCCGCCAAGTTTTGTTGATCGCGATTCCCGGAAGCGCCCGCGCGCCGTTGTACTTGTGTGTAATCTCCGTGACGGGCGTGACCCAGTCATCCTTCGTGCTTTGCCGCTGGGTCCGTTGGTGACCGGCTGGAGGATAGATATGTCGTATGTGATCGCGTCGCCGGAGTTGATGGCGGCAGCAGCGGCGGATGTGGCTGGTATCGGTTCGACGCTCCGCGCGGCACACCTGGCGGCGGCGGCCCCGACCGTCGGGGTGATACCGGCGGCTGCCGACGAGGTGTCGGCGGCCGTCGCCCAAGTGTTCTCCCAGGCCGCCCAGAGCTTC
Source organism: Mycobacterium sp. IEC1808 (assembly GCF_002101935.1). Lineage (NCBI taxonomy): Bacteria > Bacillati > Actinomycetota > Actinomycetes > Mycobacteriales > Mycobacteriaceae > Mycobacterium > Mycobacterium sp. IEC1808. The sequence goes on along the minus strand of NZ_LQPV01000024.1, from coordinate 18,186 downwards.
CAGGGGCTGGTCGGGAAGGCGTCGGCGTTCGGTCAGCAGTTCGCGCAGCAGTTGACGGCGGGTGGGGGCGCCTATGCGGCCGCCGAGGCCGTCAATGCCGCGTCCGTGTCCGCCGATTCGAGCTCGATCATTCAACAGCTCATCGACGCGCCGAGCGGGTTCCTCGCAGCCTTTAACAGCCTCTATAACAGCACGACGGGCGTTTTGAAATTCTTCTTGAGCTTCTTCGAGCTACCGGTCTATATCGCATATGAGGGACTGGTTTTGACGTATTTGACGCTGGCCGGATTGATCGCCTTGGAGCAAACCTTGGCCAAATTCCTTACCGGCGCACCGATCCCGATTCCGTAGTTTTCCCGCGCTGTTGCCTTCGGCCTAGACCGTGAGCCGGGGGAGTTCGACCGTGGCCGGGTCGTCGTCGCTGCGCTCCTCATGCAGCAGCAGCGACCGCACCAGCGCGCGTGGGCCCTCGGAGCGAAGCATGTAGCTGGCCGGGCGCGGGCGGACCGTCTGGGGCCACCAGAACCACCTTCCGAGCAGCGCTGCGATCGACGGTGTCATGAACGAACGCACGACCAAGGTGTCGAACAACAGGCCCAGGCCGATAGTGGTGCCGAGCTGGCCGATGACGAGCAAATCGCTGAATATCATCGAGGCCATGGTGAAGGCGAACACCAGGCCGGCGTTCGTCACGACCTTTCCGGTGCCGCCCATGGCGCGGATGATGCCGGTGTTTATCCCGGCGGCTATTTCCTCTTTCATTCGGGCGACCAGAAGCAGGTTGTAGTCGGATCCCACCGCCAACAGGACGATCACCGACATCGGCAGCACCATCCAGTGCAATTTGATGCCCAGAACGTACTGCCACACCAAAACCGACAGCCCGAACGATGCGCCCAGTGAAAGCACCACCGTCCCCACGATCACCAGGGCGGCCACAAAACTTCGCGTCAGCGCCAGCATGATGACGAAGATGAGGCAGAGCGCACCGACGAGCGCGATCCACAGGTCGTATTTCGAACCGTCGTCGAAGTCCTTGTAGGTCGCCGCGGCGCCGGCAATCGAAATCTTGGCGCTCTGCAGCGGAGTCGTCTTGAGCGCCTCTTCGGCCGCCGTCCTGATCGGATTGATTCGCGCTATGCCCTCGGGCGTCGCGGGATCGCCACGGTGCGAAATGATGAACCGGGCCGCCTTCCCGTCCGGGGACACGAAGGAACTCATCGCGCGCTGGAAGTCGGCGTTTTGGAAGACATCGGGGGGCAGGAAGAAGGAGTCGTCATTCTTGGCGGCGTCGAACGCCTGCCCCATGGTGGTCGCGTTCCGGCTCGCTTCGTCCAGCTGACCGAACAGCCCGGACGTGGTGCTGTGGTTCGTCAACAGCGTCACGCGCGTGGCTTCCGCGATCGCGATCAGTGGCGGCGTCAGCAGGAGCAGCTGTGCCGCCAGCTCGTCCGCCTTCTCCGCATCCTTGACGACCATGTGCAATCTGTCGCTGAGCGCATCGACGCTGTCGAACAGCTGAAATATCGACCTCAACGCAAAGCAGATGGGGATGTCGTAGCAGTGCTTCTCCCAATAGAAGTAGCTCCGAATCGGCCTGAAGAAGTCGTCGAAATCCGCCACGTGGCCTTCCAGCTCGTCCACGATGGATTCCATCTCTTTCGCCACGCCGACCGTTTCATGGGCGACGGCGGTGAGCTGCTTCTGCAATTCGTACAGGTGCTTCAATATTGCGATCTGTTTGGCAAGCGAGTCGGCCTCGGTGAGCATGTCGTTCATGCGGGCCTTCATGAATTGCATGTTTTGCATCATGGACGAATTTTGGAGGCTGATCAGGAACGGTATGGAGGTGTGTTCGATCGGCGTTCCCTCGGGCCTGGTAATGCCCTGCACCCGAGAAATCCCGGGAACGCGGAATATCGCCTTGGCTATCTTGTGCAGCACCAAAAAGTCCGCCGGATTGCGCATGTCGTGGTCGGCTTCGATCATCAGAATGTCCGGCAACATTCGCGATTGCGAGAAATGGCGGTCGGCGGCCGCAAACCCCAAATTAGCGGGAAGGTCTTTGGGCAGATATGGCCGGTCGTCGTAGCTTGTTTTGTAGCCCGGAAGGGTCACCAGGCCGACCAGGGCGACCGCCAACGTCGTGACGAGGATGGGCGCGGGCCAGCGGACAATCGCGGTGCCGAACCCCCGCCATCGTTTTTGCGCGAGCCTGCGCTTGGGGTCACACAGCCCGAACCGGCTCCCGGTGGTCAGAACCGCCGGGACCAGCGTGACCGCGACGGCGACCGCGACGAGCATGCCCACCGCGCAGGGCACGCCGATGGTCTGGAAGATGGGCATCCGGGTGAAGCTCAGGCACAGCATCGCGCCGGCGATCGTCAAACCGGAACCCAGGACGACGGGAGCGACGCCGCGGTAGGTGGTGTAGTACGCGGTTTCGGGATCCTCGCCGGCCTGACGGGCCTCCTGATAACGACCGAAGAAGAAGATCCCGTAGTCGGTCCCGGCCGCCATCGACAGCGTCACCAGCAGGTTGATAGCGAACGTCGAGAGCACAACCATGTTGTGATCGCCGAGGAACGCGATGATCCCTCGGGCGGTGCCCACTTCGACGCCCACCCCGATCACCACCAGGATCACGGTGGTGACCGACCGGTAGACCAGCAGCAGGACCACGAAGATGATCCCCCCGGCTATCAGGGTCATCTTCAGCAGCGAGTCGTTGCCACTGCGCACCATGTCCGGGATGAGCGCCGCCGGGCCGGTGAGATGGGCCTCGACACCGGGCGGGGGCGGCGTCTGCTTGATGATCTGGCGGACCGCGGTCACGGATTCCTGCGCCAGGGTGGTGCCCTGATTGCCGGCCAGGTTCAGCTGCACGTACGCGGCCTTGCCGTCGGCACTTTCCACGCCCGTCGCCGTGAGGCGATCTCCCCACAGGTCCTGCACGTGCTCGACGTGCCGGGGGTCGTTTCTCAACTCGCGGACCAGTTCCCGGTAGTACGTGCGCGCGTCGTTCCCGAGCGGCTGCTTCCCCTCCAGCACGATCATCGCGAAGCTGTCCGAATCGGACTCCTTGAAGGCCTTGCCCATGCTCGTCATGGCCTGCACCGAGGGTGCATCCTGCGGTGCCAGGGGTACGGAGTGCTCTTCGCCGACCCGCTCCAAGGGAGGCACCCCGAACGTCACAAGCGCCGTCAAGGCCACCCACGCCAGGATGACGACGAGCGAAATCCGGCGGATCATCCGCGCGAAGAAGGGTGGCCGTTGGCTTTCGGTGCTCATGCGGCCTTCAATGCGCAGCCGGTGGACGCGCGCGGACCGGGCGCCTCGAAGCGGCAGCCACTGCTTCCGCTATCGCCTGGTGCCACGATGATCTCCACGGTTGCCGGTCTCGTCCTGAACTGGAAATGCGCCACTTGATCGCCGCTATCTCAGCAGTAAGGCACGCACCAACGGACGGGGTCCCGCGGGCCGCAGCATGGTGCTCGCGGGCCGGGGGCGAACCTGTTGCGGCCACCAGAACCAGCGGCCCAGCAGCGCGGCGATGGACGGCGTCATGAACGCGCGCACCACCAGCGTGTCGAACAGCAACCCCAGGCCGATCGTCGTGCCCACCTGACCGATGGTGCGCAGGTCGCTGACGAGCATGGACCCCATGGTGAAGGCAAACACCAGCCCCGCGTTCGTCACGACCTTGCCGGTGCCGCCCATGGCGCGAATGATGCCGGTATTTATGCCCGCGCCGATTTCCTCTTTCATCCGGGCCACCAGCAGCAAGTTATAGTCCGAGCCCACCGCCAAAAGCACGATCACCGACATCACAAGCACTGACCAATGTATTTGTATGCCGAGCAAATTCTGCCAGGCGAATACGGAGAGCCCGAAGGAAGCGCCTAGCGACAGCAAAACCGTACCGACGATGACCAGGGCGGCGATGAAACTCCGCGTCATGATCAGCATGACGATGAAAATCAGGCAGAGCGCGGCGATTCCCGCGATCATGAGGTCGATTGTCGATGCCCGCACCTGGTCCCGCACCGACGCCGCCGTGCCGGATAGGTAAATCTTCGAGTCCTCCAGCGGAGTTCCCTTGAGCGCCTCCTCGGCGGCGCTCTTGATCGCGTCCACCCGCGAAAGGCCGTCGGACGACGAGGGGTCGCCCTTCTGCAGGATGAGCATGCGGACGTCCTTGCCGTCCGGCGACACGAAGATGTTCATGATCCGCTGGAAGTCTTTGTTCTTCAACGTTTCCGGCGGCAAGTAGAAGGAATCGTCATTCTGGGCGGTATCGAACGCCCTCCCCATGGCGGTCGAGTTGTTGCTGTTGTCGCCCATGTTGCCGAGGACGCCGGACATGGTGCTGTGCATGGTGAGCAACATGGTCCGCGATTCCTGCATGATCGCGATCGTCGCCGGCAGCTGGGCCAGGATCTGCGGCAGCAGCGCGTCGACCTGATCGAGGTCCGCCACCAGCAGGATCAGCTTGTCGCTGACCGCGTCGACGCCATCGAGCGAATCAAAGATGCTTCTGATCGCAAAGCAAATCGGAATGTCGTAGCAGTGCTTTTCCCAATAGAAGTAACTGCGGAGCGGCCTGAAGAAATCTTCGAAATCGGCGATGTGGTCGCGCAGTTCGCTCGTGAGGGCCTGCATTTCGTGCGTGTTGGCGACGACGTCATGCGTGGTGGCGACCAATTGCTTCATCACCTCATACATGCGCTGCGTGATGTTGATCGCTTCGCTGATCAGGTCGGCCTGCTTGAGCAGGTCGTTCATGCGCGCTCGCTGAAAAGTGAGGAATTGCTGCTGGCCGGCGGCTTGCATGCTGAGCAAATACGGGATGGTCGTGTGCTTGATCGGGGTGCCCTCGGGCCGCGTCACGGCCTGCACCGACGAAATCCCCGGCACGGCCAGGACGGCCTTGGCAAGTTTATCCAGCACCAGAAAATCGGCCGAATCGCGCAGGTCGTGATTGGCCTCGACCAACAGAATTTCGGGTGCCATCATCGCCGACGGGGGAAAATGTCGTGCCGCGGCCTCGTACCCCAAATTTCCCGGGATATCTTTGGGAATGAACTTCTGGTCGTTGTAGCTGGGGTTGTAGCCCGGCAGCGTCAACAGCCCGATAAGCGTCACCGCAAGTGCCGCGGCGAGGATGGGTGCAGGCCAACGAACGATCGCCGTGCCCACCCGTCGCCATACGCGATAGCTGATTCTCCTTTTGGGTTCGAACAATCCGAACCGGCTTCCGACCGTCAGAACCGCCGGGATCAGCGTGATGGCGACCGCGACGGCCACCACAACGGCCACCGCGCACGGGACGGCCAGCACATAGAACGAGGGCAGCCGCGTAAATACCAGGCAGTAAAGTGCTCCGGCGATCGTCAAACCCGAGGCCACGACGACCTTGGTGACCCCGTGGTACGTCGTGTAGAAAGCCGACTCTCGGTCGCTGCCGGCCTGACGCGCCTCCTGATACCGCCCAATGAAAAATATCCCGTAGTCGGTTCCGGCCGCGATTACGAGGGATACCAGCAGGTTTACGGCGAGGGTGCTCAGACCGATGATCCCGTGATAGCCGATAAATGCGACAACTCCCCGGGCAACCATTAATTCAATGCCGACCACCAGCAACAAAAGAATTACCGTGATGACCGAACGATAGACGATGAGCAGCGTAAAGAAGATCACCGCGATGCTCACCAGGGTGATCGTGGCAACCGTCCTGTCACCACTGTGGCTCATGTCCGAAATGATCGCCGCGGGCCCGGTGACAAACGCTTTGACCCCTTGCGGCGCCGGCGTCCGCGCGACGATATGCTGAACGGCTTCGATCGATTCGTTGCCCGCGGTGATAATCACCAGAACATATGCGGCCTTACCATCGGCGCTTTGCGCGGCCTGTCTGGTTAATTCATCGCCCCAGAAATCGTTGACATGTACTACATGCTTCGGATCGTCTTTTAACTGAGAAATCAGTCGATCGTAATATCGGTGGGCATCGTCGCCGAGGGGTTGCTGACCCTCCAAAACGATCGTCGCCACACTGGTTGAACCCGATTGACCAGATTGGTCGGCCGCCTTGAAGTCTTCGTTCAGCCGTTGTGACGCCGTGGCGGACGGCGCGTTAGTGAGCGTCGGGGAAACAGAATGCTGGTTCTCGACCTGCTCCAGCGGCGGGACGAAGAAATTCAACACCGCGATGATCGCCAACCACCCCAGAATTATGGCGACCGAAAATCGACGGATCGTCCGCGCCACCAAAGGCCGACCGGTCTGCGGCTGGTGGTTGGTCATGAGCCCTTCAGCATGCAGGACGTAAAGGCGCTCACCTCGTTGGTGACCTTCTCGGATTTGACCACTCCGTCGAGGAGGATGCGGCAACCGATGCTGTCGGTATCACCCTGCGCCGCAACACTTCCGATGCCCGTGGCCGCCGTGACCGCGAATTCCAGCGACCACGGCAGGGTCGCCGCGTCAATATGCTGCGGAGTACCGGTGTCGTCGTAGTAGCTGATCAGTGCCACGGTCCCCGGTGGTCCGAAGACTTCGTACCTCAGGTGCTGGGGGTTGTAGGGCTTGTTGTCGACTCGGGTGTCGGCATACGAGAGGCGCTTTTCGGAGCCGAAGAGGCCGTGCAGGCGCGACACGGTGAATCCGCCGACGGCGATCACGGCCACGATAACCAGCGGGATCCAAAGCCGCCGCAGGCCCCGGAAGATCGCGGGCCCCGTGTTGCGACGACTCTTTTTAGGTGCGCCTTGGACGGGAGGCGTCAATGGCGGCGGGCCGGCATCTTGCCCGCTCTCGACGGCGATATCGGACCGCGTCGGCTCAACATCGCGCACACTGCCCCAGACCACCGCACCACCCTAACCGACACGAGTTGAATTACGGATGCAAACCTAATGGAGTCCAACAGCGCCTGACCAGGATTTAAGGAACTTCTCAGCATGGCTTCCGCGAAGCCGGCGCAGGGAACGATTCGTTACTCGATCTCACCGGTCAGGCCGAACTCCGCTAGCGTCCGCGCGGCGAGTTGGCGCAGTGCGGGCTTGGTGTTCTCGGCGCCCGGGTGGTAGGCCACGACGGTGAGGTAAATCGTGCCGATACCCGGTGTGCGGCAAGACACCACCTGCATATGGCCGCCCGTTCGCTCAAGCTGCTGACGCGTTGCGCGCTGCCTCGTTCCGCGGGCCCAGGCGTATTCGCATTGGGTGCCGTCCGCACGGCTGACCACCGAGCCCGCGTCGCCGAGGTTGGAAAAGATCACCGGCATGTCGGGGTCGTTGAGCTGCGTCTCGACGCCCCGTTTCCACGTCCGCTTGGGGGTGAAGGGGGACAGGGCAGCCAGTTGCGAAGATTCGTCCGGTTTACTCTGCAGAGCCTTCAGTGCCTGCTTGATGCCGGCTCGCGCGTCGCGCAGATCCGTGCTCAACCCGGTCGGGTCGAGACTGACCCGGGCAAACGACACCGCGAGCGCACGGGTATCACCCTCGGTGCGGTCGGTCATGACGATTTGTAGAGTCACGGCGCCGTCAGACGCACGTCGGCGCCCCAGGTGCTCCCCGAGTTTTGCGGCCAACGCGGCGGCCAGCGTGGTGCTCGTTCCACCTAGCGACTTCGCGCGCGCATCCCACTGATCCAGGTCGACGAGGATCGCGATGCCCGGCACGATGACCGGGTCCGCGCCGTCGTCGACACGGCGGGCGACCGCCCGTGGTGCCGGCGACGATGGGGCCGCGTCGCGCCGCTGACGGCGACTCAGTTTTGCCAACGCGACCAGCGCCCGAGCAACTTCGGGTGCGTCTCGAGCTGTTTGGCCGAGATCCTGCGCCAGCGCGCGCAGGCGGGTCCGCGAGCGTGGCGGCGGGTAGCCGAGGTCGCGGTTGGTGCCCAGGATCGCGTCGGCGACCGCGACCAGACCGCCGACGCCGTCAATGATGTAGTGAGAGACCACCCACGTGACCGCCGTCGAGCCGTCCGTCAGGGGAAGCACGCTGAGATGCCAGCCGGGTCCCGCTTCTGGGTCAACGGGAACCTGCGAGCGTTCGTCCGCCCAGTCGCTGAGATCGGCGCGTGGGCGGGCGCGGTCGGCGAAATGTATCGCCGCCGGCCCCCGATCGAGGACCCACCGATGCCGGCCGAACGGCAGGGGCGACCGCTCGATAAGCCGTCCGGACAACCCGTAACCAAAATTGTGGTGAAACCGTTTCAGCCCGTCGAAGTCGATATCGTGCTCGTAGACCCACACGACCTGCATGACTTCCGTCTGGCCAATGGCGCGCTGTCCGGCAACGAAGCCTTGGTCCACCAATGCCAGCAGATTGTCCGGCCGGCCGTCGCCGTTGGACGCGTATTCGCTAGAGGATGCGCGGGCGTGGCGTATCCGGATTGGCACTGATTGGCCTCCTAAGCCTCCAACATTCGCCCGTGACGCCTCGCGGGCATTCCTGCGGTCGAGCCGATTCATCACAGCAGATTGGCATCGGGTGCTTCGGCTCGGCCGAGCGTTTAGCCAATACTTAACCGGGTTCGGGGGCGCCTCGTGGCTGAAATGCACTCTGCGGCAGCCAAATCGCCGTCGGGAAGGATCCGTTATTCGATCTCGCCAGTCAGGTCGAACTCGGCCAGCGAGCGCGCCGCCGTCCCGCGCAATGCGGGCTTGGTGTTCTCAGCGCCGGGATGGTAAGCGAGCACGTGGATGAAAATCTTGCCGATTCCCGGCGAGCGAAGAGAAAGCAGTTGCAATTGCCCGCCCGTTCGCTCCAGCGTTTGTCGGGTTACGTGCTGCCTGATCCCTCGTGCGTAGGCGTACTCGCAGTGGGTGCCATCGAGGTAGCCGACCACCGAGCCGACGTCGCCGAGGTTAGAACAAACGACGGGGCGATCGGGGTCGGCGAGCGCCGCGTCGACTCCCCGTCGCCACGTCCGTTTCGGCGTGAACGGGGCAAGCGGAGCCAGCAGCGCTGACTCCGCCGGCGTTTCCCGCAAAGTCTTCAGTGCCTGGTTGATGGCGGCGCGGGCGTCACGCAGATCGGTCGTTACCAGCGTCGGGTCGATGCTGACGCGCGCAAAGGACACTGCGATCGCGCGCGTGTCACGAGGCGCGCGTTCGCTTATTGGCAGTTGCAGCGTGACGGCGCCGTCACCCGGACGTCGGCGCCCCATGCGCTCCCCGAGTTTCGCGGCGAGCCCCGCGGCCAGCGTGTTACTCGTGCCGCCAAGAGCCTTGGCCCGGGCATCCCAATGGTCCAGTTCGATGCCGATCGTGATGCCGGGCACGACGAAGGGATCGTCGCCGCTGCCTCCGCCGTTTTCTCTACCAGGGGCGTTGGGTCGCGGTGACGGCGATCGGGCTGCTTCACGCCGTTGCCGACGCATCAGTTTTGTAAACGCGACAAGCGCTCGGGCGGCCTCAGGTGCGTCCCGGACCGTTCGGCCGGCATCCTGAACCAGCGCACGCAGTCGAGTGCGAGAACGCGGCCGCGAGTACCCCAGCTCGCGCTTGTCTCCCCAGAGCGCTTCAACTATCGCGCTCAACAGCCCGATGCCGTCGACCAAATAGTGGGATGCCACCAGGGTGACCGCGGTCGAGCCGTCCGTCAGGGGGAGGACAGCGAGATGCCAGCCGGGTCCCGACTCCGGATCAACGGGCACTTGCGAGCGTTCATCAGCCCAGTCGCTGAGTTCAGCGCGTGGACGGGCGCACTCAGCGATATCGATGCCCGGCGACTCGCAATCCAAGACCCACCGATGCCGGCCGAACGGCAGCGGCGAACGCTCGATCAGCCGCCCAAACAACCCGTAACGAAAATTGTCGTGGAAACGCCTGAGCCCATCGAAGTCGATGGCGTGCTCATAAACCCACACGACCTGCATGACTTCCTCCAGGCCGGCGGCATGCTGGCCGGCAAAGAAGCCTTGGTCCACGAACGCCAGCCGATCGTCCGGCCGCGCATCACCGTTGGATGGGCGTGCGGGACGTACCCGGAGTCGCACTAATCAGCCTCCACTGGCACACGATTCGCCGGTAACGCCTGGTGGTGCGTACACCCGATCACAGGGGGACGACCGCCGCGAATGGCGGCGTTGGCGTCGCCGATTCATCACAGCAGACTAGCCTCGGTGCATCCGCTCGGCCGAGCATTCGGCTAAGACTTGACCGTTGACCAATTCCGGTCGGGTTGCATTCCGTGTTGTGTTGACGCCCGCGACGAATTGGCTGAAACGCAGTCTGTGCTAGGCCAATCCCCCCAGTAGACGGCGGCATTGGCGGGCCTTTTCAAAACTTCGGATTGGCGGTCGATGGCACCGGTGTCGGGGTTATGCTGCTGGGCGGCTGAGCTGGGCACCGGGTCTGCCGCTTTCATTTCGCAGAACGCGCACGGGAAGTGAAGGACCAGGATTACGCATGAAATTTGTGCTGGCGTTCTATGGGACTCGCGGCGATGTCGAGCCCGGCGTCGCCCTCGGCCGTGAGTTGCGACGCCGCGGGCACGACGTGTGCATGGCGGTCCCGCCTGACCTGGTCGGCTTCGCCGAGGCGGCGGGACTCACGGCGACCGACTACGGGCCGGATATCCAGACGTGGCTCGAATCGACACGCAACTTCTGGACGTATTTCTTCCGGAACTTCTGGCGGATTAGGGATGTGCGCGCGTACCTGCGGGAATCTCGGGAGCCCGGCACGCGGCATTGGGCCGAGATGAGCGAGATGCTGACCTCGCTGACGGACGGGTCCGACCTGCTGTTGACCGGTATGAGCTACCAGGAGCTCGCCGCCAACGTCGCTGAGTATCGCGGCATTCCGCTGGCCACGCTGCTTTGGTTCCCGATACGCGTCAACGGCCGCCTGGTTCCGACGCTGCCGCCCCCGGTCATCCGGTCGGCGATGAGGGTCTACGACTGGCTGGTTTGGCGCGGCGTCAAAAAGGTCGAGGAGGCACAGCGTCAGGAATTGGGCCTACCGAAGGCCACCGGCTCCGGGCCGGCGCGCATCGCCGAACGAGGATCGCTGGAAATCCAGGCATACGACGAAGTGTGCTTTCCCGGGTTGGCCGCCGAATGGGCGAAATTCGACCGTCAACGGCCCTTTGTCGGCACGCTGACGCTGGAATCACCGACGGACGCCGACGATGAGGTTGCCTCGTGGATCGCCGCGGGGGAACCGCCGATTTTCTTCGGGTTCGGCAGCATTCCCGTCGAATCCGCTGGCGAGACGATCGCGATGATCGGTAGGGCATGTGCTCGGTTGGGTGAACGAGCGCTGGTTTGCGCCGCCGCGACCGATTTCGGCAACGTCCCGCATTTCGACCACGTCAAAGTGGTGGGCGCAATGAATTACGCGGCAATCTTTCCGGCTTGTCGCGCGGTCGTTCACCACGGTGGTGCGGGCACCACGGCCGCGGGCCTGCGCGCCGGAGTCCCGACGCTGATCCTCTGGATGGCGGACGTTCAGCTGATCTGGGGAGCCGCGGTGAAACGGCTCAAGGTTGGCACCGCAAGGCGCTTTTCGACCGCTACCGAGAAATCACTGGTCGAGGACCTGCGGACCATCCTCGCCCCGCAATACGTCGCCCGTGCCCGTGAGATCGCCGCTCGGATGACCAAACCCGCCGAAAGCGTTGCGGCCGCGGCGAATTTTGTGGAAGACTTCGCCCGCCTCAACCGAGTTGGGTGAATCAGGTTCGCGCACAGGCAGTTTCAACCCCAGGTCAGGTGGCGAAATGCGCCTGGTTCACGTGTTCGGCCACCCGCAGCGCGTTGGCCGCCACCGTCAAGCTGGGATTCAACCCGGCGCTGGATGGAAAAAACGAGGCGTCCACCACGTAGAGGTTGTCCACCTCGTGCGCCCGGTTCTGTGGGTCGAGAGCGCTGGTTTTGGGATCAGTGCCGAAGCGGCAGGTGCCGCAGACATGGCCCAGGGTGGAGTTGTTTGCGCCGGTTCGCAGTGTGAGGGTGCGATACGGCTTCAACACCTCTTTTATCTTCCGAATGAACACTGCGCGGCGGTCGACCTCGCTTGGGTGCAAACGGTATTGGAGCCGCAGCCGCTGGCGCCCATCCTCGCCGGGCCGGTCGCTTGGCAGGACCCGGTTGTCCAGATACGGCAGGTCCTCCATGATCGGGGCCAGCACCAGCCCGCCATTGAAGAAGCGATCGTAGATCGGCCGCACCGCCGGGCTGATCAGGCGCAGTGCCTTCGGCTGCCATCCGGGTTGGTTGGTGAACATATCCATCGACGCCAAATTCGCCATCGCGCCCGCCGACTGCACGGTGCCGTATTTCTGGCCGTCGGAGAAATAGAAATCGTTGAACCCGATTTCCTTGTTCTCGGCGGTGATCCTGCAGCCGGGTTGCGGCCAGACCTCGATCCAATCCATCAGATGGCGCATCAGGTTGCGCCCCACCACATCTGAGCCGTTGGCCAGTCCGCGCGGCCACTCGCCGGAGCGGGAGTTGAGCAATAAGACCGGGGTGGCCAGGGCGCCGGCGGCCAGCGCCACGACCTTGCCTTTCAACGCCAGCATGTCGGAGCCATGCTGGGCGATCACCTGCTGCACCCGGGCGCGATCGGCCTCGAGATGCACGACTCGGCACTGGTCGAGCAGGTGCGCCCCGTGCTCGGTAACGGCGGGCAGCACGCCATTGCGGCCCGCGTCATTCTTGCAAGACCGCTCGCAGAGATGGGCCTGACAGGTGGGACAGCCGTCGGTGTAGTCGCAGGCCATCGGCAGGTGGTAGGGGTGTAGTCCGCGCCCGGCCAGGTAGTTGACCAGCGGCTGGTTGTCGGGGGAAAACGGCGGGGCCGCAGGCAAACCCACGTCGGCGGCTTCGGGGCGCAGCGGATCGGGCGCGCCGCGCACATTGAGGAGTTTTTCGGCCTCGGCATACCACGGACTCAGCTCGTCATAGGTGATGGGCCAGGCCTCGGGCACGGTGGAATCCCCGGGGTCGCGGAAGTTTTGCCGCGGGGTGAAGTCCTGGGCGAAGAACCGCTCGCAGACCATTCCATACAGGGCGGATGAACCGCCGGTGCCGCTGCCGATGAACGGCACGAAGCGTTTCGGGCGTCTGCCGCTGATGTCTTCGATCTCGTCAGTGGAGCGCCCGGCCCGGGCTAACGCGTCGTAATAGGCCTCCGCCGAACGGGCGGCGCGCGGCTCGGCGAGTTCGGGCATGGCGGCGCGAATCGTTCCGGGGGTTCCGGGCAGTGTGGAGCGGCCCTTTTCGACGAACAGCACCCGGCGGCCGGCGCGGGCCAGCGACAAGCCCAGCGTGCCGCCGCCCATGCCGGTGCCCACGACGATCACGTCCCACACAACGCGTTCGGCCTCACGGGCACTCAGCTCGCCGACAGCCAAAATTCAACTCCTCAGCGGATGATGGCCCACGCTTGGCCCGGTCCCGGGCGAATCGAGATCGTAGCATCGCATATCGCGGGCGAATGGGCGGAAAATTACACCTCAACGCAGGCCGAGAATTGCGGTGAATTCATCGTCGTGACGGTCGCGCTGGAAGCGTGGCGTTTCCACCGCGCGAAAGGCGAGCTTACGACGCAGGTCTTCGTCGGATTCCAGCGTCATCAGGTTGGCTGCGAGTGCATTTGCGTCGCCGGCCGGGCTTAGCAGCCCATTGATCCCCGGATCGATGATCTCCGGTGTGCCGCCCGCGTTCGTCCCGCACACAGGCAATCCGGCTCGCATGGCCTCCACGGTTACCCGCCCGAACGCCTCGCATTGGCTGCACATCAGGCCGACGTGAGCGGCGGACCAGTAGGGGCCGACGTCATGTGTGCGTCCGTGGATATCCACCAGGTCCTCGACGCCCAGGCGTCGCGCGAGCTCGCGAAGCGGCTTCTGGTTGCCGGCGCCGACCAGGGTCAACTCGATGTCGACGCCGGCCTCCCGGGCGATGGCCACCGCCTCGACCGCGATGCGCTGTCCCTTCGCTTCGGAGAAGTAACCGATCAACACAGCGCGCATGCGTTCGCCCGGTCGTCGCTCCGGCGGTGTGCCGAGCGGGGTGTCGACGACCGGGTAGACCACGTGCGTCGTCATCGTCGGATCCACCGCGAGCAGAGCGTTCTCGACCGCGTGCGAATTGCAGATCACCGCCGCCGACAGCCGCCCGATGAGGCGGATGGTTCTGCGGTAGCCCAACAGGAACCAGAGCCGGTGGTCGTCTTTGCCGAACTCGCGGACCAGCCAGTAATGGGGGATGCCGAGCAGTTTGGCAGCGATCGCGTGCGCGGGAATGACCATCGTATTGGTGAGCACCATGGTCGGGCGCTGTCGAACAAGTAGGAACAGCGCCTGCAAGATGCCGACAAGCAGAATGGCGAGATACGGAACCGTGCCGATGAGCGCCTCAACGCGTGGCGCGCGCGACCGGACGAGAAAGGCCCAGCCCGGTATCCAGGTGATCTTGGTCCGGATATTGTGCCGAGCGCATTCCGTCACCAGGCTGCCCTTCCACGGGCAGACGGCGACGACGTCGACGTCGGGCCGCATTTCGTGGATGGCCAGGACCATATCGCGAAAGTCGAGCGCACCTCCTCCGCCAAAACTGCCCACGTTGGAGATCACCATCACGCGGGGGATCGGGCTGGCCTTATGCGACGCGGTGATCGCGCGAAGCCGAGTTCCCACGCGGCGCAAGGTATCAGCGGCGACCATTGCGAGAGTGTATGTCGGCGCGTTTCCGGTGAAATTGCGTCTCGAAATCTTGCCGACCGACCTGCGGGTCGACTGCTAGCATCCCGTCCGTGTCTGGACGCGGCGCACCGGTGCGGATCGGCGTCCTGGGGGCGGCGCGCATCACGCCGACGGCGCTCATCAAACCGGCTCGGGACAACGCCGAGGTCGTGCTGGCCGCGGTGGCCGCACGCGATGTGTCCCGGGCGCAAGCCTTTGCCGCCAAACACGGCATCGCCCGGGTGCACGACAGCTACGAGGCGCTGCTCGCCGATCCGGACCTCGACGCTGTCTACAACCCGCTGCCGATCGGGTTGCACGGCAGGTGGACTCGGGCCGCGCTTGACGCCGGTAAGCACGTGCTGTGCGAAAAGCCGTTCACCGCCAATGCCGCCGAGGCCCGCGAGGTCGCCGCGCTTGCCGCCACGTCGGATCGGGTCGTGATGGAGGCTTTTCACTACCGCTACCACCCGTGCGCGGCGCGCGTGGAGGAGATCATTGCCTCCGAAGAGCTGGGCAAGCTCGAGCGCGTCGACGCCGAGTGGTGCTTCTGGATGCCGAAGCTCTCCCACAACCGCTACAACTACGCCCTGGCCGGTGGCGCGCTGATGGATCTCGGATGCTACGCCGTCGACATGGTGCGCAGGTTCGGCGGCTCGACTCCGGACGTCGTTGCGGCACAGGCCAAACTACGCGGTCCCAACGTCGACCGAGCCATGACGGCCGAGCTGCGGTTTGCCGGCGGGCACACCGGGCGGATCCACTGCTCGATGTGGTCGACCGCCCCACCGCGCTTAACCGTGAAGGTGGTTGGCGAGCGCGGCGAGCTGCGGCTCAATCCGTTGATCCCGTTCCAGCGGTTCTCGGTCCGGTCGACCGCCGGAAAGCGGGTGGAGAACTTCACCGCGGGGCGCTCCACCTACGGGCATCAGCTCGACGCTTTCGCCGCCGCGGTGCTGCGCGGTGAACCGGTGAAGACGACACCGGAAGAGGCGATCGAGAACATGATCGTCATCGATGCGGCGTATCGCGCGGCCGGCCTTCCGCTGCGCGAGCCCGCCGCTTGAACCCCAACCGACCGGCAAATCGGACCGCTTCGGCGGGGTTGCATCGGCGAAAACGGCCGCAAAAAAGCAAACCTGACCCCTAGTCGCACCTGTCGCATCAGTCACACACGCAGGCTGTGCGGTGCTGCGGCGGCCCGGGGTACGCAATTCATACTCGATTCAAACTTTCGGAATCGGATTCCAAACGGTATTAGACACGCGTAACCTACGCCTAAAATCACCCGCGTCCCGTAGCCGTCTGATCCCCACCGAGGGGGAACCAATGTCTTCCTATGTGATCGCAACATCGGGAGCTTTGGCCTCGGCGTCGGCGGATTTGACCGGGATCGGGCAGACAATCGGTGCGGCCTACGCGGCCGCGGCGCCTTCAACCACGTCGGTGGTGGCAGCGGCGCAGGACGAGGTGTCCGCGGCGATCGCGAAGTTGTTCGGCGCCTTTGCGCAGGAACAGCAGGCGCTGAGCGCGCAGGCGGAGGCGTTTCATGCACAGTTCGTGCAGGCGCTGAACGGCGCCGCGGGCGCCTATGCGGCCGCGGAGGCGGCCAATGCTTCACCGCTGGATTCCGCGCTGGCGGCGATCAATGGGCCCGTTGAGGCGCTGACTGGCCGTCCGCTGATCGGCGACGGCGCAGACGCGACCACCCCGGGCGGTAACGGCGGTGACGGAGGGATCCTGTGGGGCAACGGCGGCAACGGCGCGGCCGGGGCGGCGGGAACCGGACAAAACGGCGGTAACGGCGGGTCGGCGGGCTTTTTCGGCCATGGCGGCAACGGCGGGGCCGGAGCGTCGTCAACTACGCCCGGTGTGGCGGGGGGTAACGGCGGGGCCGGCGGTATGAATGGACTGTTCGGCGGCGGCGCCGCCGGGAATGGCGGCAACGGCGGAGCCGGCGGCTCCGCCACGGCGGCCGGTCAATTAGGTGGTGCCGGAGGTAACGGGGGGGCCGGCGGCGCGAGCGAGTCGCTGTTTGGAGGAGCCGGCGGCAACGGCGGTGCCGGAGGTCAGGGCGGGTTCAGCAGCGTCGGCGCCACCGGCGCTCCCGGCGCTCCGGGGTCGAGTTTCGCGGGCGGCGCCGGCGGCGCCGGCGGCGCTGGCGGCAACGCCGTCGGGTTCCTGAGCTCCGGCGGGCACGGCGGCCAGGGCGGATTCGGCGGCAACGGCGGTGCCGGCGGCACGGGCGGCGCTGGCGACTTCAGCATCAACGACGGCACTGGTGGCGCCGGCGGCGCGGGCGGGCTGGGCGGTGCGGCCGGAGCGGGCGGCGCCGGCGGCACCGCGGGCATCTTCGGCACTCCCGGCGCCGGTGGTACAGCCGGCACTACCGGCACATCCGGCGCCGGCGGCGCCGGCGGTCAAGGCGCGGCCGGCACCGCGCTCCATCCGGACGGCGGCAACGGCGGCGCCGGCGGCAGCGGTAGCAGCGGCGGCATGGGTGGCGCCGGCGGCAGCGCCGCCGGCAATGGTCACGGCGGTAACGGCGGCACCGGCGGCGCCGCCCTTTCGCAGACAGGCACCGGCGGCGACGGCGGCGCCGGCGGCAATGGCGCCGGCAACGGCAACGGCGGCAACGGCGGTAACGGCGGCGCCGCCGCCGCGCAGGCGGGCAACGGTGGAAAGGGCGGCGACGCCCCGGGCAACGGTAACGGCGGTACGGGCGGCGCCGGGGCCGCCGTCGTCACGGCCGGCACCGGGGCCGTCACACCCGGCACCGGCGGCGACGGTGGTAGCAGCGGCGGCGGTGTCGGCGGGGCCGGTGGGGCCGGGGGTGCCGTGCTCATCACGAATGGTTCCAATGCCGCCAGTGTCACCGGCGGCACCGGGGGCCATGGCGGAAGCGGCCTCTTCGGTGGGGTCGGTGGGGCCGGTGGGCAGGTCATCACCGCCGGAAGCGGCGACACCACCGGCGGCCACGGCGGCGACGGGGGCACCGCCAGCAGCGGCCTCGGCGGCGCCGGCGGGGCCGGCGGTAGCGTCCAATTCCAGAACGGTTCGTCCACGGCCGCGGTCACCGGCGGTGCCGGCGGCAACGGCGGGCAGGGTAGTGCCGGTGGTGCCGGTGGTGCCGGTGGAGTGGTCGTCTCGAATGGAACGGGAATCACCATCGGCGGCCACGGCGGCGGCGGTGGCGTCGGGAACGGCGCCATCGGTGGGGTCGGCGGGGCCGGCGGCAGCGTGCAACTGCAGAATGCCGCCTCTACGGCCGCGGTCACCGGCGGCGACGGCGGTACCGGCGGGAACGGCACCTCCGGCGGTGCCGGTGGGGCCGGTGGGGTAGTCGTCACGAACGGAACGGGAGCCACCGGCGGCGGCCATGGCGGCGCCGGCGGCACCGGCGGCACCGGTGTGGGCGGTGCGGGCGGGGCCGGCGGTGGCGTGGCTGTCCAGAACGCTGCCTCTTCGGCCACCGTCA
>NZ_LQPV01000023.1:0-44489 GCF_002101935.1 Mycobacterium sp. IEC1808 | reverse complement strand
GGGCCGCGGGGGCGCTGGGGGCCGGCTCGGTGGTGGTCTCGGGGTTGTAGTCCACCAGGAACTCATGCCAGCTGGGGTCGACCGACGAGGGGTCGTCGCGGAACTTGCGGTACATCTCCTCGACCAGCCATTCGTTTTGCCCGAATGGTGAAATGTTGCTCACGGCCGCTATTCGCCTCAATTCTTTTGTCCTGCAGGCGCGCTGTACGCGTTATCGGCGGGCAACTCAATCCCGCGACGGTGCGGGAGCGTTTTCGCCCCAATAAAGGCTAACCTTTCGCGGGCAATCCGCGAGAGGCACCGGGTGAGGCCGCCGTTAGCCGGCCTCGTGGACCGGCGGCAGCAGCCGCAGCGTGGTCGGCCAGCGCGAGGGCGGCAAGCCGAACGCGTGTCGGGCGTTGTGGACGATCTTCTTGCCCACCATCCGGTTGCCGGCGCCGCCGACCACGGCGCCGATGCCCACCGGCAGCGCCTTGCCGAACATCAGGGCGCCCTTGCGCAGCGTGTAGCGCTTGACGAAGTAGCCGAGCATCCGGGTGTTCAACCGCGACAGCGTCGGCAGCGGCAGTGACGCCATGCCCTCGGCCAGCCAGCCGCCGTTGGTGCGGCCGGGCCCGATCAGCTCGCCGATGGCGCGCTGGCTGTCGTCGCCGACCAGGACGGAAAGGACCAGCGCGCGGCGGCGTTCGCGGTGGTCGGCCGGGATGTTGTAGACGACGGCCTTGGCCAGCACGAACAGCGCGGTGGCCTCGATGAAGAAGACGGTCTCCCCGGCGCCCGCGGACACCGCCGTCAGCGTCCCGACCCCGGGGAACGTCGCGGCCGAGCCGACCGCGGCGCCGCTGGCCGTCAGGGCCGCCAGGAAGCGTTTCTCCAGCTTGGCGTCGATTTGTGCCGGGGTGGCGGCCGGGTGCGCGCGGCGCAGTCGCGACACGTAGGCCTCCGCGGCGGGGCCGTGGATCCGCGTGCTGCGCTCGATGACCTGCGCCAATGCCCGCGCCGACGCCTTGGGCCGGCCGTCCTTGCCGGCCGCCACCTGCTCCGGGTTTGACATGCGTGACGCTCTGTTTCGTCGGGCGCGCATCCTGCTCATCCTGTTGGTCTTACCGATGTCCATTCCAGGCTAACCCGCGGTCACCGATCCGCGGCCGAGCGGCGCATTTGCCCAACCGGGATAATGCGGGCTGGGTGACGATTCGAGCCGTCGGTGCGAGGGGGTTGAGCCACATGAACACGGCGACGCCTTGGTCGCCGGGGGGGAACCGGCGCGCGGTGCCGAGTCGCGCGCAGTTCATGGAGGGCTGGAACTCGCTGCTCGCGGCGGGCCCGCGGAATCCGTGGAACGCGCTGTTCACGATGATCATCGGCTTCTTCATGATCATGGTCGACTCCACGATCGTCGTCATCGCCAACCCGACCATCAAGCTCGACCTGCACACCGGGTACGCCACCGTGGTCTGGGTGACCAGCGCCTATCTGCTGGGCTGCGCGGTGGTGCTGCTGGTGGCCGGGCGGCTCGGTGACCGGTATGGCACCAAGAACCTCTATCTCATCGGGCTGGGCCTGTTCACCGCCGCGTCGCTCTGGTGCGGGCTTTCGGGCAGCGTCGCGATGCTGATCGCCGCCCGGGTGGTGCAGGGCGTCGGCGCCGGGGTGCTGACCCCGCAGACTCTGTCGATGATCACCCGGGTCTTCCCGGCGGAGCGGCGCGGTGTCGCGGTCAGCGTGTGGGGCGCCACCGCCGGGGTGGCCACCCTGGTCGGGCCGTTGGCCGGCGGCGCGCTGGTCGACGGGCTGGGCTGGCAGTGGATCTTCTTCGTCAACGTCCCGATCGGCGTCGCCGGGCTGGCGCTGGCGGCGTGGCTGGTGCCGGTGCTGCCCACCCAGGCGCACCGCTTCGACCTGGTGGGCGTCGCGTTGTCCGCGGTGGGCATGTTCCTGATCGTCTTCGGCCTGCAGGAGGGCCAGGCCGGTCACTGGCAGCCGTGGGTGTGGGCGATGATCGTCGCCGGGGTCGGATGCATGTCAGTGTTCGTGTACTGGCAGGCCGTCAACACCCGCGAGCCGCTGATCCCGCTGCGCGTCTTCGCCGACCGCGACTTCGGCCTGTGCAACGCCGGGGTGGCCGTCACCGCGTTCGCGATGACGGCGATGATGCTGCCGCTGCCGTTCTTTTTGCAGGGCGGGTGCGGGCTGTCGCCGACGCGTTCGGCGCTGGTAATCGCCCCGATGGCGGTCGTGGGCGGCGCGCTGGCGCCGTTCGTGGGCATGATCGTCGACCGGTACCACCCGGGGCCGGTGCTCGGGTTCGGCTTCTCCACGATGGCGGTCGGGCTCACCTGGCTGTCGTTCGAGATGTCCCCGTCGACGCCGATCTGGCGGCTGCTGCTGGCGTTCGCCGTGATCGGCGTCGGTAGCGCCTTCGTGTGGTCGCCGCTGACGGCGACCGCGACGCGCAACCTGCCCACCGAACTCGCCGGCGCGGGTTCGGCGGTCTTCAACTCGGTGCGGCAGCTCGGGGCGGTGCTCGGGAGCGCGGGCATGGCCGCGTTCATGACGTGGCGGATCGGTTCCGAGATGCCGTCCGACGCACCCTCGGCCTCGGCCGAGGACGCCGCCGCCGTGCAGCTGCCCGAGTTCCTGCGCGAGCCATTCGCCGCGGCGATGGCGCAGTCGGTGCTGTTGCCCGCGTTCGTCGTGCTGTTCGGCGTCGTCGCCGCGGTGTTCGTGCTCGGGTTCGCGCCGTCGGCGGACGCGGGCGGTGAGCCGGCGGACGGGGGCGACGTCGTCGACGACGACTATGACGACGACGAGTACGTCGAACTTCGGCTGGTTCGTGAACCCGACGTCGCGCCCCAGCCGCCGGCCCGTCCGGTGCCGGTGCACCAGCCGGTGCCGGCCGGGCCGATCGGCTTCGCGCACAACGGGTCTCGCGTCGACGGCGGGAAGCGGTTTCGCCCGATGGCGTCGCCGGGCCACCGCTACCGCCCCGATCCCGACGACGACCCCGCCGGTTACGGCCGGCACTCGGGCTAGTCGCGCGTCAGCGCCAGGAACGCGCCGAGGTCGATCAGGCCGGCGGGCGTGCCGGGCAGGTACTCGGTGAGCAGCCGCGAGCGCACGATCACCGCCGCGTACTGCGCCCTGCTGATGGCGACATTGAGCCGGTTCCGGTTGAGCAGGAACGAGATCCCGCGCGGCACCACGTCGACCGACGAGGCCGTCATCGACACGAAGACCACCGGCGCCTGCCGGCCCTGGAGCTTGTCGACGGTTCCGACCCGGACCGCGCCGAGCTCGGCCTGGGCGAGCCGCCGACGGATCAGCGTCACCTGGGCGTTGTAAGGCGCCAACACCAGCACGTCGTCGGCGGCCAGCGGGCGGGTGCCGTGTTCGTCGGTCCACGCCCGGCCGAGCAGCCCGCCGATCTGGGCGGCGATCGCGTCGGCCTCCTCGGCGCTCTCCGTCGAATTGCCCTGGTGTTCCACGACACTCACGTGCACCCCGGGGCGTTGCCCGTCGAGGTGGCGCTCTTTGGTGCACTCGTGCGATTGCAGCCGGCCCTCGTAGGACAGCGCGGAGACCGCGGCGCAGACCGCCGGATGCATGCGGTAGGACAAGTCCAGGAAGTAGCCCCGCTCGTCGGGCAGCGTGCGCCGGCCGTCCACCAGCCAGTCCAGCGCCGACGTGTCGACCGGTTCGGGATGCGTGCCCTGGCTGACCTGTGGCAGCTGCTGCGGGTCGCCGAGCAGCAAGAGGTTGGCGGCCGCCGGCGCAACGGCGATGGTGTTGGCCAGGCAGAACTGGCCCGCCTCGTCGATCACCAGCAGGTCCAGGCTGCCCGGCAGCACCCGGTTGGCGTTGGCGAAATCCCAAGCGGTGCCGCCGATCACGCAGCCGTCGTGTTCGGCGATGAAGGACGGGTATTCGTTGGACTCGATCTCCCGCCAGCGCGGGGCGTCGTGCCCGGCGGACTTCTTGGCGACGCGGCCCGGATCCAGCCCGGCGTCGATCACGCAGCCCAACAGGTTCTCCACCGTGGCGTGCGACTGCGCCACCACGCCGACGCGCCAGCCATCTTCGGCGACAAGGCTTTTGATCACCCGGGCCGCGGTGTGCGTCTTGCCGGTGCCCGGCGGCCCGTGCACGGCGAGGTACGACGAGTCGAGATTGAGCGCGGCGGCGGTGATGTCGGCGACGGTGTCGCCGGTGCGCGGCAGCGGGGATTTCGTGCGTGGCGCGCGGCGCAGCAGGACGTCGATCACGGCGGTGAACGGCAGTGCCGGCAGGTCGGCGGCCAGGGCGGCGGCGGTGGTCTCGATCGATGCCCGCAACGCCGTGGTGGGAATGGGCGGCCCCGGGGTGAGCGCGAACGGCAGCTGGTCAAAGGTGTTGCCGTCGTTGCCGACTCGCTCGACGATGGTCACCTCGGTGGGCACCGCCGGATCGTCGACCGCCAGTATTTCGGCGCGACCGGCCGCGCGCCGGTCCGGGTTGTCGGCCATGCTCGGCGGGGCAGGGGGCTCGTAGAGCGCGAACACATCGGTCATCAATTCGCCGCGCGCCAGCTCACCCCTGAGGCGCACCTGCCGCCGCGGCTTGCGCGCGCGGGGCGGGGTATGCCAGTCGGCGTCGACCGATGCCGCATCGGCGATGAAGACGTCGGTGTCGTCGGCCCACTCCTCGACCGGGAAGTTCAGCCGGTCGAAGTGCGCCCACCAGAACGGCTTGTCCTCGCGCCGGTGGTAGCCGCGCGCCGCGGCCACCAGCGCAACCGCGGTCTGCTCCGGCGTGCGGTCGGCGACCCCTGCGTCGCCGGTGAACGCCGACAACGCCATCGCCAGCTGGTCGCGGTCCTCGACCCGGTTGCCCTCCGGAACCGGTTGCGCGCCAACGGGTACGACGCCGGATTCGTAGGCGCGCAGCATCAGCCAGTTGCGCAATGCCTGTGTCGAGCGGCAGTCGTAGTGGTTGTAGTCCTCGATCTCTTTGAGCAGGGACGCGGCGTCGTCCAGTTGGCCCTCGTCCTTGAGCTGGCAGTAGCGGGCGTAGGAGGTGATCGACTCGGCGGCCGTCGTGACGTCACCGGCGCGCAGCTGTGACCCCATGTACAGCGGCTCGAGCGCCTTGAGGCCGAACGACTCCGCCCCCACCCGAATGCTCTTGCGCACCAGGGGATAGAGGTCGACCAGCGTGCCGCTGCGCAGCAGTTCGTCGACGTCATCCTCGCCGACCCCGTACCGGCCGGCGAGCCGCAGCAGCGCGGTCTTCTCGTAGGGCGCGTAGTGGTAGATGTGCATGTTGGGGCGGCGCTTGCGGCGCCTTTTCACCATCGCGAGGAAGTCGATGAGCGCCTTGCGCTCGTCGACCCTGCTATGCGCCCACAGCGGGTGGAAATTCCCGCCGGCCTCCAGAACGCCGAACAGATACTCCAGGCCCCAGTCGTGCCCGTCGGCTGTCCACAGCGGGTCGCCTTCGAAGTCGAAGAACAGGTCACCGGGGTCCGGCTCGGGCAGCAGGGTCAGCGGCTGCGGGTCGACGACCTCGAACTGTGGGGTGCCGGTGTCGCGTTGACGGACTTGCAGTTTGGCCTGCGCGGTCAGCTTGGTCAGCGCGCTGGGCGCCAGCTCGGGCACCGGCGTCGTGCGGTCGGCCAGCTCGGCGACCGTGGTGATGCCGGCGTCGATCAGCTTGTCGCGCTGGGTGACTCGCATCCCGGCGACCAGCAGCAGGTCGTCGGTGGCGCGCAACTGCTCGGTGCACAGCGGGCAGTGGAAACACGCGCTGACGTTTTGGTCGTCCCAGCGCACCGCGGTGCCCGCGGCGTAGTGCTCGTCGAGCAGCCGCTGCAACAGCGCGCGCTGGGAACGGTAAACCGGGACCAAATCGCCGACGCGGTAGCGCAGGACGGCGCCGTCGCCCAGCTCCAGCTCGGCCTCGGGCGCGACCGGGACGCCCGAGCCGGCGAGCGCGTCGGCGTAGGCGGCCAGCTGCAGCAACGCGGGCACCTTGGGCGAGCGGGCCAGCTTCGTGTCGGCGACCCGATACCGCTCGCCGTCGCGCACCAAGAAGTCGGCGAATCCGACGAATCGGCCGTCGAAGATCGCGGCCTGATACACCACCGGGGCGCGGCTGGCGATCGCGCGCCGGGTTGCCTCGGCGGCGGCCGTAAAGCCGGTCGGCGTGTAGGCCGGGCGACCAATGACCGCGACCGCGTCGCCGAACTCGTCGCGGTATCGCTCGAGGCGGCGTCGTTCGTGTTCGGTGCCCAGGGCGGAGGTTCGGGCGAGTAGTTCATCCTCGATGCAGAGCGCGGGGCCGCGGCCGAGTTTCGCGTCGAAATCCCGCAGGAGCGCGTATTCGCACCGGGCGGCGGACGCGAGGTCCGACGCACTGTAGACGACGGTTTCACCGGTGACGAACACAGCTGCAACTGTAGGTGAGGGGACCGACACGGCTCGGCCCGGCGAGCGGGCTGACCGTTGGGCGCGCGCATTCGACGCCCCGCGTGAATTGCGCTGTGCGGCAGGGTAACCGGAGAAGTGCCTGGGGCGCATGCCACGGAGCCGTTGCTGGGCGGTAGCTTCGGCAGGTGATCGTTACGGGGGCCTTTCTCGCCGAAGCGGCCCAGGTGGTCGACAACAAGCTGAACGTCACCGGCGGCGTGCTGTCCCGATTCGTGGTCGGGCCCGACCGGTTCGCCAGCTTTCTGCTCGTGGTGCTCACGCAGTCCGATGCCGACGACGATGACCGGCTCGACGTCGAGATCTGGCCCCCGGCGGGTCAGAAGCCCCTTCGCGTCGCCTTCGAGATGCCCCCGGAGGCCACCGTCGGCGAAATCGGGTTCGCCTTCTTCCCGGTGTCGGTGGCGATGCCCGTCGACGGCCGCTGGGTGATCGTCGTCGCCGGGGGCCCCGGCGTGATCTCGCTTCCGCTGATCGTGACCAGCTGACCCGACGGGGTCGCGGTTCGGGCATCAATTGCCCAATAGCCATCCGGCCGGGCGACCGGCGAAATATATGAAAATACCAAAAGTCGCTTTACAAGTTCCCAAACATGCCTATAGTACGGTTCTGACGTAAATCACCTAATGTGCGGCATGTTCGATGGGAGTCCAAGATGTCCTACCTGATCGCAGCGCCTGAGGCCTTGGCCAGTGCCTCTACCGACTTGAGCGCGATCGGGGAGGCGATCCGGGAGGCCACCGCGGCGGCGGCCCCGTCGACCACGGGAATTGCGCCGGCGGCCGCAGACGAGGTGTCGGCGGTGCTGACGCAGTTGTTCGGCGGTTTCGGACAGCAGTTTCAGGCACTCAGCGCGCAGTCGGCCGCCTTCCATGACCAGTTCGTGCAGCTGATGTCCTCCGGCGGGTTCGCGTATGCGGCCACCGAGGCCGCCAACTCCTCACCGTTGGGCACGTTGCAGCACGACCTGCAGGCCCTTGCGGCGAACCCGTTCTCGCCGGTGAAGGACCTGACCGGGCGCCCGCTGTTCGGCGACGGCGCCAACGGCGCGGCCGGTACCGGCCAGGCCGGTGGCGATGGCGGGTGGCTCTTCGGCAACGGGGGCAACGGCGGGTCGGGCGCAAACGGCGCCAACGGCGGGAACGGCGGGGCCGGCGGGTCGGCCGGGCTGTGGGGCCACGGCGGCGCCGGTGGGGCCGGCGGCAACGCCACCGCCGCCGGCGGGCACGGCGGCAACGGTGGGGCCGGCGGTGCCAACGGGCTTTTCGGCGGCGGTAACGGTGGGGCCGGCGGGATCGGCGGTATGGGCGCTCAAGGCCTGGTCGGGTCGACCGGCACGGTGGGCGTCAGCAACGGCCACGGCGGTGACGGCTTTGCCGGTGGGGCCGGCGGCAACGGTGGGGCCGGTGGGGCCAACCAGGCGCTGTTCGGTGGGGCCGGCGGCGCCGGTGGGGCCGGCGGTCAGGGCGGCATGGGCGGCACCGGCGGTGCCGGGGCGAGCGGCGTGGGCGCCGGCGTGGCCGGCGGTGACGGTGGTACCGGCGGGACGGGCGGCGCCGCCGGTGCTGGCGGGGCCGGTGGCGCCAACAAGGGGATGATGGGCGGGACCGCCGGCGTGGCGGGTCACGCGGGCATCGGCGGCCAGGGCGGCACCGGTGGTGTCGGTGGCCAGGGTGACGTGGGGGCCCAAGGCGCGGTGGGCGTCAGCGCAGGCCAAGGCGGTCAGGGCTTCGCCGGCGGGACCGGCGGTGCGGGCGGCACCGGCGGCAGCGCGGGCGTCGGCGGCGTCAACGGCAGTGGTGGGGTCGGCGGCCATGGCGGCCAGGGCGGCGACGGTGGCGAGGGCGCCAGCGGAGTGGGCTCCGCCGTGGCCGGCGGCAACGGCGGCGGCGGCGGCACCGGAGGCGACGCGGGTGCCGGCGGGGCGGCCGGCACCGGTGCGGGTGGTGCGGGCACCGCGGGCCACGCGGGCACCGGCGGTGACGGCGGCAAGGGCGGCGCCGGCGGCGACGGTGATGTCGGGGCGGCCGGCGCGGAGGCCGTCAACGCAGGGCAGGGCGATACCGGCTTCGACGGTGGGACCGGCGGTGCGGGCGGCCACGGCGGCAACAGCGGGCCGGGCGGGACCAACGGTTCGGGCGGCCAGGGCGGTGACGGCGGTCGGGGCGGCAACGGCGGCACCGGCGCCGACTTCGCGACTACGGGCAATGACCTCGACCACGGCGGCATCGGCGGCAAGGGCGGCCACGGCGGCGCCGCGGGCGCCGGCGGCGCGGCTGGCACCGGCGGCACCGGCGGCACCGACGGCAACGGTGGCCACGGCGGCGACGGCGGCACCGGCGGCCACGGCGGCCAGGGCGGCCCGGGCGCTGCCACCCCCGACCCGTCGCGGTCCAGCGGCGTCGACTCGCCGTCCGGCGGCAGCGGCGGCATCGGTGGTGACGGCGGCACCGGCGGTGACGCGGGCGGCTCGACCGGCCACGGCGGCACCGGTGGCGCGGGCGGCACCGGCGGCATCGGCGGCACCGGCGGCACCAGCCCGGGCTACGGAGGCAGCTACGGCGGCTTCGGCGGCAACGGCGGACAAGGCGGGATTGGCGGCGACGGCGGCGGCACGCCTAACGGCGGGACCAACGGCGACGGCGGCGCCGGTGGCGGCGGCGGTGAGGGTGGCCTCGGCGGCTACAACACCTCCGACGTGGGCAACTTGATTACGGCCGGCGGAGGTGGCGGCGGCGGCATCGGCGGGGCCGGCGGCGACGCCGGCACTGGCACCGGCAGCGGCGGCGCCGGTGGCACCGGCGGCACGGGCGGCACCGGTGGCTCCGGCAACCAAGCCCTCGCCACCGTTGGCGGCAACGACCAGGCGATCGGGTTCGGCGGCGGCGGCGGCACCGGCGGTGCCGGTGACCTCGCCTCTGGCACCACTGGCGGCGCAGGCGGCGGCGGTGGCGGTGGCGGCGCGGGCGGTACCGTCGCGGCCGGTAACGCCGCGGGCGGCGGCGGCGGCGGTGGCGGTGGAGCCGCATCCGCCAATGGCGTCGCCGGGCACGGCGGCACCGGCGGCAACGCGGAGCTGTTCGCCGGTGACGGCACGACGACCACGACCAACGGCGGCCTCGGCGGCGCTGGTGGCACCAACGCCACCGGCACCGGCGGTGGTGGCGGCGGCGGCGCCTCGAACATCCCGGACCTGGTACAGGTCGGCGACGGTGCCCCCGGCGCCGATGGTGCTGATGGCGGCGCGGGCGGTCTCGGCATCGGTACGAACAACTCTGGCGGCCCCGGTGGCGCCGCCGGGAATGGCGGCACCGGCGGCCTGTCCTTCGGCGGGATCCAGAGCGGCGCGGAAGGTCGCCCGGGGACATACCCGTCGTGGACCGGCAACCCGTAACCCCGCGGGCTCGACCGGCCCGCTTGGCTCAGTGGCCCGGGGTGTTGCCGATCAGCTGGACGCCGTTGCCGTCCCAGTGGAACCGCACGTCGGTGTTGAGTCCGTTGACGCCGCCGGGATAGGTCAAAGCGACTGTGTCGCCGGTGGTTTGGGCCGCGTCGATGCCATTGAACCCGTAGGTGTCCGGCACGCCCTGCGGGATGAACTGGCCCAGATGGAACAGCACCGCCCGCGTCGTCGGGTTGACGGCGTTGGTGTTGGCCTTGATGATCACCGCCGACAGCTGGGCGCACTCGTTGTAGTTGCCGGCCACCGGTTCCGGACTCCAGGGCTGCTGGCTGCGCGGGTCTTTCGGTAGCTCGGACACCACCTTCGCGATGGTGGGCGAGGCCAAGTTGACCGCGCACGGGTCGGCCGGCGCCGCGCTACCGGGCGGCGCGGCGACCCCGGACGTCGGGATCGGCGTGGCGGGGGCGGTGATCGACGCCGTCGACGTCGTCGTGGTGGTGGCCTGCGGCGTCTTGGCGACCGTGGAATCTCCCGAACCGCAACCGGTCAAAGCAACGGAGGCCGACGCGAGAACGGCTACGCCCGTCAGCGCACGGCAGGGTAGCGAGCACACATCGCCAAACCGTACCGGCACCCACCCAGCCGGCGCAGCAGGCGCGGCCGTGACCCGCAGCGCCCAGCTTCGCCGGGCCCGCCATCACAACTAGACTCTTGACACGATGACCCTCCCAGACAGCCCGCCCGAGGCTGCCTCTCCCACGTTCTCGGACCTGCAGATTCACCCTGCGGTCCTGAAGGCGACCGCCGACGTCGGCTACGAGACGCCGACGGCCATCCAGGCGGCAACGATCCCGCCGCTGCTGGCCGGATCCGACGTCGTCGGGCTGGCGCAGACCGGCACCGGCAAGACGGCGGCGTTCGCGATCCCGATCCTGTCCAAGATCGACGCCAAGAGCACCGCGACGCAGGCGCTGGTGCTTGCGCCCACCCGCGAGCTGGCCCTGCAGGTGGCCGAGGCGTTCAGCCGCTACGGCACCCACCTGCCTGGGATCCACGTGCTACCGATCTACGGCGGCTCGTCCTACGGCGTGCAGCTGGCCGGGCTGCGGCGCGGCGCGCAGGTGGTGGTCGGCACCCCCGGCCGCGTCATCGACCACCTGGAACGCGGCACGTTGGACCTGTCCCACCTCGACTACCTCGTGCTGGACGAGGCCGACGAGATGCTCACCATGGGCTTCGCCGAGGACGTCGAACGGATCCTGTCCGAAACGCCCGAATACAAGCAGGTCGCGCTGTTCTCGGCGACCATGCCGCCGGCGATCCGCAAGCTCACCACCAAATACCTGCACGACCCGGTGGAAATCACAACCAAGTCGAAAACCGCCACCGCGCAGAACATTTCGCAGCGCTACATCCAGGTCGCCGGCCCCCGCAAGATGGACGCGCTTACCCGCCTGCTCGAAGTGGAGCCGTTCGAGGCGATGATCGTGTTCGTGCGCACCAAGCAGGCCACCGAGGAGGTCGCCGAAAAGCTGCGGGCCCGAGGCTTTTCCGCCTCCGCCATCAACGGCGACATCCCGCAGGCGCAGCGCGAGCGGACCATCGCGGCCCTGAAGAACGGCAGCGTCGACATCCTGGTCGCCACCGACGTGGCGGCCAGGGGCCTTGACGTGGAACGCATCTCGCACGTCCTGAACTACGACATCCCGCACGACACCGAGTCCTACGTGCACCGCATCGGCCGCACCGGCCGGGCCGGGCGCAGCGGCACCGCGGTGCTGTTCGTGTCCCCACGGGAGCGCCACCTGCTCAAGGCGATCGAGAAGGCGACACGGCAAACGCTCACCGAGGCCGAGCTCCCCACCGTCGAGGACGTCAACGCCCAACGGGTGGCGAAGTTCGCCGACTCCATCACCGACGCGCTCGCCGCCCCGGGAATCGACTTGTTCCGCAAGCTGATTCAGGACTACGAGCGCGAGCACGACGTCCCGATGGCCGACATCGCCGCCGCGCTGGCGGTGCAGTCCCGCGACGGCGAGGCGTTCCTGATGGCGCCCGAACCGCCGCCGGAACGGCGCGAACGCCGGGAGCGTCAAGAGCGCCCCGAAAGACCCAGGCAGTCAAAGAACTTCGCCACCTACCGGATCTCGGTGGGCAAGCGGCACAAGATCGGCCCGGGCGCGATCGTCGGCGCCATCGCCAACGAGGGCGGCCTGCACCGCAGCGACTTCGGCCACATCGCCATCGGGCCGGACTTCTCGTTGGTGGAGCTGCCGGCCAAGCTGCCCAAGTCGACGCTGAAAAAGCTTGAGCAGACCCGCATCTCGGGCGTGCTGATCGACCTGCGGCCGGACCGCTCACCGGGCAAAACGAAATCACGCCGGTGACGCTCTCCGAGGAACGCGACGCCCAGGGCGGGCTCGAGCAGGTCGCCCACGTCGACCGCGTCGCGTCGCTGACCGGCATCCGCGCCGTCGCCGCGCTCACCGTCGTCGGCACCCACGCGGCCTACACCACCGGCAAGTACACCCACGGCTACTGGGGACTGGTCGGTTCCCGGCTGGAGATCGGCGTGCCCATCTTCTTCGTGCTGTCGGGCTTCCTGCTGTTCCGGCCGTGGGTCAAGGCGGCCGCCACCGGCGGGCCGCCCCCGTCGCTGAGTCGCTATGCGCGACACCGGGTTCGGCGCATCATGCCCGCATACGTCATCACCGTGCTGGTCGCCTATGTGCTCTACCACTTCCGCGAGGCCGGCCCGAACCCCGGGCACACGTGGCTGGGGCTGGTGCGCAACCTGACGCTGACGCAGATCTACTGCAACGGCTACCTCGGCAAGTACCTGCACCAGGGCCTGACGCAGATGTGGAGCCTGGCGGTGGAGGCCTCGTTCTACGTCGTGCTGCCGTTGCTGGCCTACCTGCTGCTGGTGCTGATCGCCCGGCGGCGCTGGCAGCCGAACCTGATGCTGGCCGCCCTGGCGGCGATGGCGCTGATCAGCCCGGGATGGCTGGTCCTGGTGCACACCGACCACTGGTTCCCCGACGGCGCCCGGCTCTGGCTGCCGACCTACCTGGCCTGGTTCCTGGCCGGCATGGCGCTGGCCGTGCTGCAGGCGATGAAGGTGCACTGCTACGC
The DNA here is from genome assembly GCF_002101935.1 of Mycobacterium sp. IEC1808. Classification (NCBI taxonomy): domain Bacteria; kingdom Bacillati; phylum Actinomycetota; class Actinomycetes; order Mycobacteriales; family Mycobacteriaceae; genus Mycobacterium; species Mycobacterium sp. IEC1808. The sequence goes on along the minus strand of NZ_LQPV01000023.1, from coordinate 31,487 downwards.
GTTCATGGCCATCCCGCTGGCCGTCGTCTGCTACTTCATCGCCTCCACGCCGATCGCCGGCGCACCCACGACGTCGCCGGCCACGCTGAGCCAGGCCGTCTGCAAGACCGTGTTCTACGCCGTCATCGCCGCGCTCGCGGTGGCGCCGCTGGCATTGGGAAATCAGGGCGCGTATGCGCGGCTGCTGGCCAGCCGGCCGATGGTGTGGCTGGGCGAAATCTCCTACGAGATCTTCCTGATCCACCTCATCACCATGGAATTCGCGATGGTCTACATCGTCCGCGCGCACGTCTACACGGGCTCGATGGGCTACCTGTTCGTCGCGACGCTGGCGGTGACCATCCCGCTCGCCTGGCTGTTACACCGCTTCACCCGGGTCAAGGACGGATAGGTGGCCGACGACGAACGCGGGGCGGCTGCTGGACCTTTCTGCCCCAAGACGATTCGCCGTCGTCACATCCGCCCCATTCGTATCTGCGCTGAGCGGCCGACGTTTTGCCCGCCTCACAGCGACTATCCGGTTGCGCGGCGCCGCGGCGGCTCGCTGTCGCTGTGAGGCGGGCACAACGGCTATTGGTCCTCGGTCTACCTCCGAGCGCCGACCGGCGCCACGATCGGGACGACGAACTCCTCGATCATCGCCCGCTCGTCGGCCTCGTCCCGACCGGGGTAGGTCAGCAGCGACGTGAGCACCCGCACCATCCAGCGGGCCCGGCGCTCCACGACGCCGCGATCTTCCGGGCCGAGCGAGCCGACGAACGCGGCGGCCAGTGCGGTGATCACCTCCGATTGCGCCAGCTCGCCGCCGACCGGCGGGCGGCTGACGGCGAACCACGCTGACAACGCGGGGCTTTCGCGCACCATCCGCAGTGCGGCGGTCATGCTCGCCACCAGCCGTTCGCGCGGGTCGTCGACGCCGCCGATCTCGTCGGCGATCGCGCGGCCGAGCCGGCGCGCCTCGCGGTGGACGTACGCGGTCCGCAGTGCCTCGCGGTTCTCGAAGTACCGGTACAGCGTCGCGCGGGAACAGCCCGCCGCCCTGGCGATCTCGTTCATGCCGATTGAAGCCTGGTCCCGCCGCGTGTAGAGCGCCTCGGCCGCGTCGAGTATCCGGTCCACGGCCGCCTCGCCGCGGCGGTCGGCCAGCCAGTCGGTCATCGGGATTTCACCCGGATCGGCACCGACAGCGGCCGGCGCACGTAGCTGCCGCCGGACCACACGATGCCGGGCACGTCGACCTCGAATTCCGGGCAGCGAGAGAGTAATTCGGTCAGCGCGACCCGCGATTGCATCCGGGCCGCCGCCGCGCCCAGGCAGTGGTGCGCGCCATGGCTGAAGGTCAGGATGTTGCGGGGACAGCGGGTCACGTCGAGTTCGCCCGCGTCCGGCCCGTACTGGCGCTCGTCGCGGTTGGCCGACCCGTAGAGCAGCAACACCTTGCGACCGGCCGGGATGGTGGTGCCCTCAATAGTCACGTCGCGGGTGGTCGTGCGCGCCAGCCCCTGCACCGGCGACGTCAGCCGCAGCAGCTCCTCGACCGCGTCGGGGATCAAGCCCGGGTCGTCGGCCAAGCGCCGCCGCTGGTCGGGCCGCTCGTGCAGCAACGGCATTGAGCCGCCGAGCATTCCGGTGACGGTGTCATTGCCGCCGGTGACCATCGTGAACGTGAACGCCAGCACCGACAGCGTCCCGGCGATGTCGCCGTCCGCGCCCACCCCGGCCGCCACCAAATGCGAGATCGTGTCGTCCTCGGGTTCGCTGCGCCGACGCTCGATCAGCTCGGTGAAGTAGGCCATCATCGACCCGACCGCGTCCAGTGACGTGCCGATTCCCCCCTCCGACGTGTTGGCCGCGACGATCGCCTGCGTCCAGCCGTCGAACTGCGCCCGATCTTCCTCGGGCACACCGAGATAGTGCGCGACGACCATCGAGGGCAGCGGCTTGAACAGTTCGGTGACGATGTCGCCGCCGCCGTCGGCGCGGATCTTCTCGATGCGCTCGACGACGAACTCGCGCACCTTGGGCTCCACCGCCTCGACCTGTCGCGGCGTGAAGCCGCGGGACACCAGCTTGCGAAAGTCGGTGTGCACCGGCGGATCCTGCATCACGAACGGCGGATTATCTTGCAGCCCAATGATCTCCAGTTCGCCGTACTCCACCGTCAGGCCCTGAGCGGAGGAGAACGTCTCGTGGTCGCGTGCGGCGGCCCAGACGTCGGCGTGCCGGGATAGCACGTAGTAGTCGCGGTCGGGCCGGCCGTCGGGGACGACGTGGTGCACCGGGTCGTGGTCGCGCAGCGCGCGGTACATCGGCCAGGGATTGGGCCACGTCTCTGCGGTGGCCAGTCGAAAGCCGTGAGACATCACCGGTGACATGTCTCATTCCTAAGGCATTTCGCGACACATGTCAATAGCTGTACACTTCGTTCAGTCCGTACTGAACGAACAAGATGGAGCGAGATGACTCCGGAGGAAACCGAGTTCGTCGACCGTTTGGGCCTGTTCTTCGAACTGCTCGGCGCCACCCGCACCATGGGCCGCGTCTACGGGTGGCTGCTGATCTGCGATCCGCCGGCGCAGTCGTTGACCCAGCTGGCCGGCGCCCTGTCGGTGAGCAAGGCCTCGGTCAGCACCGTCGCCCGCCAGCTGCTGGAGGGCGGCATGGTGGAGCGGTTGCCCAGCCCCGACCGTCAACACCTCTACCGCGTCGCCCCGGGCGGGTTCACCAGCGTGATGGAGACCCAGCTGTCGCTGATGCGCCTGGGCATCGAGCCCGCCGAGTACGCCCTGTCCGTGCTGGGGGAGGATCGCGCCGAACAGCGTGAGCGGGTCGAGGACTTCCGCGATTTCTGCGAGTTCTGCACCCGCGACTACCGCGACCAGCTGATGCGGATGTGGACCGAATATCGGGAGGGAAAAAGGAAGCCATGACAAAGACGGACAAGGTCGACTTCACCGACGTGGCCTGGGGATCGGTGGAATGGACCAACCTGTGCACGCTGTACCTGCGGGCCTACGAAACGCGTTCGCCCGAACCGATTCTCGATGATAAGGCCGCGGCCGAGGCGGTGGACCGCATCGCATACGACTGGGCGCGCATGCGCCGCGCCTCCTTGCCCCGGTCCAACCAGTACCTGGTCACCATGCGCGCCAAACAGTTCGACGACTGGAGCGCCGATTTCCTGCGCCGCCACCCGAACGCCGTCGTGCTGCACCTCGGGTGCGGAATGGACACCCGGGCGTTCCGGCTGCATCCGCCGGACACCGTGCTGTGGTTCGACGTCGATCAGCCGGGCGTAATCGCGTTGCGGCGCAAGCTGTACGACGACGCTGATGCGTATCGGATGATCGGCTCGTCGGTGACCGACGCGGCGTGGCTGGACGAGGTGCCCACCGACCGCCCGGCGCTGATCGTCGCGGAGGGCCTGCTCATGTACCTCACCGGGGCCGACGTGCGTACGCTGCTGCAGCGCCTCACCGATCGATTCGGCAGCGGCGAAATCGCTTTCGACACCGCGTCGCCGCTGGCACCGCGGCTGTCGAAGGTGCTCACCAAGGGCATCACGAAGTGGGGCATCCGCGACGCACGCGAACTCGAGCGGTGGAATCCGCGGCTGCGCTTCCTCGAGCGCTCGCCGGTCGGGGCGCTCTACCAACGGATACCCTCGGCGCCGCTACGGCTGCTGTGGCGGCTGGTCAACGCGACGCCGATGGGCAACTACGACGTGCTCAACCGCTTCGCGTTCTGAGCCGTTGTGCGCTAGATGGCCGCGCCTGGGTTCAGGATCCCGAGCGGGTCCAGCGCCCGCTTGATGCGTTGGTTCAACTCCATCACCTCGGGGCCGAGGTAGCCGTCCAGCCACGGCCGCTTCAACCGGCCGACGCCGTGCTCACCGGTGATCGTGCCGCCCAGCCCGACTGCCAGGTCCATGATCTCGCCGAAGGCGAGGTGGGCGCGCTCGGTCATTGCGGCGTCGGCGGGGTCGTAGACGATCAGCGGATGGGTGTTGCCGTCGCCGGCGTGCGCGATCACCGAGATCATCAAATCCCGTTCCGACGCGATGCGCTCGATCCCGGAGACCAGCTCGCCCAGCGCCGGCAGCGGCACCCCGACGTCCTCCAGCAGCAGCGACCCCTTGGCCTCCACCGCGGGGATGCAGAACCGGCGGGCGGCCACGAAGGCCTCACCCTCGTCCGGGTCGTCGGTCGAAAACACCTCCGTGGCACCGTTTTCCGCGAACACCTCGGCGATCACCGCCGCATCCTCGCCGGACGCGCGGCCCCGCTCGTCGGAACCGGCCACCAGCATCGCGGCCGCCCCGCGATCCAGGTCCATGCGCAGGCTGTCCTCGACGGCGTTGATCGCCACCGCGTCCATGAACTCCAGCATCGAAGGGCGAAGCCGCGCAACGACTCCCAGCACCGCGTCGACGGCCGAGGTGACCGAGGCGAACGTCGCGACCACCACACTGGACACGTTCTGCGCGGGCAGCAGCCGCAGTGTCACCTCGGTGACGACACCCAACGTGCCCTCGCTGCCCACGAACAGCTTGGTCAGCGAGAGGCCCGCGACGTCCTTCAGCCGCGGCCCGCCCAGCCGCACCGCGGTGCCGTCGGCCAGCACCACTTGCATGCCCAGCACGTAGTCGGTGGTGACGCCGTACTTCACGCAGCACAATCCGCCGGCGTTGGTGGCGATGTTGCCGCCGATGCTGCAGATCTCGAACGACGACGGGTCGGGCGGATACCACAGCCCGTACTCGGCGACTGCCTTTTTCACCTCGGCGTTGAACAGGCCCGGCTGGCAGACCGCGGTGCGCGTGACCGGGTCGACGGTGATGTCGCGCATCTTCTCGGTCGACAGGACGATGCCGTCGTCCAGCGCGGTGGCCCCGCCGGACAGGCCGCTGCCGGCTCCGCGCGTCACCACCGGCACCCGGTGCGCGGTGGCCCAGCGCAGGACCGTCTGCACCTCCTCGGTGCGCCGCGGCCGCACCACCGCCAGCGGCTTGCCGGCCGACGGGTCGAAGGCGCGGTCCTGCCGGTAGCCCTCGGTGATGGTCGGGTCGGTGACGACCATCCCGTCGGGCAGCTTGGCGATCAGCTCGGCCAGGGCATCGGCAATCACGAACCGATCCTACGGCGACGGGTCGACCGCCAACTCCGGTTCGCGGTCCAGTTCGCGCAGCGACGGCAGACCGCAGGCGACCAGGCCGACCAGCAGAATCGGCACCGCCAACGCCAGGAACGTCGTCCGCAGCCCGGCGGCGTCGGCCAGCGGACCCGCCACCAGCAACCCCAGCGGCCCGGCGGCGTACATCAGGCCCGTCATCACGCCCACCACCCGGCCGCGCAGATGCTGCGGGGCCCGGGTTTGCATCACGTAGTTGTAGATCGGCTGGATCGGCCCGTAGACCAGGCCGGTGACCCCGCAGAGCACCAGGATCACCGGCAGCGGTGGCAGGAACGCGATGCCGACCGTCGCCAACCCGAAGGTGAGGGTCGCGGTCAGCACCGCCGTGCGTCGCCGGGTGTGTTTCGACAGTGCCGCGTAGCCGAGCGCGCCCGCCACGCCCCCGACCCCGAGGGCCATCAGCGCCCAACCCAGCTGGGCCGGTTGGTGGTGGTCGGAAAAGTACTTGGGAAACAGCACGCTTTCCATCGGCAGGTACAGCGCGGTCACGACCAGGTCGATCAGGCCCAGCGTGCGCAACACCCGCAGGTTCCAGACGAATCGCAGGCCCTCGGCGATGCCGGACACCAATCCCTCGGGTCGGGTGGCTTGGTGTGGCCTGCCGGCGCCCTCGAGCCGCAGCACCGCGACCGCCAGGAAGGACAGCCCGAACAACCCCGCGGTCACCCACATCGTGTTGATGCCGCCCACCGTGGCGATCATCAGGCCGCCGATGCCCGGGCCCACGATGTACGCCAGGTTGAGAATCGCCTCGTAGATGCTGTTGGTGCGGTCCAGCGACCAGCCCGCGCGGGCGGCGGCCTCCGGCAGCATCGACTGGCGCGCCGTCGTGCCGGCGGGATCGAAAGCGGCGGCGAGGAACGCCAGCACGGCCAGCTCGACCAGGTTGATCGCGGCGGCGCCGAAAAACCAGGCGGTCAGCGGCACGGCGGCCACCGCCGCGCAGGACAGCGAATCGGAGACCAGCGAGACACGGCGGCGCCCGAAGTAGTCGACCGCGGTGCCGGCGACCAGCGTCGAGGCCACCAGGGGCAGCGTCATGCAGGCGGCGACGATCGACGCGTCCTTGGCGCTGTCGTGGTGCTGCAACGCCAGCCACGGGAACGCGACTATCGAGATGCCGGTACCCGCAGTCGCCATCAGCGTGGCGAACAGGATGAGGAACGTCGGGCCGCCGCTTTTCATGGGATATCGCGGCTGAATCTAGCGCCAAGGCGGTATTGGCGGCGACCGATTTTTTGCGGCTAATGCAGGATGTTCATGTGCTCGCCCACCCCAAGACCGGCCAGGCGTTCGGTTCTCCGGTTCCGCCCGGCGTCGGATGGCCGGGTGATCCGGCGACACCGCAAACGCCGGTGGCCACCGACCCGACCCAGGTCGCCGCGCTGGCGGCCCAGGCCGGTTCGATCGCGGAACTGGACGCCGCGATCAGCGTCTGCCGCGCCTGCCCGCGGCTGGTCACCTGGCGCGAGGAGGTCGCCGTCACCAAGCGCCGGGCCTTCGCCGACCAGCCCTATTGGGGGCGGCCGGTGCCGGGCTGGGGCTCGGAGCGGCCCTGGCTGCTGATCGTGGGGCTGGCGCCCGCCGCGCACGGCGCCAACCGGACCGGACGGATGTTCACCGGCGACCGCTCCGGCGATCAGTTGTACGCGGCGCTGCACCGGGCGGGGCTGGTCAACCAGCCGACCAGCGTGGACGCCGCGGACGGATTGCGCTCCAACGGGATTCGGATCGCCGCGCCGGTGCGCTGCGCGCCGCCGGCCAACGCGCCGACGCCGGCGGAGCGGGACACCTGCTGGCCGTGGCTTCAGGCCGAGTGGCGGCTGGTCTCCGACGACGTCCGCGTGATCGTCGCCCTGGGCGGGTTCGCTTGGCAGATCGCGCTGCGACTGCCCGGCCTGTCCGGGCTGCGCAAGCCGCGGTTCGGCCACGGCGTGGTGGCGGAGCTGGAATCCGGCGTGCGATTGCTCGGCTGCTACCACCCCAGCCAGCAGAATATGTTCACCGGTAGGTTGACTCCGGTAATGCTGGACGACATCTTCGTGGACGCAAAGAGGTTGGCAGGAATCACGTGACCGACATTCTGGTTTCCGGTGCGAGCGTGGCCGGTATGACGGCGGCGTATTGGCTTGCCCGCCAAGGCTATTCGGTCACCGTGGTGGAACGGCATCCCGGCCTGCGGCCGGGCGGCCAGGCGATCGACGTGCGCGGTCCGGCGCTGACGGTGCTGGAACGGATGATGTTGCGGGCGGCCGCCGACCACGCGCGGACCCGGATCCGCGGGGCGTCCGTCGTCGACGCCGATGGCAACGAGCTGTCCGAGGACATCGCATCGACACCCACCGGCGGTCGCCATTATATGCCTGACATCGAGCTGCTGCGCGACGACCTCGTCGAATTGCTATACGACGCAACCAAACTGGACACCGAATACATCTTCGACGACAGCATCGCCGCGTTGGAGGACGACGGCACCGCCGTCAACGTGACGTTCGATCGCGCCGGGGCGCGCAGCTTCGACCTGGTGATCGGGGCCGACGGTTTGCACTCCAACGTGCGCCGGCTGGTCTTCGGCCCCGAGGCGCAATTCATCGAGCGGTTGGGCACCTACGCGGCTATTTTCACCGTGCCCAATTTCCTCGACCTGGACTACTGGCAGACCTGGCATTACGGCGAGGCCACCATGGTCGGCGTCTACAGCGCGCGCAACAACACCGAGGCCCGGGCCATGGTCGGCTTCATGGAGGCCGACCTGCGGATCGACTACCGCGACACCGAGGCGGTGTTCGCCGAGCTGGAGCGGCGGATGGCCGACGACGGCTGGGTCCGTCCGCAGCTCCTGCAGTACATGCGCAGCGCTCCGGACTTCTACTTCGACGAGATGTCGCAGATCAAGATGGATCACTGGTCGAAGGGCCGGGTGGCGCTGGTCGGGGACGCGGGCTACTGCTGCTCGCCGCTGTCGGGGCAGGGGACCAGTGTTGCGCTGCTGGGTGCCTACATCCTGGCCGGCGAGCTCGGCGCGGCCGGTGGCGACTATGAAAAGGGCTTCGGCACCTATCACGCCGAGTTCCACGACTACGTCAAGCGCAACCAGTGGCTGGTGATCGACAACATCCCGGGCGGCGCGCCCATCCCGCAGGAGGTGTTCGACCGCATCGTCAACTCCCTCACGCTGAAGGACTACTGACCCGGCTTTGAGTGTGAAGCCTCGGCTTTGAGTGTGAAGTCTCGGCTTCGCGTGTGAATCCTGGGCACAAAAATCGCCGGAATCCCGCCCTGCGTACACACCGAAAACCGTGAGTGCACCCGCAAGCGCGGGAACGTTCGCAGGCAAAACGGCGTTGACGCCATCGTGCGACTTTCCGTCCTTGACCTCGTCCCGGTCCGCAGCGACCAGACGACCGGCGACGCGCTCGCGGCCACCGTGCAGCTGGCGCAGGCCGCCGACCGGCTGGGCTTCACCCGCTACTGGGTCGCCGAACACCACAACATGCCGTCCGTGGGCGCCACCAGCCCGCCGGTCCTGATCGCCTACCTGGCCGCCCAGACCACGCAGGTCCGCCTCGGCTCGGGCGGCGTGATGCTGCCCAACCACGCGCCGCTGGCGGTCGCCGAGCAGTTCGCGCTGCTGGAAGCCGCCGCGCCGGGCCGCATCGACCTGGGCATCGGGCGCGCGCCTGGCTCCGACCCGGTGACGTCGTACGCGCTGCGCGGCAGCCGCGGCGACGAGGACATCGAGCGCTTCCCCGACTACCTCGACGACGTGGCCGCGCTGATGAGCGCGCGCGGCGTGGTGGTGCCGCTGCGCTCGGGGGACTATCGGCTGAAGGCCACCCCGGCGGCCGCGAGCGAACCGCGGCTGTGGCTGCTGGGCTCGTCGATGTACTCGGCGCACCTGGCCGCGGCCAAAGGGCTGCCGTACGTGTTCGCGCATCACTTCTCGGGCCAGGGCACCGAGGAGGCGCTCGAGGTGTACCGCTCTCGATTCAAGCCGAGCGCGCTGACGCCCGAGCCGGTGACGTTCTTGACGGTCAACGCCACGGTGGCCGAAACCCGCGACGAGGCAACGGCTTTGATGCTGCCCAACCTGCAGATGATGGCGCGCCTGCGCACAGGCCAACCGCTCGGGCCGGTGCCACTGGTCGAGGAGGCCGAAGTCGCCCAGCTCGGCCCGGAACAGCAGCGCATCGTGGAGAGCGGGCTCATGCGGGCCGTCGTCGGCACGCCGGAGGAGGCGGCCGGGCAGGTGCGCGCTCTGGCCGAACGGTTCGACGTCGACGAGGTGATGGTCCACCCCGTGGCGTCGGCCCACCTGGGTACTGATCCCGCGACGGCGCCGGCTCGGGTCGCGACGCTGGAGCTGCTGGCCAAGGAGCTGTTCTAGTCGGTCACGCCCGCCTGCGACGTGGTACTGGGAGCGTGCTCGGCGATCCAGTCGCGCAGGTCGTTCGCCGGCAACGGCGGGCTGTGCACGAAGCCCTGGGTGATGGTGCAGCCGTATCGCCGCACCGCGCGCAGGGTGAGCTCGTCTTCGACGCCCTCGGCCACCAGGTCGGCGCCCAGGCTGCGGGCCAGGGCCACCGTCGACCGCACGATCGCGACCGATCGCGGGTCCTGGGCCAGTCGCGCCACGAAGATCCGGTCGAGTTTCAGCTCGTCGACCGAGACGTCCTGCAGCCGCGCCAGCGACGACCACCCCGTGCCGTAGTCGTCGAGCGAAATCCGCACGCCGAGGCGCTGCAGCGCGGCGACGGTGTTGCGTGAGCGTGCCGAGTCCACCAGCGCGCTCTCGGTGATCTCGACGATGAGGGCGTCGGGGGGCAGTGCGTGCGTGTGCAGCAGTCGCTCGACCGTGCTCACCAGGTCCAGGTCGAGCAGGTTGGTGGTGGACAGGTTCACCGCGACGGTCAGCGGCATGCCCTGGTCGCGCCACGACCGGACCTGCTCCAGCGCGATGTCGATGGCGCGGTTGGCCACCTGACGCATCAGGCCGCCGCGTTCGGCGGCGTTCAGGAATTCGTCCGGGAGCAGCAACCCGCGGCTGGGATGCCGCCACCGCAGCAGCGCCTCGACGCTGTGAACACTGCCGTCGCTCGCGTTGATCTTCGGCTGGTAGTGCACCGTCAGCTGGTCGTCGTCCAACAGCGCGACGCGCAGTTCCTCGACGAGGTTGGGGTCGTTGTCGCGGTACATCTCGTATGCCGAGTCATAGACCGCGATCCTGCTGACGGCCGATTTCGCGTGCGGGATCGCGATTTCCGCGCGGCTGAGCAGCTCCTGCGGATGATCGCAGTGGTCGGGGCAGAGCGCGATGGCGATGCGGGCATCGACCTGCACGGTGATCGGGTCGAGCGCGAACGGTTCGCTCAGTACCTCGAGCAACCGGCCCGCCTGGGCGCGCGCGGCGATGAGGTCGGACCCCTCGCCGAGCAGGAGCGCGAACTCGTCCTCGCCCACCCGCGCCAGCAGGTCTTCGCGACGCACGCACCGCGCGAGCCGGTGCGCAACGTCGCGCAACAGCTCATCGCCGAAATGCTGGCCGACGGAGTCGCTGATCTCGTCGAACTCGTACAGGTGCAACAGCAACAAGGCCCTCCGCGACGGCGTCCCGGGCGCCGACAGCGGTCCGACCGGCGCCGAGTCGGGCAGCCCGGTCAGCGCGGTCGCCAGCGACCGCCGATTGGGCAGGCCGGTCAGTTCGTCGGTCATCGCCTGCTTGTGGTTTTCGGCCAGCATGCTGACGTCGCGGAAGGTCGCCGACAGCCGCGCTGCGACCGCGACCAGGCTCAACGCGGCGAGAGTCGTTGCCAGCCTTGAGTTGTGACTCACGACGACGCCGAGCGCCACCAGGGTGCACGCTAGTGGCACCGCGTAGGAACCGAGCCCGCGTCGCGGTGCGGGCGGCGTCGACGACCACGGCGCCCAGCTGGCGATGGCCACCAGTAGCGACGCCGCGGGCCAGAGGGCGTCCAGCGTGGTGCCGACCCGGTAACTGCCCTCGGCTGTCTCGAAGAGGTACGCCGTGTCAGCGACGGCAAAGGCGATGAATCCGACGACGAGCAGGGCCCAGCGGAATCCCTTGCGCCAGCCGAGGATTGGCAACATGCCGGCGGTCAGGGCCAACAGGACCAAGTCGCCCCACGGGTAGACCAGGCCCACCAGCACGGTCGCCGGCGCCCGGACCGCGGCCGCGTGCATCGGCCCCGCCCGGAGCGCCACGCCCACCGCGGCCGCGGCGAGCGCGCACACCAGGGCATCGAGCCGGATCGGAAGCGGCACCACCTTCAGCCGCGATCGCATCAGCAACAGCAGCCCGGCGTAGAGGAGCGGGTAGAACGCCAGGTACTCCGGATCGGCGGCCGACGGCGACTGGCCGTTGGGAACCCATGCGGCGTAGACGATGTCACCCACGGCAGACACGGCCATGCCGGTCGCGATCAAGGCCCAGGCGAGGCGATCGGCCGTAACGCGGTGGGCGCGAACGGCGATCAGCGCCGCGGCCGCCAGGTTCAGGGTGGGGTACAGGCATTTGGCGAAGAACGCGTTGCGTGCGACATCGGGAGCCACCACGCTCGTCACGGCGAAGGTGGCCACACCAATCCCCAACGCCGCCAAGGCGATCCGGATCGACGCGGGAGGCCACCGCACACCGTCGGGCACATCGTGCGGTCGGCCCCGCGGTGCCGTCGCGGCCTCGGCGATCGGCGCCAGCGACCGTGCCAGCCTCGTCTCCCTACCGAATGCGCCGGTGGTTACCCGGTCCACGCTCGCCGGCGTGGGCTCCGCCGACTCGGCCAACTGGGGGAACGCATAGGGGAACGGCAGGTTCGGCACGAATCCCCGAATGCATTGTCCGCCTTCGCGTTTGGCGGCATACATGGCGAGGTCGGCGTGCTGGAGGAGCTGATCCACGGTGCAATTCGACGCGGCCGTGGCGACCGTGTAGCCGATACTGGGCCTGACGTCGATGGGAACGCCGTCGATCACGATGGGCGTCCCGAACGCGTCGAGCACCCGATCCGCGGCCGTCTGCGATTCGTCGAGCGATGCCTCGAGGAGGACGGCGAACTCGTCGCCGCCGAGGCGCGCCACCACGGTGGCGGTGTCCTCCAGCGCGGCGGTGAGCCGGCCGGCCACCCGGACGAGGAGTTCGTCGCCGGCCGGATGCCCCAGCGCGTCGTTGACCGACTTGAAGTTGTCGAGGTCGAGGCACAGCACCGCGATCGGTCCACCCTCGAGGCGTTGCCGCGTGACGGCCTGTTCCAGGCGATGCAGGAAGTGCGCGCGGTTGGCGAGCCCGGTCAGGCTGTCGCGGAACGCTTCCCGCGCGACTTCGGACAGCAGGCCCTGGTTTTCCATCAGCACGATGAACTGCCGGGCGAGCACGGCGGCGACCAGGATCGCCAGCGCGGCGAGCATCGGTCCATGCGCCATCAGGTTCACCGCCTGGCCCAGGCCGACGGCGGCGGCCAGCATGAGCGGCAGGTAGGGCAGCCAGAGCAAGGCAGGGGACATGATCTCGGTCCGTACCGGGTCCGTGGCGGTCTCGTGCACGCTGGCCAGGCCCGCCAGCGAGAGCAGTGCGAATCCGGCGACCCGCCCCAGATCGGTCAGGTCGCCCAGGTGATAGCTGCCCACTCCGGTTTGGAAAACCATCGCGATGTCTGCAGTGGTGATGGTCGCGATTCCGGCCGCCAGCAAACCCCGGCTCGGCAGGTCGTTGGACCGGATCCGGGACAGCATCAGGATTGCCGTCGTCAGCAGAACGACGTCGGCGAAGACCTCGATGAGCGTCGCAAGCCGCGAGCCGCTGTTCTCGCGTAGCTGCTTGTCGAGGACGAACACCCACGAGATGACGAACAGCGAAGTCGCCACGATGAGGCCGTCCAGCACCAACCGCCGAGGGCTGTGGCGGGACAAATGCGACAGCAGCGCTAACGAGACCATCGCGCCGATCGGGTACAAAGTGAACACCGCCTCCGCCGCGGCGGGGTGGGTGGCGTGCTCGATATCCGGACGCACCTCGTACACCGACCACAGGACCTCACCCGCGGCCCAGCCCAGCAGGCCGATCACCAGCGCCAGCCATCCGAATCTGCGGCGCCCGGTCGAGAAGCGGGCCGCGTAGCCGGCAGTTGCGGCCGTCACCAGCAGGCACAGCGCGAACACAATTTCGTCCACTGGCCGCGTTCCGTACGCGCCGCGCCATCTGTTCACCGACGAGGCGACAACCAGCACCGCCGCCGTGCCGTAAACAGCGACGAGGAGCCAGCCCATGCGCGCGGACAGCCCGAACCGCCGCCACGGATTTCCCGTCCAGCGTGTCATAGCCGCCCCAGCCGATCCCGCGCTTCGTCGCGCGCTACAGGAGAATAAACCGCCGCAGGGCAATGCGGGCGGACGCCGCAATATTCACCGCGGAGTCAATAAAAAGACGGGGATGGGCCGCGACGTCCGGGTCTGATAGCTGCTGTAGCGGTTGCCATTGTTCCGGTTAACCAGCTCCCACAGCCGCGCGTAGTCGGGGTCGTCGGGGCCGACTTTCCGTGCGGTCACGCCGATGCGCTTGGCGCCGACGTTGATCTCGCAGTCGGGACGCTTCTGCAGGTTGTGGTACCACCCGGGGTTGTGGTCGTCGCCTCCCTTGGACGCGACGATCACGTACGAGTCGCCGTCCTTGGCGTAGGTCAGCGTGGTGGTGCGCTGCTGGCCGGTCTTCGCGCCGACGGTGTGGAGCAGCAGGCTGGGCGGCATCCCCGGTATCTGGTGGCCGATCCTGCCGTCGGTCTTGCGGTAAATCGTGTCGTGCAGGCGCAGGAACGGGATAAGCACGAATTGTTCTAGCGGGGTCAGATTGCTCATGAGCTCAGTCTGTCTGACTCGCGTCGATCCGGGCCATCGCCTCCCGCAAGATCCGTGCGGTGGCCTCCCGGTCCGGGTCGCGGCGCAAGAGCATCCCCTTGGCGAACGACAGCTTGTCACCGTTGCGCCGCGGCAGCACGTGCAGGTGGATGTGCATCACCGTCTGGAAGGCGGGGCGGCCGTCGTTGATCGCGATGTTCGTCGCGTCGGCCAACTCCGTTGTCCGCGCGGCACGCGCGACCCGCTGGCCGATGGTCGCCATGTCGGCGAGCGTCTGCGGCGGGGTGTCGGTCAGGTCGACGGTGTGCCGTTTGGGGATCACCAGCGTGTGGCCGCGAGTGAACGGTCGGATGTCGAGGATCGCCAGGTATCCGTCGTCTTCGTAGATCCGGTGGGCCGGGGCGTCGCCGGCGACGATCGCACAGAACACGCAGGACATGTCGCCCACGGTACTGATCGCCGGATACGCTGCGGCGGTGGACGCTCGCGAAGTGGCCTTTGCCGGCGCGGCCGAACAGGCCCGGATGCTGGCCGACGGCGAACTGACCGCGCCGGAGTTGCTCGAAATCTATCTGGACCGGATCGCGCGGCTGGACAGCGAGTTGCGCTGCTACCGCGTAGTGCTGGCCGACACCGCGCGGTACGAGGCGGCGGTGGCGCAGGAGCGCCTCGACGCGGGGGAGCGGCTGCCGCTGCTCGGGGTGCCGATCGCGATCAAGGACGACGTCGACGTCGCGGGCGAGGTGACGGCGTGCGGCAGCGGCGGGCACCGCCCCGCGGTGACGTCCGACGCGGAGGCGGTGCGGCGGCTGCGCGCCGCGGGGGCGGTCGTCATCGGCAAGACCAATGTGCCCGAGCTGATGATCTTTCCGTTCACCGAGTCACTGACCTTCGGAGCAACGCGCAACCCGTGGGACCTCAGGCGCACCCCGGGTGGCAGCAGCGGCGGCAGCGCGGCCGCGGTGGCCGCCGGGCTGGCGCCGCTGGCGCTGGGATCCGACGGCGGCGGGTCGATTCGCATCCCGTCGTCGTGGTGCGGGGTGTTCGGCGTGAAGCCGCAACGCGACCGGGTGTCGCTGGAGCCGCACGACAACGCGTGGCACGGGCTGAGCGTCAACGGCCCGATCGCCCGGTCGGTGCGCGACGCCGCGACGTTCCTGGACGCGACCTCAACCGTGCCGGGTCCGGAGGGCGAGTTCGTCGCCGCAGCCGGCCGCCAGCCGGGCCGGCTGCGAATTGCGTTGAGCACCAAGGGCCCAATGCCGGTCGCCGTCCGCGTCGGCAAGGCGCAGCTGGCCGCGGTGCACGAGGCGGGCGCGCTGTTGCGCGACCTGGGGCACGACGTCATCATCCGCGACCCCGAGTACCCGCCGGCCGCGGTGCTGACCAATTACCTGCCCCGCTTCCTGCGCGGCATCAGCGACGACGCGGACGCCCAGGCGCACCCCGAACGCCTCGAGGCCCGCACCCGCAGCCTGGCGCGCGCCGGCGCGCTCTTCTCGGACCGCAGGATGGACGCGATCCGCGCCGCGGAGCCCGCGGTGGCCGGCCGGATCCAGGCGATCTTCGACGACGTCGACGTCGTCGTCACGCCGGGCAACGCGACGGGGCCCCCGCGCGTCGGCGCCTACCGGCGCCGCGGCGGCGTCGCGACGCTGCTGCTGGTGGCGCAGCAGGTTCCCTATTTCCCTATCTGGAACCTGACCGGTCAGCCCGCCGCGGCCGTGCCGTGGGACCTCGACGGCCACGGGTTGCCGATCGCCGTGCAGCTGGTCGGCCGGCCGTACGACGAGGCAACGCTGCTGTCGCTGTCGGCGCAGATCGAGGCCGCCAGGCCATGGGCCCACCGGCGCCCGCCGGTGTCATAGGGGAAACCGAATGCCCGACGCCGCCGAGGAAAACATCGACGATCTGCTGGAGGGGCTCGAGGGCGCCGCGCGCGCCGAGCGGGCGGAACTCGTGCGGTGGCTGCTCGAGCAGGGGATCACGCGCGAGGAGATCCGGAGCACCAACCCGCCCCTGCTGCTGGCCACCCGCCACCTGATCGGCGACGACGGGACCTACGTCTCCACCCGTGAGATCAGCGAGACCTACGGCGTCGACCTGGCGCTGCTTCAGCAGGTGCAGCGCGCCATCGGGCTGGTGCGGGTCGACGACCCCGACGCGGCCGTGCACATGCGCGCCGACGGCGAGGCCGCCGCCTTCACCCAGCGCTTCGTCGAGCTGGGCCTGGATCCCGAGCAACTGGTCCTCGTGGTCCGGGTGCTCGCCGAGGGCCTGTCCCGCGCCGCCGAGGTGATGCGGTACGCCGCCCTTTCGACGATCATGCGACCGGGCGCCACCGAGCTGGAAATCGCCCAGGCGTCAAAGGCTTTGGTCAGCGAGATCGAGCCGATGCTCGGCCCGATGATCCAGCACATGCTGTTCATGCAGCTGCGGCACATGATGGAGACCGAGGCCGTCAACGCCGCCGAACGGGCCGCGGGCAAGCCGCTTCCCGGCGCGCGCCAGATCACCGTCGCCTTCGCCGACCTTGTCGGCTTCACCCGGATAGGGGAGGTGGTGTCGGCCGAGGAGCTGGGGCAGCTGGCCAACCGGCTGGCCCACCTTGCCCGGGACGTGACCGTCCCGCCGGTGCGGTTCGTCAAGACGATCGGCGACGCGGCCATGTTCGTCTGCCCCGAGCCGCTGCCCATCCTGGACGCCGTGCTCAAGCTCGTCGAGGCCGTCGACACCGACAACGACTTCCCCCGGCTGCGGGCGGGGGTGGCCTCCGGCATGGCGGTCAGCCGGGCCGGCGACTGGTTCGGCAGCCCGGTCAACGTGGCAAGCCGGGTCGCCGCCGTGGCGCGACCGGGCACCGTGCTGGTCGCCGATTCGGTCTGGGAGGCCCTCAACGCGACGGGTCACGCCGGGAACCTGCAGGGTTCGTTCGCCGGTGCGCGCCGCCTCAAGGGCATCAAGAACGAGGTGAAACTTTTCCGGGTCCGCCGCGGCGACGCATAGGCAGGCCCGGGCGACTCTAGGGGGCGTTTGACGCTTAGGTCGTACGCGGCTGGTTTCCTACCCCGTTTCCCAGCGCTTCGAATCGGTCGCTTCCGGGCCTGCTTCGCTACCAAAAATACAACTCCGAACAGCCCCGGACAAGGGCGCCGAAGGTGGGTCCTAGGTACGGTTGCGGCCCCGAATTCGTCCCTAGCCCCCACCCTCGACGGGCCTGCCAGAATTCGCCCCCGGTGAACGCCATTCCATTACACGTGTAACGGTGTAATTATGTAATCATGAAGACACACCACACCCACGGGCGGCGCTACGGCCGGCCCGGCGGCTGGCAGCAGGCCCAGCAGCCCGACGCGAGCGGCGCGGCGGAATGGTTCGCCGGACGCCTACCGGAAGCCTGGTTCGACGGCGACCCCACCGTCATCGTCGACCGCGAGGAGATCACCGTCATCGGCAAGCTGCCCGAGCCCGCGGGCTCCGGCGAGGAAGAGAGCGAGGCCCGCGCGGAAGGGCGCGTGTCACGGTTCCGCGAAGAGACCCGTTCGGAGCGCATGCGCATCGCCGACGAGGCGCAGGATCGTTACGGGCGCAAGGTTTCCTGGGGCGTCGAAGTCGGTACCAAAACCGGCACCGAGCGAATCCTGTTCACCCACATCGCCGTACCGGTGATGACGCGCCTGAAGCAACCCGAGCGTCAGGTGCTCGACACGCTGGTCGACGCCGGCGTCGCGCGGTCGCGCGCGGACGCGCTCGCGTGGACGGTCAAGCTGGTCGGCGAGCACACCGAGGAGTGGCTGGCCAAGCTGCGCGACGCCATGTCGGCGGTCGACGACCTGCGCGCCGAGGGCCCCGACCTCCAGTCGTAAGCCGAACTGGCCCTTGGTTATTCGTTGCCGACCTTGGCGAGGATCTTGTCGGTGATCTGCCCGCCCTGATCGGTGATGTGGTAACCGCAGGCGTTGACGTCGACGACGACGTTGTTGGCCACACCCATCGCGCGCTGGCACTCCCAGCCGTCGGCGCCCTCCTGGGTGTCCATGATGGTGATTTTCGGCGGGCTGCCGTTGAGTTGGGCGAACGTCCACCGGTACTGCTTGCTCTTGTTCGTCACCGTCACCGTCTTGCCGGCGCAGCCCTTCCACTTGTCGGACGACGCCTGCACGAACGCCTTCGCCTTGTCGGCGGACGGGAATGCGACGGCGGCCTGGTTGACCCAGTGGTCGTAGTTGTCGCCGGATTCCGAGGACACCAGCCCGCTCACGCCCGTGTAGCCGGTCCCCGCGTACACCGGGTCCTGGCTGGTGTAGAGCGCCCCCAGGCAGTTCGGCAGCGACAGCGTCACCGTTGAGGTGTCCATCGACGTGATGGGCTTGCCGGGCGTCATCTCGGAGGAGCCCATGATGCTGTTGATCCCCGACGGATCCAGCAGCAGGGCGCTGAGCCGGTCGGGCGCTACCGGTTCCGGCGGCGGCGGCGCCGGCTTGGGCTTCAGGATCAGCCACGCCCCGACCCCACCGACGGCCAGGACGATCACGACCGCGACGGCGGCGACGATCGGCCACGGGTTGCGTTTAGGCTTGGCGGGCGGCTGATTCCACGACGAGGACGCCGGCCCGGTGAACTGCGGCGGCGGGCCGCCCCAGCTGCCGCTGCCGCCCTGGTAGTACGGCGGGGTGGCTTGGTTCGCCCCGGGAATGGGCCCGCTTTCGGGGGCCCACGGCGGTGGCGTTTGGGCGGCCTGCGGAATGGGACCGGACGCGGGGTAGCCCTGGGCGGGCGCCGGCGGCGGGGTGGTGACCTGTTGTGGTTGGGGCGGGGTCACGGGCGGGGCCGCCACCGTGGGGTCGAGGACGTCCGCGGTGCTGGCCTCGGCGGTGGCGGGCAGCGTGGCTTCCTGGCTGCGACGCACGATGTTGTTGGCGTGGTCTTGGTCGGGGTCGCTGAGGGCTTCGTGCGCGGCCAGGGCCAGGTCGCCCGCGCTGGCGTAGCGGTCTTCGGGCTTCTTGGCCATGCCGCGCGCGATCACCGCGTCGAACGCCTTGGGGATGCCCGAGCGGACGTCGCTCGGCTTCGGGATGGGGTCCAACAGGTGGGCGTGGACCAGGGTGCCGGCGCTGTCGGCGCGGTAGGGCGGCGATCCGGTCAACGCCTCGTGCAGCACACAGGCCAGCGCGTAGATGTCCGCGCGGTAGGTGACCTCATCGTTCGAAAACCGTTCCGGCGCCATGTATTTCCAGGTGCCCACCGCGGTGCCGAGCTGGGTCAGCTTTTCGTCGGTGGTCGCACTGGCGATGCCGAAGTCGACGAGGTAGGCGAAGTCGTCGCGGGTGACCAGGATGTTGGGCGGCTTGACGTCGCGGTGCATCACCCCGGCCGCGTGGGCGGCGTCCAGGGCGGAGGCGATCTGGGTGATGATGGCCACCGCGCGCGGCGGGGTCAGCGGGCCGAACCGCTTGAGCAGGGTGTCCAGGTCGACACCCTCGATCAGCCGCATCTCCATGTACATCTGGCCGTCGATCTCGCCGTAGTCGTGGATGGGCACCACATGCGGTTCCTGCAAACGGCCGGCGATGCGGGCTTCGCGCTTCATCCGCTCGCGAAACACCGGGTCCTTGCTGAAGGTGTCGGACATCAGCTTGACGGCGACCGTCCACTCTTTGACGGTGTGCTCGGCCTCGTAGACCTCGCCCATCCCACCGCGGCCCAGCAGCCGTTTCAGGTGATAGGGCCCGAACATCGAGCCCACCCGTGAGGCCTGCGCGTCGCTCATCCCTGACCCTCCAAACCAACCCCGGACCCGCCGACCATATCAACACCCGCCGACCCGAGCGGCCAACCGCGAGACCCCGGCTCAGCAATCAAGACGGTAGTCGCCGACAGTCCCACCGCAGGAGGTAACGCCAAAACAGCAGCCGGCGCACGCGCGCGCCCGGCAGGGTGGCGGCCGCGACCGCGCGGGCCTCGCGGGTGGTCAGCGGCGCATCGAGGACCTTCGGCATCGCCTCGTTGACCGGGTCCAACCGGTACCGGCCGCCGAAGCCGGTCGCCCGCAGCCCGGCGAAGAGCGCGCCCAGCGCCCGATCGGCCACCGCCGCAACGACTTCGGTGGGCACCTCGCGGGGCAGGTCGGTTCGCGGCAGTACCACCGCGACCAACACGCCGCCCGGGCGCAGTGCCGGCGCCAGGTGCCGAAGCGCCTCGTCGAGGGGCAGGTGGTGCAACGCGGTGATCGACACGATCGCGTCGTAATGATCCGCCGGCAAGGGCATTTCCAGTACGTCGGCGAGGATGGGTGTGACGTTGGCCGTGGCGCGGCGCCGCGTCGCCTCGATCATCGCCGCCGACTTGTCGACCGCGTCGACGTGTTCGGCCCGCTCGGCCAGTCGCGTCGCGAATGCTCCCGCGCCACAACCGACCTCGAGCACCCGCCCGCATCGCGGGGGCAGCTGGTTCAGCAGCACCCGCTGGTAATACGCGTTGTGGTCCCAGTCAAGCGCCACTACGAGTGCGCGGCCCACCACTTGTACAGCTGATCGAGGTTCGGCCCGTTGGTATCTCCGCCGACGACCGCGAATACCAGGGTCTGCTGGTTAGTCCACATCACCTTCGGCTGATCGCCCTTGTAGTGGCCGCAGGCGATCTGCCCGAGGATGGTGTTCGGGTCTTTGTTATGCCACCAGGTGCCGGGCGAGGCCTTGTCGCCCGGGCACTTGACGATCGTGTCGGTTCCGGTGAATTCGGTGAACGCGCCCTGCACCGTTTGCAGGTCTCCGAACAGCGCGTAGGACGAGATCGTGGGGCCGTTGGGGTCGGTATTCGGCCCGCACGAGACGGACACGATCGCACCCGCCATCGGTTGGGGGTCCGGCGTGCACGTGCCGGGTGGGTAGCCGGCGGGCAGCAGGCCCAGCAGCTTGCTCGCGGCGACGGACGGCGCGGTGGACGTCGGCGCCGGGGTGGTGCGGGTGGTCGTCCTCTTGGTCGTCGTGGTTGCGGTCGTGGTGGTGGCCGCGTCGGGGGTCTCGTTGTCGTCGTGCCCGACGGCCATCGAGATGCCGATCACCGCGGCCACCAGGACGACGACGGCGGCGGCCGCGGCGGCGACGATGGGCCACGGGTTGCGTTTGCGCGACGGCGCCGGCGGATGCCCATAGCCGAAGGGGGGCGGGCCGGTGAACTGCGGCGGCGGACCGGCCCACTGGGGTTGGTGCGCGGCACGATTGGGCGCCGGCGGGGCCGCGCGGGGGATGGGTCCGCTGTTGGGGGCTGGGTTCCGGCCCTGTAGTGGCTGCGGGGCCCCGGGCCGAACGGCCCCTTGGGCTGCATTCAGTCCCGGCAGCGTGGACTCCTCGCCGTGGCGCAGGATGTTGACCGCCTGGGTCTGGTCGGGGTTGGTGAGCGCGTCGTGGGCGGCGCGGGCCAGGTCGCCGGCGCTGGCGTAGCGGTCTTCGGGCTTCTTGGCCATGCCGCGCGCGATCACCCCGTCGAAGGCCCGGGGGATGCCCGACCGCTTGGCGCTGGGCTGGGGGATGGGCTCCAGCATGTGGGCGCTGACCAAGACCCCGGCGCTGTCGGAGTGGTAGGGCGGCGACCCGGTCAGGCATTCGAACAACACACACGCCAACGAGTAGATGTCGGCGCGGTAGGTGACCTCGTCGTTCGAAAACCGTTCCGGCGCCATGTATTTCCACGTGCCGACGGCGGTGCCGAGCTGGGTCAGCTTCTCGTCGGTCTTCGCGCTGGCGATGCCGAAGTCGACGAGGTAGGCGAAGTCGTCGCGGGTGACCAGGATGTTGGGCGGTTTGACGTCGCGGTGCGTCACCTCGGCGGCGTGCGCCGCGTCCAGCGCGGAGGCGATCTGGGTGATGATGGCCACCGCGCGCGGCGGCGACAGCGACCCGAACTGCTTGAGCAAAGTCCCGAGATCGGTGCCCTCGATGAGGCGCATCTCCAAAAACATTTGCCCATCGATCTCGCCGTAGTCGTGGATGGGCACCACGTGGGGTTCCTGCAAACGGCCGGTGATGCGGGCCTCGCGCCGCATCCGCTCGCGGAACACGGGGTCGCTGCTGACAGATTCCGACATCAGCTTGAGCGCGACGGTCCACCCCTTGACGGTGTGTTCGGCCTCGTAGACCTCGCCCATTCCGCCGTGGCCGAGGGCCCGCTTGAGTTCGTAGGGTCCGAACATCGTCCCTACCCGCGAGCCCGGCGCCCCGCTCATCGATCCTCCCAACAACCGCGACCCGCCGACCATATCAACACGTTCCGATCTGGCCGGCCGGTCGCAGCCCGTCACCGCTAGCCCGCGCTAGTGGCCGATCGGGCTGGTGACGATCATCATTTCGTCGGTGGCGTCCCACGCCTTCAGGAAGACCTTCGCCGGGATCTGGGAGTCGCGTCCGGCGCGGATGCCGCTGTCGTTCAGGTGGACCATGTTGGTGGCGGTGTCGACGCCGGTCACCACCACCGCGTGGTCACCGCGCGGGTTCCCGAGCTCGTCCTTCTTTTCGATCGGCTCTTGCCAGATGACTTCGGCGTTGACCCCGACGATGATCTTGTTTCCCGCGGCGAGTTCCTTCTTGAGGCCCTCGATGCCCGGGAGGAAGCCGTCGGCCGGAGCGTGCTTCTTGTCGGTGAGCACCGACCCGATCTGGTATTGGGCGAGCAGCGTCGGGATGTCCAGAGGGCTGGTGCCCATGCCCGAGTTGGGGTTCCTGGTGTCGGCGGGTTTGGCGTAGATGGAGCCGGGATGGTCGGTGCTCGGCGTCGCTTGGGCCATCTTGATGATGGCCTCCTCGGAGGGCTCTTTGCCGGTGACCTGACCGATCACGTCGGCGCTCGCCATCAGCACGCAGTCGTCGTATTTCTGGTAGCGCCACCACTTGGCGGCGGCGGCGGGGTCGCCGTACATGGTGCCCGCGACGGCGCCCGACGGTGCGGCCACTCCCAACGCGACGGCTCCGGCCACCACGGCGAGCGTGGCGGTCTTGGCGATGTTGATGATGTTCACTGCTTGTCCTTTCCTCGTTCCGCTTGATTGCGGTTTGGTTGAGAAAAGGTTCCGATATCCGCCTTGTCGTAATCTCAACGAATTCTTGAAAAGATCGGTGCGGCAGCGCTTTTGGGATCAAACGAAGAATGGGGGACCCCGTGATCGGGATCCCCCATTCGGGTGGGCGGGTTGGTCAGGTCAGTTGGGTGGAGAGCTGCGGGCAGTAGGCCTGCGCCGCGTCGACGACGAAGTAGGCGGCTTGCTTGGTGGTGAGGTTC
Organism: Mycobacterium sp. IEC1808; assembly: GCF_002101935.1. NCBI lineage: Bacteria > Bacillati > Actinomycetota > Actinomycetes > Mycobacteriales > Mycobacteriaceae > Mycobacterium > Mycobacterium sp. IEC1808. The sequence goes on along the minus strand of NZ_LQPV01000023.1, from coordinate 8,156 downwards.
GTCTGGCTCAGCACCTCGGTGGCGACGTCCGTCCCGGTCTTGCCGGCGGCCAGCTCCTTGCACACCTGGTGGCCTTCCTTGATGGCCTCCTGCGGCGAGGTGAAGGTGACGCCGAGGCCCCTCATCTCGGTGATGAAGGTGTCGTCGGCGGTGCTGGCCCCGGCGGCGCCGGCGGTGGCGATGGCCAGCCCGGCGGCGGCGGCGCCGATGGCCGTGGTGACGACTGCGGTGATGCGGGGAGAGAACCGGGGAGAGAACCGGGGAGAGAACCGGGGAGAGAACATTGTCGAGATCCTTTGCTGTGGGTTTGGCCCGTTGGTGTGCTCAGCTTCGGGCCCCACCCTTGGAGGATTCTCAACGAAATCTTGATGCCCGCGTTATCCCTGGCTGACCTCGAAGGTGAACTCGTGCTCGCCGATGCGGATGCGGTCGCCGTCCTGCAGCGGGGTCGCTGAGCGGATGCGCTCGCCCTGCACCTGCACGCCGTTCGAGGAGCGCAGGTCGTTGATCACCCAGCTGGTGCCGGTGTCGACGATGACGGCGTGGTGGCGGCTGACCTTGGGGGTGTCCAGCACGATGTCGTTGGCGCTGAGGCGCCCGATGCGGGTCGCGGCCTCCTGCACCGGATAGCTTTTCCCCGACGCTTCGCGCAGATGCGCGACGGCGTTGCGCTCGGAAACCCTGGTGTGCTGATCCATGACCGTCTGCGTGACCGCGGCGGTGGTCACGGCGATCTTCTTGACGTCCAACGGCTCCTGGCGCAGGATCCGCTCGTTGAGAGCGCGCAGGTTGGGGGCCGGGTCGATCCCGAGCTCGTCGGCGAGCGTCTCCTTCACGCGGCGGTAGGCCGCCAACGCGTCGGATTGGCGCTCGGTGAGGTAGTACGCCGTGATCAACTGGGCCCACAGCGGCTCGCGGTAGGGGTGCTCCACGGTCAGCGCCTCGAGCTCGGTGATCACGGCAAAGGCACGCCCGCAAGCGATTTCGGCCTCCGCCTTGGCCGTGTGCACCAGAATCTTCTCCTCGACCAGGGAGGTGGCATAGGTGTCGACGAACTGGAAGTCGCGCAGGTCCTCGAGCACCGGCCCGCGCCACTCCGCCAGCGCCGCCGACAGATGCTTGCTCGCCTGTTCGAACCGGGACGCGGCGGCCGCATGCACGCCCGCGGTCTTCTCGGCGATGAATCGCCCGATGTCGCAAGCGTTGTCGCGGATGCTGAGGCGGTAGCCCGGGGGCGCCGCGGCCAGCACCACCCGGGGGTCAATTCCGGCGCCGCTGAGCAGCTTGCGCAGGTTGGAGACGTAGGAGTGGATGCTGGCCCGCGCCCCCGACGGCGGCGACTCCTCCCACAGAGCCGTGATCAGCCTGTCAACGCCGACCGGGCTGTTGCGGTTCATCAGCAACATGGCCCCCACGGCCCGCTGCTTGGGGGTGCCGAGGGGAACCAGGTTCCCGTCAACGCTCATTTCCAGCGGCCCGAGCAGACCGAACTCGAGGCGTTTCTCGACCATCGCGCGTCACACCCTCCCGTCTTCCGCGGCGTTGCGTTCATTGATTGTGATACGAACTTCGCGAATTCGGTAACACCCCAACGCGATCTACAGCGTGACCACCATCAACTCGTCGCTCGTGTCCCAAGCTTTGACGAAAAGCTCGATGGGAACCTGCTCGTCACGGCCCTCGGCGATGCCGCTGTCGTTGAGGTGGACGATGCCGTGGGCGACGTCGACACCGGTCACCACCACCGCGTGGTCGGACACCGGGTTGCCGCTCTTGTCCCTCGCGTCGACGGGCTCGTGCCAGATGATTTCGCCGTTGACGCTGGCGATCACCTTGTGGCCGCCGCCGAGCGCCTGCTTGAGCCCCGCGATGCCCGAGCGGATTCCGCTCACCGCGCGGTCGTCCCTGTCGATGACCACCGCGGCCACCCGATAATGCGCGAGCAACGCGGGAATGTCCGCCATGCTGGCGCCGTCCCCCGAATTCGGGTCGTCCGGGTTGGCCGGCTTGGTGTAGATCGGGCCGCCGTGAACCACGCTCGCAGTCGAGTGGGCCTTCTCGATGATGGCGGCCTCTGACGGCGACTCGCCGGTGATCTGACCGATGACGTCGGCGCTGGACATCAGGACGCAGTCGTCGTACTGCTGCTGGTGCCAGAACTTGCCGGCGGCGACGGGGTCGCCGTACACGGCCTCGGAGGCCGCATTGGCCGGGGCGGCCACACCGAACGCAATCGCGAGAACCGCGAATGTGACTGTGGCCGTGGCGATCCGGTTCGGCTTCATGGCCAGTCCTTTGCTTCTCGGCGTCACTTGGCGAATTGCGGACAGTAGGCCTTGGCGGCGACGACGACGAAGTAGTCCGCCTGCTTGGTGGTCAAATTGGTCTCGCTCAGCACCTGACGGGCGATCTCCGGCCCGCTGCTGCCGGCGTTGAGCTCCACGCACACCAGGTAGCCGTCCATGATCGCGGCCTGCGGCGAGTCGATTCCGATGCCGGCGCCCCTGATATCCGTGATGAAGGCGTCGTCGACGGTGCCGGCCGATGCGACGCCCGCGGTGGCCACCGCGAGCCCGACGGCGGCGCCGACGAGAGCGGTTGCGACGGCTGCGGCGATGCGAAATGCGAACATGCGCCAAGGTTGCAGCCGGACCCTTGACGGATCCTCAACGATTTCTTTGATTAAGCCCGAGTCATCGCGTAGTAGGCGCCGCGCCGCGCCAGCAGTTGGGCGTGGCTGCCCTGTTCGACGATGCGGCCGGCCTCGACGACGACGATGCGGTCGGCGTCGCGGATGGTCGAAAGGCGGTGCGCGATAATGAAACTCGTGCGGCCGCGACGTAGCTCGCGCATGGCGTGCTGGACCAGGACCTCGGTGTGGGTGTCCACCGAGCTGGTCGCCTCGTCCAGGATCAGCAGCTGCGGCCGGGCGAGGAACGCGCGGGCGATGGTGATGAGTTGGCGCTCACCGGCGCTGATGTTCGCGCCGTCGCCGCTGACCCGGGTCTGGTAGCCGGACGGCAGGGTGCGCACGAACCGGTCCACGTACGCCGCCTTGGCGGCCTCGATCACCTCGTCTTCGGTGGCTTCCGGGCGGCCGTAGGCGATGTTCTCCGCGATCGTCCCGTCGAACAGCCAGGTGTCCTGCAGCACCATGCCGATTCCCGATCGCAGCGACTGCCTGCTCACGGCGGTGATGTCGACCCCGTCGATCAGTATTCGGCCCGAGTCGACGTCATAGAACCGCATCAGCAGGTTCACCATCGTGGTCTTGCCCGCCCCGGTCGGGCCCACGATCGCCACCGTGCTGCCCGGCTCGGCCACCAGCGACAGGTCGTGGATCACCGGCGTGCCCGGCCGGTACGCGAAGTTCACGTGCTCGAACTCGACCCGGCCGCCGTTGGACCGCGGCAATGCCCGCTCCAGGTCCGGCGGCTCCTCGGGCTCGTCGAGCAGCTGGAACACCCGCTCGGCGCTAGCCACGCCGGATTGCAGGGTGTTGTACATCCCGGCCACCTGGCTCACCGGCGCGTTGAACTGCCGCAGGTATTGGATGAAGGCCTGGATGCTGCCCAGCGTGATCTGCCCGGTGGCCACCTGCAGGCCGCCGACGACGGCGACCGCGGCGTAGCCGATGTTGCCGATGAACCCCGTCGCCGGCGCCACCAGGCCGGAGAAGAACTGGGCGCCGAAGCTGGCCCGGTAGACCTCGTCGTTGAGGCGGCGGAACTGCTCGCGCGCCGCGGCCTGATGGCCGAACGTCCGGACCACCGTGAATCCGCTGTAGGTCTCCTCGATGTGGGCGTTCAGGCGCCCGGTGCTTCGCCACTGGGCGACGAACAGGCGCTGCGAACGCCGCGCGATCGCCCGCGTCGCCAGCAGCGAGATCGGCACGGCCAGCAGCGTGATGCCGGCCAGCAGCGGGGAGATGGACACCATCATCGCCAGCACAGCCACCACCGTCAGGGCCGCCGTCAAAAGCTGGCTGATCGTCATCGACAGCGACGACTGCACGTTGTCGATGTCGTTGGTGACCCGGCTCAGCACCTCGCCGCGTTGGCGCCCGTCGAAGTAGGCCAGCGGCAGCCGGTGGATCTTGTCCTCGACGTCCGAGCGCAGCGCGACCATGGTGCGCTGCACCGTGACGTTGAGCAGCCGGACCTGCGCCCAAATCAGCAGCGCGGAAACAACATACAGCGCCAGCGCCAGCGCCAGCGTTCGGGCCACCGCCCCGAAGTCCACACCCCGCCCCGGCACCACGTTCATCCCGGACAGCAGGTCGGCGAACGCGTTCTGGCCCCGGGCGCGGGCGGCGGCGACGGCCTGCGCCTTGCTGACCCCGGCCGGCAACTGCCGCCCGATGACGCCGTCGAACAGCAGGTCGGTGGCGTGGCCCAGGATTCGCGGCACGACCACCCCGATCGCCGTGCCGGTGACGCCCAGCGCGATCACCGCGACACTCAGGCGCCGTTGCGGCGCAAGCCGTTTCACCAGCCGGGTCGCCGATGCCCAGAAGTCGCGGGAGCGTCCCGCCGCCGGTGCCACGGGCGCCACGGTCATTGCTCACCCCCCACCCCGGCCCCCACCGACTGCGAGTCGGCGAATTCCGCATAGGTGGGACATTCCGCGAGCAGCGATTCGTGCGTGCCCGCGCCCACCAGTTTCCCGCCGTCGACGACGATCACCTGGTCGGCCTGGGCCGCGGTGGAAACACGTTGGGTGACAACGATTATCGTGGCGTCACCGCGCGCCCGCGCCAGCGACGCGCGCACCCGGGCGTCGGTGTGCACGTCGAGCGCGGCGAAGGAGTCGTCGAACAGGTAGATCGCGGGGCGGCGGATGACGGCCCGCGCGATCGCCAGCCGCTGCCGCTGGCCACCGGAGAAGTTGATGCCGCCCTGGGCGACGCGCATGTGCAGCCCGTCATCGTGGGCGCGCACGAACCCGTCGGCGTCGGCTATCCGCAACGCCTCCCACATTTCGTCGTCCGTCACCACCTGGCCGGGAGCCGCGCCGTAGCTTAGGTTCTCGGCCACGGTGCCGGAGAACAGGTAGCCGCGCTGGGGCACCAGCCCGATCGCCGACCAGAGCCGCTCGGTGTGGTAGTCGCGGACGTCGACGTCGTCGATCAGCACGGCGCCCGAGGTGACGTCGTAGAGCCGGCAGATCAGGGAGATCAGCGTCGACTTGCCCGAACCGGTGCTCCCGACGATCGCGGTCGTCGTCCCGGGCGTCGCAGCGAACGAAATGTCTTGCAGCACCGGGCGATCGGCGCCCGGATAGGTGAAGGCGGCGCCGTCCAACCGCACGACGCCCGCGATCCCGCCGCGCGGGAACCTCGGGTTCGGTGGGTCCTGCACGGCGGCGCGGGTGTCGAGCACCTCGGTGATCCGTTCGGCGCACACCGCCGCGCGCGGCAGCACCACCAGCGTCATCGTGGCCATCAGGACCGCCATCAGGATCTGGGTGAAGTACACCAGGAAGGCGGTCAGCGAACCGACCTGCATCTGGCCCCGGTCGATGCGCAGGCCGCCGAACCAGATCAGCGCGACGCTGGACACGTTGATGGTCAGCGTGGTCAGCGGGAGCATCAGCGCCTGTAAATTGCCGGCGGCCAGCGCGGTGTTCGACAGCGCGGTGTTGGCGCGGGCGAACCGGTCGCGCTCGTAGCCCTCGCGGGCGAACGCACGGACCACCCGGACGCCGGACAGTTGGTCGCGCACCACGCGGTTGATGCCATCAATCAGGCCTTGCAGCCGGCGCAGCAGCGGCAGCATGCGCGACATGACGAAGTAGTTGGTCACCGCCATCACCGGGACGCTGACCAGCAGCAGCCAGGCCAGCGCCGCCTCCTGGTGCAGGGCCATGACGATGCCGCCCACGCACATGATCGGAGCGGTGATCAGCACGGTGCCGCCGATCTGGACAAGGTACTGGATCTGCCGGACGTCGTTGGTGCTGCGTGTCAGCAGGGTTGGCGCGCCGAATCGGTCGGTCTCGTGCTCGGAGAAGGTGGTGACGTGTTCGAAGATCGCCTGGCGCAGGTCGCGGCCGAAGCCCATGCCCGCCCGCGAGCCGACGTAGACGGCGCCGACCGCGCACAGCACCTGCAACCCGGTGACCGAAAGCATCACCATGCCGAGCCGGACGATGGTGGCGGTGTCGCCCTTGGCGACGCCCTCATCGATGATCGAGGCGTTGACCGTGGGCAGGTACAGCGACGCCAGGGTGCTGGTCAGCTGGAGCACCAGCAGCACCGCAACCAGCCGCCGGTACGGCCGGATGTACTGGCGCAGCAGTGCCAGGAGCATCTGGTAACTGTCGCATACGGCGCGCCCCGCGCTCGTCAACACGGGGCCGAAATGCCTGCTCAGGCGCGGCGTCAGCGGTTGGCCGCCGCGATCCCGCTACAGTGCATCGTGTGACGAGCAGAAGGCGAGGCGCGAGGGCGCTGGCTCTCGTGGCGTCGGCCTTAGCGATTCTGATCCCGACGATTGCGGGATGCTCGGGTTCCGGCGACAACAAACCGGGAGCGACGGCATCGTCGACGCCGGGCAACGGCGAGGGCCACCACGGGCCGATGTTCCCGCAATGCGGCGGCATCAACGATCAGACCGTGTCGGAGCTGACGAAGGTGACCGGGCTGGTGAACACCGCCCGGAACTCGGTCGGGTGCCAGTGGCTGGCGGGCGGCGGGATCCTCGGCCCGCACTTCTCCTTTTCCTGGTATCGCGGCAGCCCGATCGGACGTGAACGCAAGACCGAGGAGCTGTCGCGCGCCAGCGTCGATGACATCAACATCAACGGCCACGGCGGCTTCATCGCCGTCGGCAACGAGCCCAACCTGGGCGACTCGCTCTGCGAGGTGGGCATCCAATTTCAGGACGACTTCATCGAATGGTCGGTCAGCTTCAGCCAGAAGCCGTTCCCGCCGCCCTGCGACATAGCCAAGGAACTGGCCCGTCAGTCGATTGCGAACTCCAAATGAGCCGACGAGCCGCGCGAGCCGCCGTTGCCGTGGTGTTTGCCGCGCTGTTGGTGTTGACCGGATGTTCGAGGTCCATCGGGGGTAACGCCATCAAGGCGGGCGGCAACCCCCCGCGCAACAACACCTCTCAGCAGCAGTACCCGAACCTGCTCAAGGAGTGCGAGGTGTTGACCAGCGATATCCTGGCCAAGACCGTCGGCGCCGATCCGCTGGACATCCAGAGCACGTTCGTCGGGGCCATCTGCCGGTGGCAGGCGGCGAACCCGGCCGGGCTGATCGATATCTCCCGGTTCTGGTTCGAGCAGGGCAGCCTAGGCGAAGAGCGCAAGGTGGCCGACTTCCTCAAGTACAAGGTCGAGAACCGCTCGATCGCGGGTATCGAGTCGATCGTGATGCGCCCGGACGACCCGAACGGCGCGTGCGGCGTGGCGAGCAACGCGGCCGGGGTGGTCGGGTGGTGGGTCAACCCCCAGGTGCCCGGGATTGATGCCTGTGGGCAGGCGCTCAAGCTGATGGAGCTGACGCTGTCCACCAACAGCTAGCGCGGGACCTCGAAGCCGGTCAGCGCGGCCCCGCCCGGTTCGAGTCCCTTCCACGCGCCCGGCACCGCCAGCACGGCGATGGCCGACGTCGGGAATTTCGTCGAGATGCGTTCCAGCACAGCGACGTCCGTGCCGTCATCGGCGGCCAGGATTATCGCGAGCCCGGACATCGTGGGCTCGTGACCGACGACCAGCAGAGTGCCGACATCGTCGCCCGTCTCGTTGATCTCCGCGATCATCGTCCCCGGGGTGGCGCCGTAGAGCCGCTCGCTGTAGCGCACCGGGGCGTCGATGCCCGTCCTGTCCAACGTCTGCCGCGCCCGCGTCGCGGTGGAGCACAGCACGGCGTCGATCGCGTGAACATTGGCGCGCAACCAGTCCCCGGCAAGCCCGGCCTCCCGGATGCCGCGCGGCGCCAACGGCCGATCATGATCCGGGACGCCCTCCGGGTAATCGGATTTCGCGTGCCGCATCAATAGCAGCGTGCGCCGTTCAGTCACGCGCTCACGCTACGCCGCGTCGTCATCGTCGTCGTCGTCTTCCGCGTCGGTGTGGAGGAGTTTTTCGGGGTGCCAGTAGGTGTTGGTGCGGGGTTGGCCGTGGTCGAGGTGGGGTGGGGGGATCCA